>JALUWV010000028.1 GCA_027019335.1 Sulfurimonas sp. | reverse complement strand
TTTTCAGCTATAGATTTTTTACCATCTAACATAACTTTATTTATAAATTTCGTCAGTATCTTACTTCCATAAACTGGATCTGGCATAACTGGACGAGTGGGAGCTTTTCTTCTTCTCATTTTAAGTTTCCTTCTTCTTCAATTTGTATCTTCAAATTTACTCAAAATTAATCACTAAAGATTAATCCTGTAGCTATTGAATATCTGGCGCTAAACGCCGACACCACCGTCGCTAAAGCGTAAGTGTGTGTGATTACCTTTTAAAAAGGACTATTTTTTAGGGCGTTTAGTTCCGTATTTAGAACGAGCAACCATACGGTTAGCAACACCAGCAGTATCTAAAGCACCACGAACGATGTGATATTTTACACCCGGTAAATCTTTAATACGACCACCACGAACAAGAACGATAGAGTGTTCTTGAAGGTTATGACCTTCACCACCGATATATGAAATTACTTCAAAACCAGATGTTAATCTAACTTTTGCAACTTTTCTTAAAGCCGAGTTAGGTTTTTTTGGTGTAGTTGTGTAAACACGAGTACAAACACCACGACGCTGTGGACATGAGTTAAGAGCTGGTGATTTTGATTTTTTAATCACACGTTTACGCTCTTTACGAATCAGTTGATTGATTGTAGGCATACAATTCCTTTATAGTATTTTTCCAGTAGAATGTAACTCACTAAAAAATTTAGAGAGTTATAGACACGGAACTTTACAGAAATTGTCATTAAAGTTTGCTTATTTTAAGATTGTATTAAGATTTTTTAGGAGGATTGGCTTCCCAATAGGCTTTAAATTTTTTATTGTAGTAGATACTTGCTTCTTCTTTTGACATTTTATTTGGGATACTAATGTTTGGTTTACTGACCACCCACTCGCCATTCACAAGTCGCATATCATACTTTACTGCATAATGATATTCGCCATATGTCATTTTCTTCTCCGCTGCTTTTTCTAAATTATTAATGAAAGTATAGCAAAAAAACAGTCAACTTAGAGAAAATTAATCATTTATTTTTTCTATATAAAGAGAAAGGAGATAATAATCATTCAAATATGGAGAATCTACCTTAAAAAGGAGTTGTCGATACTTGAGATAATTTAACCACACTTTTTGACTCTGTTTTTCGCGTCCGCGTTTCAAAAGCTCAAAACTTACAGAGGCATTGATAAAGCCTTTGAGTAAACGCACTTCATTTGAGTCTTCAAATCTTCTCGGAAACCAACTGACTTCAAGTGCTTCATGGGCATCATAAAAACGCTCTTGTGCTAAACACTCTCTAAATTCTGCTATTATTTTCTTCATCAAGTACCATCATATTTGTTCGCCAGTAGCCTCTACCACCCTTGAGTGATATGCAGATATACTCTGGAAATTTTGCTTTATACTCTTTGAGACGATTGAGTGATGCTTTACCTGTGTCACAGTAAAAGACAAAGACAGAGCCATTTTTATACTCTTTGAGTGCAAAAGGATTATAGGTCACAGTCTCTGCTTTATCTATAGGAGAGAGGATAGTATCGACTAAAACGACATCCACACCCTCTTTTTCAAGCTTTTTTTTCTGAAGCAAAAACTCTTTTTGCGTCCACTCATCAGGATAAGTCATACTCTTTTTTATTGTCTATGATTTATAAAGCTATTGTAAATTTCTTCAAACCCAACTTCACTTGAGTTTTCTACTTTCGCCATCACTTCTATGGCTTTCATGTAGTTTCCTTCACTCCACAGTTTCACAGCATGTTTTGCTTCTTGGTGAACGATAGCATGATGAGAATTTAACGAAGAGATTGCTTTTGTGTCATCTTTGATTTTTTCTTTGTTGGTAGTGAACCAGTGACCAAAACGACAAGAGTTTTCATCTACCATCGTACTCTCTTTGCCTTCTATAAATGCTTCATAGGCTAAGAGTTTAAACAAGATATGGTCTAGTTTCCCAGTCCCTACTCCAATCTCATTGGAAATGTTTTCTGTTAAGTTAGAAATCGTATGTGAGTTGTTGATAACATGTTCTAACTCTTCAAAGAAAGAACTCAGTTTACCATTCATACTCTCTGTGTTTTCTCGAAACATTTCAGCAACATCTTGAATCTCAGAAGTATTTTGTTTGAGTTGTCCGATGCTTATTTCTACTTCATTTGTTGCTTTTTGCGTGCGTTCTGCAAGTTTACGTACTTCATCAGCAACTACGGCAAAACCACGTCCATGTTCACCTGCACGTGCTGCTTCTATGGCTGCATTGAGTGCAAGAAGATTTGTTTGGTCAGAGATGTCTTTAATCAGGTTAATGATATCGCCAATAGAAGAAACACTATCGTTGAGTGAACTTGCACCATTGTTTAAGTTATCTGCTTCTTGTGCTATCATATCTATAGACTCATTAATCGCTTGAGAATCTGATTGTACTGTATCTATGCGAGCAGCTGTTTTTTCATTTGTCTCACTTGCAATAACAAGTTGTTCTACAGATGTTTCCATAATCGTGCGTGTAAATGTAACACCACTTTTGTATGATTTGAGTAAAAGTTGGATTATCTCCTCTTTTGCCTTATCTTCTTCAGTCATTACAGCTTCATTCGTTTGATTGCTAGCTGCATAAAGCTCACCTTGTAAACGCTCTACTTCTGCCTCAAGATTTTTGTTTTTAGCCTCTAAATGGCGAATATGCTCTTGTTCCTGTGAACATCCTGAAAAAAATCCCATCTCACATCCTTTTAATTATTTAAACAATTTTATCATAAAAATTATAATATAATTGCATATGGCTAAAAAAAATAAAAAAAACAGTAAAATAAACCAAAGAATCAAAGAGTACTTTGATGGCGACCCTTTTGATGTGGGCATACAAAGAGTAAGCTCTCAAACACTCAGCGAACTCTTTGCTACCCTTGGCATTTACGACATAGAACCCAACAAAAAACTGATGATTAAAACTATCCGTATGGTTTGGAGTGAACCAGATGCAGGCTACAAACAAGATATTTTAAACTTTTTTGCAGCAAATCAAGAGATTTACCCCTCAGATACTCCCAAGCACATCACACCTCATTTGAGTAATCAACTTGAAATCATTTTAGAAGAACTTGAGGTCACACAAGCAGAAGCAACACAACTCTTGCAAGCGTTTAGTACCACAAAAAACAAAAAGATTACCCATCAAAAAGTAGAATCAAAACTCCAACATATCCGCTTTTTAGAAAAAAAAGAGCTTTTAGAAAAAGCTTTAGAAGGTGTTTTTGACATTGATGACTCTTTGGAGTTTAATGCTTCTTTGGAGTACAAAGTCTATGACCAGTTTTTTCACAAGATTATGACACTCAACACAAAACCTTACAGTTATGCAACACTCCAAGAGGGCGATTTTGAGGCACTTGTCAGTAGCATTACAGAGGATAAACTTGCAGTCATTGCACAAAATCAAGCAAAGATTAATACCTTTATATCTTCGCTTAAAGTGCCACACCCTTACTTAACAACCCAGCAAATCACAACAGCCCTCAGAGCCAATCCACCCAAAACAAATCTAAACTATCCGCTTCTCAACCATACCCTACTGCAAAGTATCATCCAAAAAAAGATGCCCATAGAAAAGTTAGAACTCCATGACAAAGAACTCCTCCTCCAAACGCAAGAGCATTTAACCCTCCCCTACTCAGAACAAGCACTTAGCTTTAGCCTTGAGCTACACTTAGAACTCGATACTGTTTTAGGGCATATTTGGAATGCAGAGCGATTTAACTTTGAAGAGGCATTAGCAGAGGCAAAAAAACAACGCCAAGAAGAGTTTTTTCTTTCGCTTGAAGCCCTTGTAAAAGAGTGTGGACGCTATGCACAACTCCTGCATTTTACAGACGAAGTCTTACACCAAAAAGTGTATGAGTACCTTTTAGAACTCCTCCCACCCTCACTGATAATTTCACCAAAAATTATCAGAAAAACAACACGGATTTTTATCTATAACATTCAAGAACAACTTGTCAAACGCCAAAGACAACAGCTCCTTGTCCGTACCATTCGTGACTTTAAAAACCTTTTTCCTTTGGCACGTGAAATGCGAAGAAAACTTATCTTGCACATCGGTCCAACGAACAGCGGAAAGACCTACCAAGCCATGCAAAAGCTCCAAAAATCTGACACAGGTTACTACCTCGCACCCCTACGTTTACTTGCTCTTGAAGGCTATGAAACCCTTAAATCTCAAGGAGTAGATAGCTCACTCATCACAGGTGAAGAGCAGATTATAGACGATGAAGCAACCCACATTAGTTCCACCATAGAGATGCTTAACTTTGAAGTCGATGTGGATGTTTGTGTCATTGATGAAGTACAGATGATAGATGACAGAGACCGTGGATGGGCATGGGCAAATGCCATCATCGGTGCGCCTGCAAAAGAGATTATCATGACAGGTTCTGCCAATGCTAAAGAGGCGATTATCGCACTTGCCCAGTACCTCGGTGAAGAACTTGAAATCATAGAGTTTGAGCGTAAAAACCCCCTCACACTCTTGGAGACTCCCACAACAAAAGCAAAGATAGAAGCAGGTTCTGCCATCATTGCATTTAGTCGACGGGATGTTTTACGACTCAAACAAGAACTCTCGACAAACTTTACAGTGAGTGTTGTCTATGGAAATCTTTCACCTGAAGTACGAAGAGAAGAAGCACGGCGTTTTCGTGATGGGGAGACACAGATTCTTGTCGCTACAGATGCCATCGCTATGGGGATGAATCTCCCCATAAAAACCATTTTATTTTCCAAAGCTGAAAAATTTGATGGCATCACAAACAGAAAACTCATGCCATCAGAAGTCCATCAAATCTCTGGTCGTGCGGGAAGATTTGGTCTTGAAGAAGAGGGCTATGTCGGTGCTATGTCGAGTGATGTTTTAAAGATAGTGCATAAACAATTTTATAAACAAGACCATAGCATTGAAATACCATTTAAAGTGATGGCAAATCTCGAGCATATTCAACTTGTCGGCAATATCTTAGAAGAAACATCACTCTATGAAATCTTGAAATTTTTTGTAAAAAATATGAAATTTAATGGACCGTTTCATGCCTCAAGCCTTGATGATATGCTTGAAGCTTCCCTCATCGTCGATAAATATGAGTTAGACACTCCAACAAAGTACCATCTCTCCTGCGCCCCTCTCACACTTAAATCGCCCTATATCATTAGTGCATTTGAGCGTTACTTGCATGCCTTACAAGCTAAAGAAGCGGTGCATTACACACCTCCAATTCTTGTGGGTTCTTTTGCGCAAACGACGGATGATTTACTGCATGCTGAAGATATGGTAAAAGAAATTTCTCTGTACTTGTGGTTGAGTTATCGTTTTGGGGAGTACTTTGTCGATGAGAAAAAAGCAAGACAATCCCGCGGAGTACTCAACAAGTACATTGAAAACACCCTCCAACAGAATCAACTCGCATCACGATGTAAGCTCTGTGGTAAACCATTACCAGTAAATAGTAAATACGCCATTTGCCAAAGCTGTTTTAAGAAAAACTATACCCACAATAGAGACAAAGGTCACAAACGCAGAACTGCTCGCTAGCTTTTAAACTGGTTAATACTTCCTTGAAGGGATGCTGCGACTTTTACAAGTCGCTCTAGTTGGGTCGTTATTTGGTTCACACTTGCACCGTTGGTGTGGGAAATATCTTCAATACTTTTAATATCATCTATAATCGCTTGCATATCTGCTGCCATTTTTTCACTCTCTTTTTTCGAGGCAACGGCTACTGCATTTGAATCTTCTATCGCATTATGGGTCACGGCTATTTTCCTTTCTACATCATTGGATATATCAGCTAAAGCTTCAATGCTTTTTGTATTTTTATTCATTTTATCACTCACATCATTAATGGATTGTACGATAGTACTTACACTCATATCTATCTCTGTTAAACTTTTTTGTGTGCGTTCAGCTAGTTTTCTTACCTCATCAGCAACCACAGCAAACCCTCGTCCATGTTCTCCTGCTCGAGCTGCTTCTATGGCTGCATTTAAAGCTAAAAGATTTGTCTGCTCTGCAATATCTTTAATCACATCTAACACATTTTTGACTTCATCTGCATTATTTTTTAAATCACTCAACTCATGAGAGAGTTCTGTTTCACTCTCTACAAAAGCATTTACTTCTGCACTCATAGCACTTAAAGAGGTGCGGGCAGTCTCTAAATCTTCACTTGCCTTTTGCACAGTCTCTTGCGTTTGCTGTGCTGTTTGGATACTTTGTGTAATGGTATTTTTAATCTTATTACTTTTTTGTGTCGTTGTAAGAACAATCGTATGGGCTTCTTTTGTACCACTACTAATTGCATGACTCGAATCTTCAATCTCTGATGCTATCTGAGTATTTTTTTCATCAAGGTCTTTTATCTCATTCACCGTCCCTTGAATCATTTTTATAAAATCATTTACCGCCACAGCAGTATCTCCAAACTCATTATTTTCAACATATTCTAAACGTTTGGTTAAATCTTTATCGCCATTGACAAGCTCAACAATACGGTTTTTGAGTACTTTTAAAGGAGTAAAAATTTCTCTTACAAAAAAGGTAAGAGCTAACATAAGAAAGATAGCACTTGCAATAGCCATAGAAAGGAGTAAGCGCATATTGGTCGTTTGGATGTCTGCATCGTTTTCATCCAAAGAGATGACTAAAGACATAACACCCAAAACATTTCCAACTTTTGCATTGTAATGGCAAACAATACAACGGGCTTCTGCTACCATAGGCACTATTCTCTTTATAGTATGGTGTCCATTGAGAGTTGATTCAATAAGCCTAGCTTTTTTTGTTTTCAAAACATTTAAAAGAAGCGCATCTGTTGTAAACTTTTCTTCAGGAGCATACACGGCAATGACAGCACGAGATTTTGTAATCGTCAAATTTTCAATCCCATGAATCTCTTTGGCTCTTTTAAATGTTTCTTCAACAACGGCAGGGTCACCTAACATCATACTACCAGTCATCGTTTGAAAAATGGACTTACTCAACATATCTAAAGACTTTTGAGTACTTACATTTGAAAAACTATGCAGTGTATCTGAAAGATAGTATGTCACCCCAAGTAAACCAACTAATGAGATAGATAAAACAGAGACAATAACCTTGGACTTAACCCTTGTGAACATACAATTCCCTTCTAACTGTTATATTTTAAATAATTATAGCATACAATACTCTCCATATGCTAAAGTCTGCATAAATGTCTCTTCTATGGAGACATTCTTATACATCGCTTGTATTACTTTGATAACCCCCGCATGTGTCACTAGCAAGATATTTGCATTACTTTGCTCTATGGAGTGTAAAAACTCTCGTACTCTCTTTTCAAACTCCTCAACTCGCTCACCATCTAAAGCTGCTATCCATTGCGTAAAATTCTCATACTTAATACCCTCAGCTTCTATCTCTTCAAAGCTTTTCCCCTCATGTCTACCCCATGATTTCTCTCGTAAAGCTTTGGTGAAAATCGGAGTTATATCCAAAGAAAAGGCAGCAAGTGTTTCTCTTGCTCGTCGTAAATCGGAACAGTAGATTTTCTCGTACTTTTCTGATTGGAGTGCTTTTGCAAGTGCTTTTGCCTGCTCCCTACCTTTAGCACTCAAACCAATGTCAATATGTCCATTATACTTCCCAATATAAGCTTCTTCAACCTCTGCATGGCGCACCAATGTTATGGGCATTTAAGAAAAACTCACAAGGGCGAAGTTGAGAAGTATCAGTTCTGTAAACTCTATCAAAAAACCGTACATATCGCCACTCAAACCACCGACTCTTGCAGTAAAAAATTTTCCTACCAGTAAAAGCACAAAAAGTACAACTAAAAAAGCAGCAGTAAAAGAAAAAAGAAACGCAATACTTAAAGAAAAAAGGAGACTCACTAGCAACATTTTCAAACTTAATTCTTCTTTAAGTAAAGCCCCTACACCACTACTCACATAGGGAAATGTATAAATTGCCATCACGGCATTGAGACGAGAAAACATCAAGATAACAGGAAGTAAAGCATAGTTCTCTAAGGCAAGGAGACTTGAGAGTTTTAAGAGTAAAAAGACAAAAGTAAAGGTCATTCCCATGCCACCGACATGGGAATCTTTCATCACTTCAAGTGACTTTTTGGCAGGAACAAAAAGCCCATCTACGGTATCACTGAAACCATCTATATGTAATGCTCCTGTAAACAATACCCATAAAGAAAAGATAATAACTCCAAGATGTGTTGGGGGAACTGTGCCTTGTAAAAGTGTATGTGTTACCCACAGTAATGTACCGAGTAAAAATCCTACAAGTGGGTAAAAAAGTGCAGAGAGTCCATTGATGCCTTTATAAAAATCATGCACTTTGAAAAAAGGAAAGATTGTGAGCATATTGACACTCAAGGCAAAGGCTTGCAAGTACCTCATTTTATCTTCGTTCCAATGCCCGCGATGACATGAAAAACCTCATCACACTCAGAGGCTATGAGTTGCGCTATTTTTCCGCTAATATCTGCAAACTCTCGAGCAAGTGCATTGTCTGGGATGATACCACTTCCCACATCATTGAGGACAAAAACTTTATCTTGTCTGTTTTGTAAGATTGCTTGCATCTCTTTTTCTATGTTTTCATAATTAAAACCATGATAGAGCATATTGTTAAGCCACATACTCACACACTCTACAAGCACTATGTCTTCGCACTTAGCAACTGCTTGTCCAAGATGAAGGGGTTCTTCAAGTGTAGTAAACTGCTCGGCTCTTTGCTTTTTATGCTGCTTGATTCTCTCGTTCATTTCACCATCGAGTAACTCAGTTGTTGCGAGATAGATGGGCTTTTTTTTGGCATATTTAAGGGTATAGGCTTCCGCTAAACGGCTCTTGCCACTCTTCATACCTCCTATAAAAAGTGCTTGCATTACATCATATACATAATGAGTTCTATCGCTTCTAAAAGCGATTGATTGGAGATACCATTAGATGCAGCATACGCGAGACTTGCTCCGGCACCGACACCCTCTTTAGCTTCACCCTCATCATATTTTTTAAGCACAGGTATCTCTGCATTTGCAAAAGAAAAAGTAGTGTAAATCGCATGAGGTGTGTAGCTGAGTTGCTCTAAAATATGCTTGATATTAGAATGTTTGTCTCTTGCCACCCATACGGTTGTGGCTAAAGTCACATTTTCAGGTTTAAGTCGCATGAGGACATCTTCTCGCAAAGCATCTGCTACAAGCAAACATGCTGCCATCTGTGTTCCCCCCGCTAAAACCACATGAAAACGCCGACTTGCTTCTAGTAAAAATCCTGCACAAAAAAGAAGCATATTATCGCTCACTATGGAGAGCTTTTCAAAACGGCTCATCGAATCATCTGTTAAAGAAAGGGCTTTGTTTATGGTCGCTTCTTTAATACTATCTGGCACATCTAAAAAGCTTGAAGAAAAGTCCTCTCGTACATCATAGCCCAAAGCTAAGGCAGTCGCTGTAGCTGTTGTCGTTCCACTCGGTGTGGACTCTCCAAGTATAAGATAGTTTCCTTTAAGTTCATACTCTCTCCCAAATGCCATTCCTTGCATAAAAATGGCTTTAGCGTCTATCTTTGCTCCTGTAGCAATCGACTCTGAAGGTTTTATACCAAAGGAGTGTAAATGTGTTTGCTCAGGTTGCACACTCAGTCCCAAGTCCAAAATCTCTATGCTACTAAAAGCATACAAATTCTCCACTCCACGGGTAATAAGTGCAGGGGTCGGCACACCGCTAGGTGTCTCGGCAATCTCTGGCATAGAAAAGAGTTTTTGTGTTGTAATAAACTCTGCATCGAGTGTTGGGGTGTAGGCAATTTTACCTGGGATGCCTGCTTGTGTTATCCCCTCTATTTCACAAGTCTTTGTCACACTTGCTGCAAGTAAAAAGTCTGCACTTCCCTCTGGAAGTTTATCGGTTTTTTCTGTAAAGATATTGACTATATTCAATTTTATGTTCCTCTCATTCTAATGATTGTAAAGATATTGTAGCAAATGATTAAAAATTAATCAATCTTTCATCTTTATTTCATCAAAAAGTATGATAAAATCTACAAGTTTATTTTCAGGAAATCTTATGCAAGAACTACTTTCTCTTTTTCCCTTTATAGAAGAGACCATGTCACGTTTGGAAAAGCAAAACAAATACCTCAATAAAGTGACACTTACAGGTAAAATCAATGCACTTGATGTTGCTGCTAATCTTTTTGATTTTGTTGAAAAAACAGCGATACTCTTTGATGAACTCAAAGTAGAGTTAGTCCATGCACTACTTGATGAAAATCTCAAAAAAGTAACAAATGAGCTGGATTTTAAAGCAAAAACGACCATTGACATTTTAGTCCGTAACCTTTTTGAGCGAACTGCAGATGTAGGTTTTTTCTCTCAAGATACGCTTATATGTGACTTTTTAAGTTCTCAAAAGGTTTCACAAAAGCAAATGCTTCTCCATTTACAAGAGTATGCAAGTAAATATACTGTTTATAACGAGATTGTTATCTTTGATACACAGGGCAATGCAAAAGTAAATCTCAATCCTCAAAATCGTGTTCTACAGAGTCATGATGTCATTTTAAAAGAAGCGCTGAAAAGTGATAGCTACATTGAAGCTTATAAACAGACAGATATTTTTCCATCACAAAACAAAACACTCCTTTATGCACAAAAAATCGTACAAGATTCTCAAGTACTCGGTGTCTTATGTTTATGCTTTAAATTTGAAGATGAAATGAAACAGATTTTCAATCAAATCTCAACGACTAACGAAACTTTACTCCTTTGTAATTCACAAGAAATTTTAGCGAGTAATGGTACAAGTAAATATAGTAGATACCAAGAGAGTGCCTACACAATTCAAAGCAAAAGCATTAGTGTACAAAAAAAAGCCACACCTTATCAAGGCTATGAGGGCATTAGCGATTGGTTTGCGAGTGCAACACTCAAGATAACACCTCCCAAAAATAAAAATAAAATGGATGAAGATAAGCCCCAACATACGAACAAATTTTTAAGTGACGAACTTACAATAATCATCGAAAAAGCAAATGACATTGTTGAAGATATTGCCGATGTTATCATCAATGGAGAGTTGATTGCTGCAAAGCAAAGAGTTTATGTACTTACCCCTATTTTGGACAATATGCGAAACATTAGTACCGAGCTTTTAACGACCATCGAAGGGGCAACACAAAATTTAGAAGAAATCTCTAAAGAGGGACTGATAAATGATGCCAAATCAGCAGCACATTTAGCCATCGATATTATGGATAGAAATCTTTATGAGAGAGCCAATGACTCTCGCTGGTGGGCATTAACACCACAGTTTCAAGAAGAACTTGCAAGCACTTCACCCGATGTCAAAGCATTAAATCACACCTTAGCCTATATCAATGAACTCTATACTGTTTATACAAACATATTTATTTTCAATGCTAAAGCAGAAGTGATTGCTACATCACAAGACGATACTATCCTAGGCACAAAGTTACAAGAAAATTATGTGAGTGCAACCCTCAGAAACACAAATGCTCAAAACTATTTTGTGAGTGATTTTGAAAAGACCCCACTCTACCAAAACAAGGCTACCTACATTTACAGTGCTTCTATCGTCGTCAATGGCAAAACGCTAGGAGGTATCGGGGTGGTGTTTGATGCCGAACCTGAATTTAAAGCGATACTGCAAGACACTTCACCTTTAGATACAGGAAGTTTTATGCTCTTTGTGGATAAAGATAAAAAAATCATTGCGACATATAACAGTAATTTAGCATTATTGTCAACACTTGACATTGATGATGTATTTGTCAAAAAAGAGAATCATGCAATATCACAAGAAGTCATATTTAAGGGAAAAGAATATATCATATCGTCAGTATATTCACAAGGGTATAGAGAGTATAAAAGAGAAGACAATTATGCCAATGATGTTTTTTGTCTCTGCTTTATCGCTTTATAAATAAAAAAAGGATTTTAAAATGGGTTTTGTTAGAAGATTTATGGATAAGATGAAATACAGTGCAAAGTTTACACTGATAGCTATAGTCGTCGTGAGTTTTGCATCGTTTATGATGTATCAGGTTATTGCAGCACATAATGCCAACATTGCATTTTCTCAGCTAGAGATTAAGGGTGCGAAACTCTTGCCAGACTTAAAACAACTGCTGGTCGATACACAAAAGCTCAGAGGACTTACTGCCATATACCAAAATGGCAACACCTCTTTGCTCTCAAAAGTCAATGCACAACAAGTAATTGTAAAAGCTGATTTAGAAAAAGCAAGCAACAGTGTCCTCTCCGCAAATCTAAAAGAAACAGTACCTCTCTATACTCAGCTCTCTTCTCAACTCAATTCTTTTATGCAAAACTATAATACTCAAAATTCACAAACAGTATTTCAAAAATATACAGATATTGTCAATGATGAACTTGCTTTTATTGTAAAAGTGGGAGACATGTCAAACCTTATCCTCGACCCTGATTTAGATACCTTTTATCTTATGGATGCTGTTATCAACAAACTTCCTCATTTAACAGAAGACCTTGGAAAAGCAAGGGGAATGGGCAGTGCTGTTTTAGCAAAGAAAGCTATTACACTCAAACACAAACTATCACTCACTAAATCTTTTGGAGGGATTGTCGATACCCTCTCTGCTCTTGCGAGTGGACTTGATTCTGCATATAGTTTCAATCCAAATCTAAAACAAAAAACAAATCCTACTTTAAAAGTTTTACAAACGATTGTACAAAGATATAACAAGCATACAGAACAAATAATCGATGAAAATTTTTCTCTCTCTGCGAACCAATATTTTCAAGAAGGTACAACCGCTATTAACAAAACAATTCTTTTGTATGATATCAGTTCCAAAAATCTTATAAGACTCCTCAATGTAAGAATTGATGGACAAAAACATGAGCGTAATCTGGCAAGTATGGAAGGAATAGCTTTCTTCTTATTACTTCTTGTTCTCTTTTATGGAGTCTATAGTTCTATCACAAATGCTGTACGTTCAATGACTTACCAGTTTAATGAAATCGCACAAAATAGAGACCTTACAAAAGATATAACCATTGAAGTAAAAGATGAGCTTTTAGAGATAGCAAATGCATACAACAACATGAGAAAAGAGTTAAGTGCCACGATGAACAAAGTTCAAGATGGCTCTTCAAATGTTGCGACAGAAACAGAAAAAGAAAAAAGTACCGCCCTCCAAGTACAAAATAGTGCTGCAGTACAAGTAAAACTATTACAAACATCAAAACAAATCACAGACAATGTCAGTATCTCTTCTAATGAAGCTGCACAAAAAGCAACTCAAACAAATGATACTTTAAGTGAATCTTATAACTCTTTAGAAAATATGATTAACTTCTTAACCGATACTATGCAAAATATCGAAGAAAATTCTCAAAAAACCATCCAAATGAAAGAGCAAATAGACTCTGTCTCACAGCAAACACAAGAGATTCGAGATATTTTAGGGATTATTAAAGATATCGCTGAACAAACAAATCTTCTAGCCCTTAATGCTGCCATAGAAGCTGCACGAGCAGGAGAGCATGGACGCGGTTTTGCCGTAGTTGCAGATGAAGTACGAAAACTCGCTGAACGAACACAAAAAAGCCTCACAGAGATAGAAACAACAACTTCAATGATAGTCCAAGGGGTAGTAGAAACGCAAGGTGCCATTGATGAATCGGCTATTTATGCAGAAGATATCATAGTCAAAACACAAGATGTTATCAAGCTTGCCGATGACACAAAAGAGAAAACAATGTACTCTATGCAAAACTCTCAAGAGATGAAAGATGAGATTACGAACATTAACACGCAAATGCAAGAGTTAGTAGCGACTTCGAATCAAGTTGAAGATTCAGCACATAAAAATAGTGCTATAGCTGAAGAACTCTTAGAGATTTCATCCAATGTTTCTAACATAGTTTCTGTCTTAGATTCTGACATCAAACAGTTTAGAGTTTAAAAAATCTCAAGGTGCTACAGCTCAATCTTGAGCTTTAGCCCATGTAAAAGCAGAGATATTTTTCTCTTCCTCATCAAAGTTTATCCCAATAAGATATATATCTTTATTGTCTTGTAAATATTTTTCGTGGTAGTTTTTCTCTTTTATCTGTGCTAAGGCGTTGGAGTTGCCTACTTTAAATTCTAGTATATAGATAATATCTTTTAGTTTGATGGTTAAATCAATTCTCCCTTTATTTGTTACATCTTCACCGATGATATCAAACCCCAAACTTTGAAGATAAACATAAACCACACTTGCATAAAATCCCTCATAATTTTGGAGTCTATTTTTTGTGTAGTTGTTATAGGGAATAGAAGCGAAGATTGCTTTAAGTGAGGTTTCAAATAGACTCAAATCATTTTCCATGAGCGCATCATAGAGATTGTCTTGATAGTTGAGTTTTTCTGTCTTTTGATTGGTCATAAAATCTATCAAGTTGTCTCCGAGTGAAGTTTTTACCTCTTCATTCGGGATTTTAAGTTTATACTCAAAACCACCTCTTCTTTTTTCTATTTGTTTCTCTATGGTTAAATATCCACTCTGATACAGTATTACTTCTAGGTTAATATTTGAGATATCAAAGCTATCAAGGAGCTGTTTCCCTAATGTTAAATTTGCTAGTTTGGGTAAAAAGTAGTTGTTTTTTTCTATCAATTTTATAAGAAATGTTGGGGTTCCTGTAGCAAACCAGTAATTGTCAAAGAGAAAATCATTCCCTATAAACTGTAAAACATCAAAAGGGTTATACATAGCACTTTTTAAGAAATTATAGCCATTGTACCAGCGTTGGAATTTTTCTAAATCTACATCTACAAGATAATGTTTCAAAGATGTCTCTATATCGTTTTGAGAATAGCCACAAATATCTCCAAACTTTTTGTTGAGAGATATATCTGTGAGCATATTGAGTCCACTAAAGATAGAAGATTTACTAAATTTTGAAACACCTGTGAGAAAGACAAACTTCAGATAAGCATCACTCCCTTTGAGGACTGTATAAAAACCTTTGAGTATCTCTCTTGCTTGGCTGGCAACTTCCATTTGGTCAAGGTTATCAAGGATGGCTTTGTCATACTCATCTATGAGGACTACTACTTTTTGATTATATTTTTTAGATACTGCTTGGATAAATTCTTTAAAGCAGATAGAAACATTTGCATTTGTTTTGCAGGCAACTCCTAATTTTTCTTGGTTGTCTTCTAAACTAGAGAGTAGAGAAGCTTTTATATTTTCAAGTGAGCGTAAATCTACATCAAAACTTATCTTAATGACAGGGTAAGAAGTCTTCCAATCCCATTTATCATAGATATACAAGCCTTTAAAAAGTGCTTTATTCCCTGCAAAAAGCTCTGAGAGAGTATCTAAAAACAGAGATTTTCCAAACCTTCTAGGTCTTGATAAAAAAATATATTTATAATTTTCTATCAACTCTAACGCCTCTTTCGTCTTATCTATGTAAAGATAATTCTCTTCTCTAATGGTGCTAAATGTTTGAATACCTATAGGGAGTTTTTGGAGTTTCATAATTTTTGCCTTTGATGATTGTAAAGATATTGTAACATAATTTCAATTTTCAATCTTTTTTAAATGCAAACTACTTATAATCTTTTTCATATCAATATGCTGTGCAATATGCTCAGCAAAATCAGCAATGGCTTTTGCTTTAAACTGAGCAAATTTATACCCTTTATAGTGAGTATTTAACTCACAAAAAATCTTCAAACGTAGGGCATCACTCTCAAACAAGCCATGCACAAAAGTACCATAAAAGTTTCGTTTTGATTTGGCTCGTTTTTTTGTCACACCATTGTGGATTTCATACCCTTTTGCCATGACACCAAAAAGGTTGTATTCACCCTTTTGCACGATTTTATCTTTTTGAAATACTACTTCACCTTTGAGTCGTCCTAAGCCTTTTGTACTCTCTGTTTCTGATTCAATCTGATAAGGGTCTAAAATAGTCTCAAACATCATCTCGTACCCTCCACAAATAGCGATAAGTTTCGTCTCTTTGTTTCTCAATTTTTCCTCAAATCCTCGTAAACGCAACCATGCCAAATCATCCACTACTCGCTTACTTCCGGGTAAAACTACCACATCACAAGAGTCCATTTCACTTGCACTAGAGATAAAGGCAAGTTCTATTTCTTCATCTACAACTAAAGGTTCAAAATCTGTAAAATTAGAGATGTAGGGAAGTTTCACAACCCCTACTTTGAGGAGTATTTTGCTTGTATTTTGTGTGTAACCCATCAAAGAGGCACTATCTTCAAAACCTAAGTTAAAGGGGCGAAAAGGAACAACTCCTAAAACAGGAATTTGAAACTCTTTTTCTATGATTTCTACCCCTGCATCAAAAAGCGACATATCTCCTTGAAACTTGTTGACGACAACCCCTATCACATTCTCACGAAGTTTTTTCGGTAGGAGATTGTAAACACCATAAATGGAAGCAAAAACTCCCCCTCTTTGAATGTCCGCCACTAAGATAATTTTCGTTTGAAAAGTCTCGGCAACATAAATGTTTGAAAGGTCTTTATCCATAAGATTGAGTTCCACAGGACTCCCTGCTCCCTCTGCTACAATGCACGCAAACTCGCTTTGCAAACGCTCAAATGCTTCTTTTACGATGGGTTGTAGTTTTGTCATATTGCGGTAATATTCCCAAACATCACTCTCCCCTACACTCTTGCCATTGAGGATGATATGCGCACGACTTGCACCACCTGACTTGAGTAAGATAGGGTTAAAGTCACTCCGTGTTTCTAAGCCTATTGCCTCAGCAGCAAAGGCTTGGGGAATAGCTATTTCACCACTGTCACTATCTGTCACTACAGAGTTGTTAGACACATTTTGTGCCTTAAAAGGAGCTACTTTGATGCCTTGTTTGTGAAGTAGGTATGTGATAGCAAAGGAGAGCGTTGATTTCCCTGCATCGCTACTCGTACCAAAAATACTCAGTGAATGCATCATAACTCTACATCATCCCAAAACTCATCGAAACTAAGATTTGTCATAGCATTTTCATTTGCCAAATTTTTCTCTAAAAGCTTTTTTTGTTCCGCTTCAAAGTAGAGTTCAAGTGCCTCGTTTATCATGCTACTCATATCTTTTTTGAGTATTTCACCAAAGTTTTGTAGATTTTCTAAGTTGTCATTATTGATTGTTATTTTCATAGTGTTATTGTAACCATATTTTACAAAAGAGCAAGCGTATTCTGCACATCTTCGTTTCTAATCTCTTTCCTTCCTTCACCAAAATGCGCTTTTTTCTTCATTTTCCCAAAGTAAGAAGTATCGCCACCTAGTTGTATCTTGAGTACAAGTGCCATAGCTGTTATGGGGTGTCCTGCGTTGGGGCTTTCGTGTTTTTTGCCATCCTTATAAAAGCGCAAAAGATTCTTCTCCTTAGCTAGTAGCATAATAAGCAATGCAGTCAAACGCGAAGGAATGTAGTTCGCAACGTCGTCAAGCCTTGCTGCACATTTACCAAACTTTTCATACCTTGTATTTCTATACCCCACCATAGAATCCATGGTATTGATAGCCTTATAAATGATAATCCCAGGTAGATTAAAAAGCAAAAGATAAAAAAGTGGTGCGACAACACCATCACTTAGATTTTCTGCATAAGTCTCAATAGCAGCTTTGTAAACATCACTTTCACTCATGTTTTTTGTATCGCGTGATACAAGCATCGCTATCGCCTCTTTCTTATTTTTCACATGGAGGATTCCCCCCACGGCATCACGAAGCATTTTATGGGCTATAAACATTGAGGCAATCAAAGCAGTCAAAACAACATTCAAAAGAAGTGGAAAAAGCTCTAAAAAAAGAGTGAGTGCAACACTCAAAGAACTCACTACCCCCAAAACAAAAATAACCAGTAGACACCCTTGTCGTATGGAATTTTTATAAAAATACTTCTCAAAAAAGCTTATCAAGTCGCCTATTACAATAATAGGATGTTTGATAAAAGTAAATTCACCCCATTTTTTGTCAATCAAGTAAGCAAATATTGCGATAAAAAGATTACTCATGATTCTCCAAAAAATCAGCCAATGCTTTTTTTAGTTGTCGGTGTGAATCTTTATCTTTTACAGCAAAGCGCAAGTATGCATTACTCAAAAAATCAAAACTCCCACACGTTCTTGTGAGGATTTTATGCTTGAGTAGATGGGTGAAAATCGCTTCGGATTTAGAAGATTTTGTGAGAATAAAATTCGCATCACTTTGCACAATCTCCTCAAAAAGTTGAGACTTTTGTAAGATAGCTAGTAACTCCTCTTTTTGCTGTGTATGCAGTTTAAGGCTTCTCTTGTCAAAGGCACTCTCTTGCAAACGCTCTTGTAAAAATGCCACATCAAGAGAGGAGATATTCCACAAAGGTGTTTGGAGTTTTTGAAGACTCTTTTTATGCGAAAAAATAGCACCGATGCGTACACCCGCACAACTGTAAAATTTTGAAAAAGATTGCACAATGTAAAGCTTCTCATACTCATTTATCATGCCTCGTAAGGAAGGATTTTCTTCAAACTCTAAAAAACTTTCATCTAAAATGATGGTACATTTTTGCTTTTTCCAGTAAGAAAATAGTGTTTCAAGTGCATAAAACTTCCCATCTGGTGTTGATGGATTGACAAAAACAACAATCGACTTTTTTGGTACTTTTGCATCTAAGTTTTGAAGACGATTGATTTTGAATATCTCTTTTTGACTCTCTAAAGCTGCTTTTTCATACTCCCCATACAAAGGCGCATACAAAACGACTTTTTTTTGTTTAAGTTGGTGAAGGAGTGCATAAATGGCAGCTGTTGCCCCGTTAAAAAGTGCAATTTGTACTGTATCAATAGCATACTTTTGTGCGATGACTTTTTTGAGTCTTTTGTAGTTACTCTGGGCATACTTTGTGATTTCTGCGTTTGTTATTTCTAAGATAGCTTTTGGCTGGTAAAGATTGATATTGGATGAAAAATCTATGATTTCATCACTCGTACATCCGATTTGTTTTGCATATTTGTATATGTTCGCACCATGTTTCATAGGCGAATCTTAGCAAAATTTTACTAACTCCTGCATACGTTTGATGTTATCATCGGAGACTAAACGCAACAAAGCATAAAATTTACCTGCTATTTGAAGTTGTTCTTGCAATTTTTGATAAGAGATTTTCTTTTTTGCTTTTTGGTTATAGCTTTGTAGAAAAATCTTTGTATACGAAGCTCTCTTGTGCGGATTGAAAGAGAGTAGAGCCACCCCCAAATCAAAACTAAACTCGCCTAAACCCCCATCTATAAAATCAAAAACTGCAATTTTGTTTTTTGCAAAAAGAGTATTGTCTCTAAACATATCGCCATGAATAAAACCTTCATTTTTTTGATGTAGCCCTTGTAAAGAAGCAAATTTTTTATAATACACAAAGTAATTTTTCTTCGTAAAAGAGAGCATCTCTTCTATCTCATAGTTCTCAAGAAAAGTACTAGAAGGTCTGAAACCTTTGCTAATGTTATGGAACTCTGCCATAAATTTTGCAAGTGTTTGGAGCTGTTGGAGTTTTATATATTGGGGTATTTTCCCTTCGAGTTTTGTATAAAGATACCACCCATCATTTTGCTCTAAAAATTTTGGAGTATTGAGATTTGAAGCAGATAAAAGCTCTAAAAGGACTTTTTCTGTTTTTAATTTTACCTCCACTTCCCTTTCATACTTTTTAAGAATGTAAGCACAATTTTTCGTCTCAAGGATGTAAGTTGTGTCCATGACACCCTCTTTTGTCAGGCTTATCTTCTTAAAATCATAGCTTGGAAAAAGAGCATTGACTTCATGGAGTGCTATTGGGGTTTTTACTCCCATCAGGCTTTACAAACTTGCATAATCTTCGCCCAATCAAGGTCAAAATGTTTCTCCACATAAGCACGATGGTGTGGGACTCCACACCCTGAACAATCTTGGTGAATTTTTTCACCATATATCCCCTGTCTTCCATCTTTTGATGCAATGTTACAGGTACTAAACTGTGTTTTTCCTTCCACTTTTTGTATGCCTTCATCATTAAAACGAAAATTTGGACAAGAGCAGAGGTAACAGTTGAGACTCTCCATATCATGACACTTTTTATTTTTGGCATACAAAGGACAAAAATCAATCTCTTTTTCTTTCATATTTTCAAAATCAAAATACTCTATAATTGCTGCTTTGTCTAAACCCTGATTTACGAGCTTTTCTACTATTTTCTTATGCTTGATTGCATGGTTTTTCACCCAGTTGCCATAACCCATTAGAGACTCCTTTTTTTATTGATTTTATCACTCATTTTTCACTCCCTTTAACAATAAGATAAATAAAAAAAGGCCCGCCGACAAGTGCTGTCACTATCCCTATTGGGAGTTCACTCTGTGTTTGTAAAACCCTTGTGAGTGTATCACAAAACACTAAAAAAAATCCACCAAAAAGTGCTGTTATCAGGATGCGTTTTTCTATCGTTACAGGATAGAGTTTGAGTACCATATGCGGTACAATTAGCCCCACAAAACCAATAGGTCCAGAGATACTTACCAAGACACCTATCGCTAAAGAGGAAACTAGTAAAAGAAGCAGTGTTGTGTTTTTCGTGTTGACACCCTTTAGTTGAGCGGATGTATCAGAGATACTCATAAGCTGGAGTTCATATTTGTAAAGTAAGATACTTCCTAAAAGTACAAATAGCACTCCTCCAAGTAAAATTGGATGCTCCCAACCTATGATAGAGAGAGAACCCATAGTAAAGCGAATGAGCATATCATTTTGAATACTTGAGCCAAGATAAAACACAATCATCAGTGCCGATGTGTAAAAAAGTGAGAGGGCTATACCTAAAAGTAATAGTGAACTATTGTAAGCCGTGTGTAAAAATTGTGAGAGATAGATGAGTAAAAGAACCGTTAAAAATGCTCCTAAAAAACCAAAAAGGCTCACACTCGCCACCCCAAAAAAAAGTGTAGCTAAACCAAGTTTAATCGCAATACCTGCACCCAAAACAGCACCGCTAGAGATACCAAGTGTGTAAGGAGTCATTAAGGGATTTCGAAAGAGTGTTTGAAATAGCATCCCGCTCAATGCCAAAATAGCACCTGCTAAAAAGGCGAATAGTACACGTGGTAAACGTAACTCAAAAAAGAGAGTATGACTCAAAGAATCTCCTTGCACTATTTTTGTTATATCTAAATTAACAGCACCAATAAAAGGCGAAAGTAGAAAAATTAACACAAATGCCAACCACACCAAAGTTCTAAGCATACACCACCGCCAAATCTTCAAAATCTACACCATACAACTCGCTGAGTTTTGTAGATTTGAAAAAATCTTCTTCCAAGCGAATACCTTTATCTTGTACAAAAAGAACAGGAGCATTGATAAATCGTGCTAAATGCAAATCATGTGTGATTAATATAATTTGATATTTTTCTTGTAACTGTTTAATATACATTCCAATAATTTTAGAGTTTTTTGGATCAAGGTTTGCCGTTGGCTCATCAAAGATAATAATTTTACTCTCTTGTGCTAGTGCTTGTGCAATCAGCACTAACTGCGTTTGTCCCGAACTGAGTGTTCCCATAGAGACCCCAGACAAATGCTCTAAATGTAACCGCTCTAACACCTCTTGCACTTTTTTTCTATCTTCTTTTGAGTAGGCAAAAAATCGTTCTTTGTAAGCAAATCTTCCTAAGAGGACAAATTCCTCTACACTTATACTAGTGTCATAAATCTCTAATTTAGCAGGAACATAGGCAATCGTTTTTGCTAAATCGAGTAAAGAGAATTGTTCAAGATTTTTTCCATCTATATGTATTTCTCCTTTATAAGCTTGTAGATGGCAGAGAAGCTTCGCAAAAGTACTTTTTCCTGCACCATTTTCCCCGAGTATACTTATATGACTCTCAATTTGCAAGGATATATTTTCTAAAATACTCTTTTCTTTATAAGCACAACTTACTTTTTCTAAACTAATCATGCATCTCTTTTGCTAGTCGTTTTATGGTAAGTGCTACTCTGTGAGAAGGAATATGCAAATAGTCCTCATCTACAATAGAGATTCGACCCTCTTTACTTGCTCGTGTTGGCAAAGCATACCAATTTTTTAAAGCACTTGCTACATTCACATTTGGCTCAGTTGCATGAGAATGCAAAATGATAATCTGTTCAGGATTAAGAGCAATAACATTTTCATAATTTAAAACAGGTTGTGCAACAGTGGCATCTGTGTAGGCATTTGTATTGCCACAAAGTCTGATAATATCATCAAAAAAAATCCCCTCTCCTGCTATGTAAATAGCACTTCGTAAATCTTCTTTGAGACCATACACTATCATCACACTATGAGGTTTTTGTCTGTTTTGTGCGATTTTTTTAGCGTCTTCTATCGTGCTAAGTAACTCTTTTGCTTTTTTATTCTTATGTAAAACATTCCCTAAAAATACAATAGAATTTTCTATATTTTGAAGTGTTTTAAGATGAAGCGTCAGTGTTTTAATATGCAGTCTTTGCAATTTTTGTAAAAAATTACCATTAAAACTCTGTCCTATAACCAAATCAGGAGTAAAAGAGAGTACTCTTTCTATATGTGGATGAGTATAACTCCCAATTATTGGAAGTTTTTTTGCCTCTGGTGGATACAAAGAGTAACTCGAAGTCGCAACAAGCTGCTCCCCTGCACCTAAAGCATACACAATCTCTGTAATAGAGGGGCTTAAAGAGACTATACGTTCTTTTGCACCAAGAGAAAGCACAAAAAAGAGACTCAGTAGTAACAATTTCATATGCATCTTCTCCTTAGAATTTTAAGTTCATTCCTGCATACATACTCAATGGTGCTGTTGCATACCCATCAACAACTTGATAATACTTGTCAAATAGATTGTCAATTTTAGCATAGATTGAGAGATTTTTATTGACATCATAGTTTGAGACGAGATTTACGAGTGTATATCTTCCTGTTTGTGCACCTTGTTTGTTATCTTTATCATATCTTTCCCCAATATATTCGCCATTAAGTCCAAAATGAAGATCATCTGTTACATAGTAATCTACACTCAATTTTACTGTATCTCGCGGTCGTCTCTTTAAAACTTCTCCCTTATTGTTTTTAGCATTAAGTCTTGTATAGTTTACACTTGCAATCAAATCATCAGTAATATCCAAAGTATACTCGGCTTCTAAACCTTTAAATTTTGTAGTCCCTATAAGATTATTATACTTAAATGTCACCAAGTCAAAATCAATTAAATCTTTTGTACTTGCAGTAAAATAAGTGACTTTTAACTGTTTATAAGCCATTGAAATATCAAAAGATTTTGTACTTTCAGGTGTAATATTTGGATTTCCAAAAGCAGAATAGAGGTTATAGAGTGTTGGGACATTATACGCCGTACCATAGTTAGCACTTAAAGATAAGTCTTTGTTAATCACTCTTTTTAAACCTACTTTTCCTGTGGTTTTATTATCAAACTTATCATATCTATCTGTACGAAGAGACTCTGTGAGTATCATACTTCCACCTAAAGGGCAAGAGAGGTCATTGGAATTCGTCACAAAGAGTGCTTTATTATTGTACTGTTTATTCAAATCACTTGTATGCTCAAATGACTTATAATCTCCGCCTACAAGAATAAAATCTTTACTAGCATAATCTATTTTTGAGTTTATCCCATACTCTCTCACTTCTCCTATATACTGTTTTGTAAACTCTTGGGGATATTCTCTATCAAACTTTGAGACTTGAGCATAGAGATTGAGTTTGTTAAAACTATCAACATGGTGAAAATTAATTTTACTAAATGTATCGTTTGTACGAGAAATACGATACGAATCAGGTGCAGCAAAACCATCATATTCATTATAAGCATTCACAATAGTATGTGAGATATCTATCTTGTTTGTATCATTGAGTTTGACACCAAGTTTGACATTTGTTGTTGTATTTCTATAGCCATCACTTTCATGTTGATTAATAGTATCTCCCAAAGGAAGTTGTGCAGTAAATCCATTTGTATCTACTTTTTTTGAAGATACTTGCATATAATATTTATCTGTTTTATAAGAAACACTTGCTCCATACTTTTTCGTTGCAAAACTTCCATACTCTAAGTTTGCTGAAGCATGGAGACCTTTTTTTGCAGTTTTTGTTATGATGTTAATAACACCAGCAGTAGCATCAGCTCCCCAAACACCTGATTGCGCCCCTTTGATGATTTCTATCTGTTGTACATCGCCTATCATTAAATGCTCAAAAGGTGCACCACTGAGTCCTGTTACATCGTTATACCGTACACCATCGATAAGTACAAGCACTCTTTTTGAGTCAAAGCCTCTTACAAAAACAGAGGTCGAGGTTCCAAGACCACCATTACTTGTAAAATTTATTCCAGCAACACTGTTTATGGCTTCAGTTACCGTCGTGTAATGTTTTTCTTCTATCTCTTGGGCTGTAATAACATCAATATTTGAAGTCACATCTTGAAGAGATTGTTCTGTTTTTGTTGCACTTGAGACTGTAATAGTATCTAAAGTCACAGTTTGTTCTGCATGTAATTGACTCAAAAGAGCAACTGATAGGAGTGATAATTGTATTTTTTTTGACATAGGTATCCTTATGTAATTATATTTTTATAAAATGTTTGTGTGTGATTGTTATTAGTTTGAAGGTGGTGAAGTTATAATAATTCTAAGAGGTTTTGTTGTAAGTGTACAGACAGAAGCACTTAAAGCCATTATCTTTTTTAAAGACATATAGGCTTGTATTGCTGCTAAATTAAAGTAGTCTTTTCCAAAACCTTTAGGAAGTTGCATGCTCTAGTTCTCTTATAATTTTTTCGAATTATAACGGAAGATTCTTCTTTATGGCTGAAACCCCATTTTCTAAGAAAGGAACTCTACCAACACCTTATAAAATGCATCTTCATCTATTAGTTTTGTGAATTTAAAGTCATAGTAAATATTATAAAATTATGCCAAAAGAAAAAGAATATATGTTACAATCACGAATAAAATGCTTAAAAGGAGCAAAAATGCATATAGAACCGGGTGTGGTAGATGGGGCTAAAATGGTACTCAGCTATGCAACAGCAACAACAGTTTTAGGAGCTACAGCAAAAGTAGCATATGACAATATGAAAGAAAATGGGATTATCTCTTTGGTACTCAAGAGTATCATCGTCGCTATGATAGTCTTTTTTTGTTTTGAAGTTTTACCGCATTATCCAATCGGGGTAAGTGAAGTACATCTTATTTTAGGAACAACTGCATTTTTAGTATTTGGTATTGCACCAACGACTATTGGTCTCGCACTTGGTTTGTTAGTACAAGGGCTTTTCTTTGCACCATTTGATTTACCACAGTATGGTATCAATGTAACAACACTTCTTGCAAGTATGTTTATCCTCAACATAGCAGCTAAAAAAGTGATACCACAAGGTATGGCATATAAAGACATAAGCTACAAACAACTTCTAAAACTCTCTATTGTTTGGGAAGGGGCTATCGTTTCATGGGTTGCATTTTGGGCAATTTATGGGCAAGGTTTCGGTGCTGAAAACATTCACAATGTACTCACTTTTGGTGGAGCATATATGTCTGTAATCATCATTGAACCACTCGTAGATGTTGCCGTTTTAACTGCGGTAAAAGCTTACAACAAAACAAACGAGTGTGCATTTTTGTTTGACAAAAAACTTTGTAAAGCATAATTTTTTGAAGCGTTAGGTTTTAAACACCTAACTTCTTCATCTCTACCGTAATACTCTCTTTAAATATCTCACGAACATTTTGTTGCTCTATCAAGTTAAATTTTTCATCTTTTGTGATTGATTTTACAATGCTTGCATCTGCATATTGGCTTACCTCATCACAAATCTCTTTCATATCTTTATCATAATGATTTCCACTCACTAAAAGCATCGGAACAATCTGCACTTTTTTTGTTCTATCAGCATTGGTAAGCTTCAAAATATCTCTTTTGATAGCATCTTTCACCGCATAAAAAGGAAATTCACCCTCCAAAGAACAAGTCAGATTTTTCTCATTTATCATCTTTAAAAAGTTTGCTGTATAACTCACAGCTTCTAATCCTCCGAGATTTAAAATAGGTACACCATGAATGATGTAGAGGTTAATCACATCGCTTTGTGTTTCACGGATTTTCTCATCGAGTGCTTTGAGATATAAAGAGGTCTCTTTTGTTTTTTGGAGTAGTGGATTTGTGTAACGAATGTTTGCTAAAGAAAATTCACGAAAACCTTTGACCATACGAGTCAGCACTTCATGCTCATCAGTTGGAAAGATGTTGACACTCACAACGATATAGCGTTTATACCCTTGCATATCAACATCTGCCATAACTTGTGGCAAGTTTTTATAGACTTCACCCTTTTTCGCTAGCTCTTTAATGACCATTTTAGAAGAAAATGCCGTAAAAACAGGAGTCTCTGCAAAGGTATCTTGTATAAATTTTTCAAACTCCAAGTATTTTTCTTGCTCAATCACAGAACCAAAACATGAGAGAATTATTGCCGTGCCTTTGTTATAATGTCTATATCGTTTCATAAGTACCACCCATCAAATTTTTAGAAATTATAGGATAAAAAATTGAAAAAAGCATTAGTTATTTCAGCCATCGCATCAAATCAAGGTAAAACTCTTTTAAGTATGGCACTTTTACACCATTATAAAAAAAATGTTCGTCCCTTTAAATGCGGACCAGATTTTATAGACCCACAGTTTCACCAAAGAATAGCAGGGACTCCTTCCATAAACCTTGATGGCTACATGATGAACCCAGAGCAACTCCAATGGATGTTTCAAAACTATTTTGACAAAGATGTAGCCATCTTAGAAGGGGTTATGGGCTATTATGATGGGATGGATAAAGGAGCAAGTGCCTATGATGTTGCAAAGATTCTCAACATCCCCTCTCTTTTACTCCTTGATGCAGGGGGGAGTTACATTACCATTGCAGCTGTCTTAAAAGGGATGCTCTCCTTTCGTCAAGACAACACCATTCAAGCTGTCATCCTCAACAAAATCTCTTCACCCATGCACTATGAACTTGTCAAAAAGCATATAGAAGCAGAGTGTGAGGGTGTCATTGTGTGTGGCTGGATTCAAAAAGGCTTACAAACGTTAAGTGCTACACATTTGGGGCTTGATTTAAAGGAGCTGGAACTAGACAAAATAAAAGCAGTTTCACAAGATGTTTTAAAGCATATAGATATAAAACGCCTAGAATCTGTTATGGATATTACTTTAAAACCTGTGAGAAACTACCCTTTTGAAAAAGTAAGAAAAAAAGAAGCAATATGTGCTGTAGTAAAAGATGAAAACTTCTCTTTTCTCTACCATGACAATCTCAAGTTTTTAGAAGAGGTCTATCAAAAAGTCATCCTCATCAGTGCTACAAAAGATGAAGCCATCCCCGATGAAGCTGACATTATTATCCTCATCGGTGGCTATGTAGAAACAGAAGAACACTATGCAAACATAAAAGATTCCTTGTGTTTTAAAAGCTCACTCATCAAACATGCGAAGCACAAACAAGTCTATGCAGAGTGTGCAGGGCTTATCTACTTAGGAGAATCCTGTGATGAGAAAAAAATGAGTGGTATCTTGCCTATAACATTCACACTCACAAACAAACGTGAGCGTTTGGGTTATTATAACTGTGAGTTAGCGGGTGAAGTCATCAAAGGGCATGCTTTTCACTACTCCAAAATCATGCAAGCACCCCCGACCGATATAAAACTCTATAAAGTTTCCAAAAAAAGTGCCAAAGAGGGAGGCTATAAACAAGGAAATATCTTTGCTACTTATCTGCATACGATGTGGCGAGTACATCCTCAAGCAGTTTTTCTCTCTCCCAGCCAAGTGTTTTGAGTTCGCTTTCTTTATAAAACTCATCGACATAGCCAACACAAAGGTAGGCTATAAGTTGAGAGTTTTTCTTTGCATTGAGGCTCTTAAGTACTTTTACTTCATCAAGTATACTGACCCAACCGATGCCAATGTTTAAGGCTCTTGCCATTAGCCACATATTTTGCACAGCACACACTACACTGTATTCACCCATTTTATTCATACTTGTCATCCCTAAAACGGCTTCCTCTTTTGGCTCATAAAGTACAGCGATATTTATAGGGGCTTCCATAATGCCTTCGAGTTTGAGATTTTTATAGAGTTCTCTTTTAGTAAAAATCTTTTTTGCCTTGCTATTTTCACCCTCAAAATTTTGCAAAATTTCATTTTTGATTGTTTTGTCTTTGATAATTACAAATTTCCAAGGTTGTGAGTAGCCTACTGATGGGGCATTGATGCCTGCTTCGAGTATCATGTTGAGTTTTTCATCTTCAATGGCTTTTGATATAAATCTATTGCCTCGAACATCGCGTCTAGCTTTTATAATTTTTAAGAGTTTCTCTGCATCATCATTTGTAAAGTTCATATGTAATTATACTGTGTTATAATCCTTCCATCAAAAATAGTAGAGAAAATATGAATTTTAAATTAGAAGAACCGCCTATAAATATCGGTGCAGACATTAGTGAAAAGTCTTTTGAAATGATAGAGTCTGAGATTGTTTCTTATCCCAAATACCATGCCTTTAATGCAAATGAAAAAGCACTCGTAGATAGACTTATCCATACGACAACGTGTTTTAATGAGGTCATAGATAACATCTATTTTAGTCCAAATGCGATGCTCAAGCTTAAAGACTTGCTCCAAAACAGAGCCAAACTTATCGTCGACACCAACATGATTCGCTCAGGTCTGAGTCAATTTTATCTCAACAAATATGAAAATGAAGTCATCTGTTATGTTAATGAGCCAGAAGTCTTTGAAATGGCAGAGAAAAATGCGACAACACGCTCGTATGCAGCAGTAGAATTAGCCATCCAAAAATTTCGCGATGAACCGATGGTCTTAGCCTGTGGAAATGCACCAACATTTATCTATGCCGCTATCAATACCCTCATCAAAGAGAAGATAAACTTAGACAATGTCATCTTACTCCTTTTCCCCGTAGGCTTTGTCAATGTTGTCGAGTCTAAAGAGTATGGCAAAAAGTTTATGGAACATTTCGATGCAGAAGGTATCATCCTCCAAGGCAGATACGGGGCTTCAACAATGGTCGTTGCTTCCTTACATGCAGCCTACAAACTCATAAAAGATTTCGATACTGGACAAGGTAAATACAATGGCAAGTAGCCTTACAAACTCACATTCTAGCTCTACTTATGGCAGTAATCCCGTCAAAAAAGATGAAGTTCGCCTCAATGAAATGGGAAGTGAAATCGTAGAAGGCTACACTTGCAAGCCAAAAGATTATGATGCCAACCGCCCCATCATGCACTATAAAACATTACTCCTTTTGTGTGATGATGAACGCTGTGGTAAAGCAGGAAAAGATGATAGAGCAACCCATCTGCGTGAGATTTTAAAAGAGATGGGACTCAACAAAGGTGAAAACCGCATAAAAGTAAGCCGCACTGGCTGTTATGGTGCATGTAGATTTCGTCAAGTATGTCAAGTCACAGAAAATACACAAGCCAATGGCAATGAAAAGAACAATGCCCTCTGGCTCAGACATACCCATCAATTTTCAGATGAACAATGGAGAGAGATTTTTAAAATGCTTAGTGAAAATAAAGTACTTAGTCAAGAACTTGAAGAAGAGTTTTTTATACCTATGAAGGTGTATAACTAAGAACATTTTTTGCTTAGTCAAGATATAATAAAGTATATTTATAAAGGTTTGCATTGAAAAAATTAACATATATTGACCTTTTTTCAGGCTGTGGTGGGCTTGCTTTAGGACTTCATAATGCAGGTTGGCAAGGACTTTTTGCTGTTGAAAAAAGTGCAGATGCTTTTAAAACACTTCACTACAATCAAATTGAGAAAAATAAAAACTTTAACTGGCCATCATGGTTAGAAAAGAAAAACCATGATATAAATGATGTACTCAAAGAACATGAAGAAAAGTTAATATCTTTAAAAGGGAAAATTAAACTTATTGCAGGTGGACCACCATGTCAAGGTTTTTCTATGGCAGGACGCAGAAGAGAGTCTGATGATAGAAATAAGCTTATAGATTCATATATTAGGTTTGTAGAACTTGTTGAGCCTGAATTGCTTTTTTTTGAAAATGTAAAAGGGTTTACTATTGGTTTTAAAAAAGGCAATAAAAGAGGTCAGGCATACTCTACTTATGTTGTCGATAAACTTGAAAAACTTGGTTATGATGTACACGGAGAGATTGTTGATTTTTCTGAGTATGGCATTCCACAAAAACGCCAAAGGTATATTTTAGTTGGTTCTAAGAAAGGGAATGCTAAAAGTTTTTTTCATAAAATAACTCAAAATAGTGTAGATTTTTTCAAATCAAAAAAGATTAACAATACTACCTCTCTAAGTGATGCTATTTCTGATTTGTTAAAATCTAATGGGACACAAGCATCTCCTGATACAAAAAGTTTTGAAGCTGGTCTTTATGCTAAAGAACAAAGTTCTTATCAAAAGCTTATGCGAGCATCAAAACCTTTGACAAATACCATCGCAGATAGTCACAGATTTGCAAAACACAGAAAAGAGACTGTAGAAAAATTTCAGTATATCTTAGAAAATGGTGTTAAAAATAAAAACATCTCCGAAGCCATCAAAGCAAAATACAAAATGAAAAAACGAACAACTGTGCCACTATGTCAAAACTCTTGTACTCCAACACTCACTACACTCCCTGATGATTACATTCACTACTGCGAACCAAGAATCTTAACAGTAAGAGAGTATGCAAGAATCCAATCTTTTCCAGATGATTATGAATTTAAAGCAGGTTATACAACAGGTGGAGAGAGAAGAAAAAAAGATGTACCAAGATATACTCAAATAGGTAATGCAATTCCCCCTCTTTTTGGGGAACAGGCTGGGATAGTTTTGAAGGAAATTTTATAATGGCTACTGCAGAGTGGGAAAAAGTACATTTTTTATCTCATGTTAATATAAAAAATATTATTGGTAAAGAACTTATAAATGATGACAGTGTTGCTGTTATGGAACTTGTTAAAAACTCCTATGATGCGGGAGCATCAAAGGTCGATGTAGAGTTTAAAAATTTAAAAAGTGTAGATACTATCAATCATGAAATTATCATATCAGATAATGGTAAAGGGATGTCCAAAGAAGATATATTACACAAATGGCTGAATTTGGCATACTCTATAAAAAGAGTACAAAATGCACAAAATAATCGTTTACAGGCTGGGAATAAAGGGATTGGTAGATTTTCATGTGATAGGTTAGGAAAAAAACTTAATATTTTTACAAAACAGAAAGAAGGGAAACTTTATCAACTCCAAATTAATTGGGAAGATTTTGAAAATATTGAAGATTACAGTGTTGAAATAAATCAGATTCCAATGAAGTTACGAGAAATAAGTAAAAAAGAAGTATTTGATGAAACTGGATACAAAATAAGTATAGCAGGAACAATTGTACAAATTGTTAGTTTGCGAACAAAATGGATAGAAATAAATCAAAACAGTTTATTTAACGATGTGATAAATTATCAAAAATTTTCTAAATTAAAAGCTTCTTTAGAAAAATTGATAAACAAGAGTCAAGTTGATAGTGGTGGATTTAAAATACATCTGCATGTCAAAGAGATAGATGATGCAAATCAAACGACTTATTACAAAAAGATAAATGGTGAAATTACAAATAAATTTTTTGATAAACTCAATTTTGACACAACATATATACAGTCAATAATTAGTGAAGATGGAACACAAATAATTACACAACTCAAAGACAGAGATAAAATCGTTTTCAAAACAATAGAAAAAAATAGAGAGTTCCCTGATTTAAAAGCTGTGAAGGTTATTTTAATGTATCTCAATCCTTATGCTAAAGCATATTTTCAAAAACAGATGCAAATGCGAAGTGTAGAGTTTGGTTCAGTATATTTGTTTATAAATGGTTTTAGAATACCACCTTATGGAGATATTGATAATGATGCATTTGGCATGGAAGTAAGAAAAAATCAGGGAAGAAACAGATATTTAAGTAACCGTGAAGTTATTGGAAGAATTGAAATAGAGGATAGAGATGAGCAGTATCATGTAATATCAAGTAGGGAAGGAATCGTTCATAACGAAAAGTTTAAACAGCTTATACATGTATCCACAAAATCTACAACAGCTCAAAAAAAGAATAATGGCTTCTTTTATAAAACACTTAAACGATTGGAAAGATATGTAGTAAGTGGAATACGATGGGATAGTGTCCCTAAAAAATATACAGAATCATATATACGAGAGATTACTTTAAATAAAGATTGGAAGAAAAAGCAAGAGGTCTATCTACTTTCTGAGGAAGAAAAGAAAAAAAATATTAGTCAAAATATATTTAAGATTATAGGCATTGATGCCAAAGATGCAATAGATATAAATATTGATGAAAAAATACTTACATCTCTATTTGAAGAAAAAGAAAATTTATTAGTACAGAAAAACATTACAAAATTTTTAAAAGAATTTTCAAAATTACCACAATCAGCAATCTCAAATAGTTTAAAGAGGTTTGCTAAAAAAATACTTAAGATAACAGAAGATAAAAGATTAATGAAAAAAATATCTTTTTTAATTAGCCAAAAAAATAGTAATCAACTCATTGATGATGTAATTGATAATGCAGAGTCATATCAAGAACTTGATAAAAAAATACTTGTATTAAAAGATAATGAAGAAAAATTAAAAGAAAAACTACATGTCGCGAACTTAACAAATAAAAAGAAAGATGAAGAATTAACTTATTTAAAAACAGTTCAATCTAAAGATGTGAAAGAACTTATTGCATTTCAGCATCATATAGGCTTATATACAAAAACAGCAAAAGATTGTATTTTAGATGTTGTAGATATGTTAAAAAGAAATTCTACTATAGATAGTAATATTTATGAATATTTAAAAGATGCATCATTTGAACTAGATAAAATATCTTTAATCAGTAAGTATATAACAAAAGAAGATTTTTTATCAACAGCAACTAATGTTATAAAAGATTTAGTAAAATTTATAAATGAATATATTAGAAATATATATGAAGTTACGACAAATAAAGAGTTGATAATTAGAGTCAATACAAATAATATAAATTATAGTTGTAGTTTTGAGCCAATAAAAATAAATATAGTGATTGATAATTTACTAAATAATTCTAAAAAAGCAAAAGCCAAAAATGTAACTTTAAATTTTATAAAAAATGATAAGGACATTGAAATCGAATATATTGATGATGGTTGTGGACTAAATAATACAATCATAGATGAAAATTCCATTTTTGAAATGGGAGTGACGACTACAAAAGGTTCAGGACTTGGTCTTTTCCACATTAAAGAAATTTTAGAAGAGATGAATCATTCTACTATTAATGCATATCGTTTGGATAAAGGAATTAAATTTATATTAAGGCTTAAATTATGAAATTAGAGTATAAAATTTTATGGGTTGAAGATAATCCTATATCTATTCGGAGAGATAAACGATTAATAAAAGAGTATATAGAAGATTTGGGGTTTGAATGTGAAATTCAAGAGATAAATAATTTTTCAAGTTTTGAAGATGATATAGGTTATGACAATACATCTGAATATGATTTATTGCTTATAGATTTAGATTTAGGAAATCAAGAAACAAAAGATGAAGGAAATACAATTATCACAAAAATACGAGATGAGAAAGTGTATACAGAAATTGTATTTTATTCATCTCAATATGAAGAGTTAAATAGGAAGCTTAACGAACATTTTGTTGAGGGTATTTTTACTTCTAGTAGAAATGAACTTGAAGATAAAGTTAGACAAATTATAGATATTACTATTAAAAAAACTCAAGATATTAATAACCTTCGTGGTCTTATTATGGCTGAAGTTTCTGAACTAGATAGACTCAAAGAAAAAATCATACTCAAGGCATCACCAAAAATTGATGATAAAGCGATTGAAAAATATACATTAAAAAAGGTAAGAGATTCGGGGAATGGAAATAAGAATAAAGCACAAAAATTTTTAGATAATATTTCTGAGACCACTTTTAAAATATTGTTTACTAATTTAGGTTTTATAGATAGTAATAAAAAAGCAATGGCAACAGGAGAAATTTTAGAAAAATTAAATATTGAAGAAGTCATTACAAAAAAAGATTTTACACAACCTTATATAGATGATATTTTAGATAAAAGAAATAAGTTTGCACATATTGAAGAATGTGATGGAAAAGATGAAAATGGAAATGCTTGTAAAGTGATTGCAAACATACCATTTACTGCTGAAAAATGTATAAAAATTAGAAAAGATATTAAAAAATATAAAAAATTACTATTAAAGATAGAAAAGTCAATTGAACAATAAATTAATAATATACGGAGATATTCACGGTTGCTATAACGAGTTTATGTCTCTAAGAAAAAAGATAAATCCAGATAAAAATGATATAGAGGTATGTGTTGGAGATGTCATCACGAAAGGGAAAAACTCTGTTAAACTTTTAAAATATATACAAAAACACAATATAAAATCTATTTTGGGTAATCATGAAGATAAGTTAGTAAGATATTTAGAACATGAAAAGAGTGAGAAAAAAAATCCCATTTTACTCGATGATGATGAAAGGTCAATCATAGAAAAATTAGATGATGAAGATATAAAATATCTAAAAGATATGCCTCTCTTTTTACAGTTTAAAAATATAATAGTTCTTCATGGTGGTATTCAGAATCATCATAATCTTAATAATCTCACAAAAAAAGAAAAATCTAAAATACTGAGAATGCGATACCTAGATAGTGAACATAATTTTATTACTTATGGTAAAGAAGACAAAAATTCAATTTTTTGGGCTGATATTTATGACGGAAATCAAGGATTTATAATCTATGGGCATCAATGGTTTAAAGAAGTGAAGAAAAATAATCATACTTTAGGAATAGATACGGGTTGTGTTTATGGTAATAAGTTGTCTGCTGTTGTATTTGAAGAAATGAATAAAGATAACTTTACAATTTATGAAGAACAATGCCACAATTAAAATCTGGCTATACCACAGGCACACACGCAACAGCGACACTTTTAGCTTGCTTGTATGAGTATTTTGACAAGCTGTTTATCGAAAATTTAGCCGTTCTTTTACCGCAAGGGCAAGAAGCACTTATAGAAGTACAAAGAGAAAGTGCTTGTTCTTTTAGCACTATAAAAGGCGACAATGACGATATGGATGTGACAAAAGGTTGTGAGATTTTCTGCCAACTTACGACACAAACTCCTCAAAGATTAAAAGCACAAGAACCCTCACTTTTAGAAATACAAGGAGTGAAGATTTATGTTTATGCAGGCACAGGCGTTGGGGTTGTGACCAAAAAAGGCTTAAAAATCGAGCCAACACACCCTGCTATCAATCCAATACCCTTAGAGATGATGCAAGAAAATTCCAAAAACATTGTACAAGACTCAGAAGAAATTTTCCATGCTGTTTTTAGTGTCAAAGAAGGTGAAAAAATCGCAAGAGATACAGCTAATGCAAAAGTGGGTGTGCTTGGTGGTATCTCTATCTTAGGAACTCGGGGCATTGTGAAACCTGTGTCAGCTTCGGCATACATTGATTCTATTGTAGCGGAGATAAATGTTGCCATAGCCGAGTCGCAAGAAAAAATCATCTTTACTCTTGGCAACTCAGCTCATGATTATGCAAAAAAACAGTATGATGAAAGTTCTATCATCGAGATAGGTAACTTCGTCTATGATGCTGCGGAGCGTTTGCAAAAGCACACCATCAAAAGAGTGGTTTTTGTGACAAGTGTTGCGAAAATGTGCAAGGTGGCACAAGGCTTTAAAAACACACACAACAAGTATGGAAGTATTGATTTTACAGAGGTGAAAAAATGGCTTAAAGCAGAACTAAATTATGATTTAGGCGATGAAGAGTTTGTAACCTTAAAGGGAGTTTTACAAACACTTCCAAACAAATACAAAGAGCCATTTATAAAACTTTTAGGGTATAAATCTGCACAGAAACTCAAAGAGTGGTTTTGTGAACTTGGATTACAGGTGAAAGAAGTTGAGACGATTACTCTACCAAACGAGATAAAGGAAGTACTAACATGGTAACAATAGCAGGCTCAGGAATGGGCGAATATAACTTTGACAATGTCAATGTGGATTTTTCCAAATTTGAGATGATATTTTGCGACAAAAACTACGAAACATCTTTGGAAAATGTCACAAAGGGGAGTTTTAAAGTTGTCAAAGAGGCAATTTTAGAAAATCTTGATAAAGACTTACTATATGTTGTGAGTGGTTCACCGACCTTTTTCTCTGGAGCAATTCTAATCATTCATACGCTTAAAAAGCAAAATATCGACTTCAAGATAGTCGATAACACTTCGAGTTTGAACTATATGTTAGCACATGAGGGTATCAGTCTTGTCAAAACGGGCATTACAACACTTCACGGCAAAAGCTTTGTTGATTTAGAAAACTTTTTAAGCAAAGAGTATACCTTTATAATTTGCGATGATGAGACACCATCTGTTTTAGCAGAGGCAACAAGTTTTTTAGATGAGCAAGATATAAGTATCACACTCGGCGAATGCTTTGGCTATGCTGACGAATCCTTTACACGCACTACATTAGAACAAATGCTCAAAAAACCACCTCGTATGCCCTACTCTCTCCTCATCAAACGCAACTACAAACCACTTCCAAATATCTCAAGTGAAGAGAGCATAGAACATGAAAATGGTATGATTACCAAAAGCTATAAACGCCACATTTCCTTGCAAAATCTTAACTTAGAACCAAATATGCTCCTGTGGGACATTGGGGCTGGTTCTGGTTCTCTCAGCATAGATGGGTACAAACGTTATAAGGTTAAAAGTATTCTTTTTGAGAAAAATGAGAAAAGAGCAAAGATGATACAAAACTCTTTGAAAAAACATAAAATCTTAGACACAAAACTTTATATCGGTGAAGCAAGTGAGGATTATAAAAAAGAGACAAGTACCCCACAGAGAATATTTGTTGGAGGTGGTGGTGACAAGGTCATCAGCGAACTCGATTACTTGTATGAAAGATTAGCCGATGAGGGCATCATGGTAGCCAATTTTGTAACCCTCCAACACCTCACAACAGCTATAACAGTTTTAAAACAAGCAAACATTCCCTTCGACATAAAAAGTGTAAGCCTCACAACTTATAAGATGAGTTTACTCATGCCTGAACCTGAGAGAGTGATGCATCAGATAATTGTGAAGAAAAAAATTTGACAACATATGTAAATAGATATATAATTAGATATAAAAAGGAGTTTATATATGGCAAGTATAAAAAAATTAATCTCGCTTGATGAATCTTTAGCACTAGAACTTGAAAATGTCGCAAAAGCATTGCATAAATCACAAAAAGAGGTAATTGCAAATGCTTTAGATTTTTATTTTGATTATACAGATGGTATCGTCGCAGATAAAATATCGGCTGAAATTGAATCTGGAAAAATGAAAGTACATGAGAGCGAAGATGTTTACAAAGAATTAGGCATAGAAATTTGAAACTCAAATACTCTGATAAAGCACTCAAAGATTTAAAAAATTTTTCTCAACCTGATAAAATACTTATCGCTAAAAAAATAGAGTATTTATGCAAAAATTTTGAATTACTCAAGCAATCAAAAAAAGTGACACAGCTTAAAGGTACACTTTATGAGAACCAATATAGATTTGTCGTAGCAAGAAAGATACGTGTTTTATTTCAGATTATAGATAATGAAATAGTACTTTTAGTACTTCGTGTAGGACAAAGAAAAAGTATTTATGAGGATAAAAAATGATTAAATTTGTAGGAGCAGGTCCAGGAGACCCAGAACTTATAACTGTTAAAGGGATGAAAGCTTTGCAAGAAGCGGAAGTCGTACTCTATACGGGTTCTTTAGTCCCTCGTGAACTGCTTGATTGGTGTCAAGAGGGAACAATCATAGAAAATTCTGCAGATATGAACTATGAAGATATTTTTGCTTTTATAAAAAAATATGCTGAGAAAAGGTTTGTGCGTTTACATACTGGCGATAGCTCTATCTACTCAACGACCGCTAAACAGATAGCATTTTTAAAAGAAAAAAACATAGCATTTGAAATCATCCCTGGGGTCACTGCTGCATTTGGTGCGGCAGCATCAGCGGCTATTGAGTATACTATCCCTGGGGTTTCACAAACACTCATCATCTCTCGAGTTGAAGGAAGAACACCCAATCCAGAGAGTTTAGAACAACTCCTCTCAAACAAACACTCTTCTTTTGCATTTTATCTTTCTATTACCCTTATAAAAAAGCTCAAAGAGACAGCCTATAAACTCGGCTACAATGAAGAGACACCTTGTTGGGTCGTAGAAAAAGCAACATGGGCAGATGAAAAAGTTTATAAGGGAAATATAGCAAACATTGAGGCGAAGGTAGCACATATCAAAGGAGTGGCACTCATTATGTTTGGTGAATTTTTAGACCAAACCCCTAGCCAAGAGTCACACCTTTATGCAAACAAATACAAACAAGAGAGCCAAAGGAAAACAAAATCATTATGAAAATAGCTATCGCAACTATCAACAATCCCTCACTAGAATCAGCAAAAAAACTACTTCCTTTTTTAAGTGAACATGAATGCCATGTTTTTAACAAAGCTGAAGATGGAGGTAACTTTCACAAATTTAACAAGGTCGATGACATTATGCCAAGTGCATGGGCAGAGTTTGATGCTATCATCTTTTTAATGGCAACGGGTGCCGTCATTCGTAAGATTGCCCCCCATTTAAAAGACAAGGCTACAGACCCTGCCGTACTTATCATGACACTTGATTTAAAGCGGGTTATTCCTCTACTTTCAGGGCATTTAGGTGGAGCAAATGAACTTGCAAATGAACTTACTCAAAAAATAGAAGGATGTATAAACTTTGTCACAACAGCATCAGACCAGATAAAAGTACTTGCATTTGATATGTTTGCAAAAAAACACGGGTTTGCTATCAGCAATCTCAAATCTTTAGCAGAAGTTTCCAATGCCATCATCAACAAGAAAAAAGTGCAAGTTATAACATACCCTTGCATGATTGAGGCGGTGAAAGAGTTTGAAGGATATAAAGAAGAAAACTTTACATTTTTTATGCCCGATGATTTACAAAACTTAGATGAAAACATCCCACAAGTTTACATCACACCTCAAAAACTCCCACATACCACACTCCAAATCCATCCACAAGCGATAGTTTTAGGACTGGGGATGAACCGAGGCACATCTGCAGAGGAGATAGCCAAAGCCGTACAAAGATTTTGTTTTGAGCATGGTCTTGAGCGAAAACAGATTGTGAAACTTGCAAGCTTCACCGCTAAGGCAGATGAAGAGGGTTTACTAGCGTATGCAAATAGTATCGGTACCCCCCTAGAATTTTTCTCTGAAGATGCTATCAATGCACTCACACAAGATTTTAGCCCTTCGCAGGCAACAAAGTTTTTTAACATCAAAGGTGTAGCAGAACCCGCTTCACTTCTTGCGAGTAAACATAAGACACTTTTTTTAAGTAAGAGAATTTATGGTGGCGTTACTGTCGCTGCTTCATTTTAGAACAAAGGAAAAACATGGGAAAATTAACATTAGTTTCAACAGGTGCAGGTGGGAGTCGATACTTAACACAAGAAGCAATCAATGCTATTGCTGAGGCAGATTTAATCGTTGCTTATACAAAGTATGCAAAAGATTTACCAGAGTTAGTCGCAGATAAAGAAGTTTTTACAACACCAATGACCAAAGAGATAGAACGGGTGCAGCATGCTATCGATGAAGCCAAAAAAGGTCGCACGGTTGCACTGCTTTCAAATGGCGATGCAAATGTCTATGCTATGGGTTCTTTAGTGGTTGAGCTTTTAGATACTTATGATTTGTGGGGAGAGATTGAGTACTCTGCTTTACCTGGAATAAGTTCTGTTTTAGCACTTGCTTCTGAAGTAGGTGCGCCCTTGAGTCAAGATTTTTGTCTCATTTCACTCTCAGATAGACTCACAGCTGCTGAACTTATTCAAAAACGCATTCGCTTTGCATTAGAGGCTGATTTTGTCATCTCAATTTACAATCCTAAAAGTAAAAGTAGACTCGACCCCTACAGAGGAATGCTTGAGCAGTTACAAACTGTAGATGAAAATCGCACTGTTGTCATAGCACGTGATTTAGGGCGTGAAAATCAAATGATTAAAATTGTTACGGCAAAAGAGTTGATAAATGCAGGGGTGGAAAATGTTGATGTCAATATGTCTACGACTCTGCTCATCGGTAATTCTACAACAAAACTCACACGTGATGGCAGAGTTTTAACACCACGCGGATACTTAAATAAGTATGAACTCAATGGTGAACAAAAAGGTGAATGGAAAAAAGTAAACTAATCTCTTGAGGCAAAGTTGATGAAAAGTGTCATATATTTTTTGACCTTTTCTATCTTTGAGGGTGTTATTTTTGCATCTTTGAGGTACATATTTTCAAAAGTATAAAAATCACCCTCTCCTAAACTTTTCGTATCCATTCCGATTTTAGGACGCATTAAAACTTCTGTTCTTTTTACTGCACTTCGTGGGTTAATAGGCTTTATGATAAGTTCTTCATCCCCTAAACACAAAGCTTTTTGTGCCACCGCAGAAGCCGCACTAAAGGAAGTTACCCCAGCGATAACTTCACAATTTTTGTAAATCATCTCATTTTTGTCTTTGATAATGTCAAGAAGATAATAAATACTCGAATATATCGCAGCATCCCCTAATGTTACAAAACAAACTTTTTCATATTGACCTAGTGTCTCTAAAATAACCTCAGCTTCATTTACCCAATCTTCATACTTAAAATGCATAGGCGAATAGACAGACACAATCGGCTTCTTTACCTCTAACACATCTAAAGCACTCATAACAATGTTGTAACTGATAGATTTTTCAAAGCTATTATCTTGACTCTTTGTAGGCACACAAATAGCATCACACTCTTTAAAAACATTCAATGCTTTCAGTGTTAAAAGTTCGACATCTCCTGGCCCTAAAGAGACCATGTAAAGTTTTTGATTCATTCTTTTTTAACAACCTATGCTATTAGTGTAATTTTGCAAATTATAACTAATTTAAAAATTATACGCAAACAAAAGCTCGGTTCGCTCCCAATCATTGTCTGTTTTTATACCACTTTGTCTATCTTGACTGATGGAGTATGTCAGAGCAAATGTAAACTCTTTATAGCTGTAATCTACAACAATATCCTGTTCTACAATATCTGCTTTTACCCCTGCGTCATCAGCATGCCCTCTAAAATTACCATAAGCATAAGTAAAATTTATCTCATTAAGAACATAACTTATTCTGCTTACAAGAGCCGCTGCACTTCTGTTGTTTGTAATCGCATTGAGTATCATAGTATCCATACTTGTATAGAGTGTTCCCCCTCCAAACCCTGAAAAGCTACTTTCATTTACACCATTTTTACTCGCATAGTTATAAGCACAACTGAGTGTTGCATCCCCTATAAAAACTTCTCCAAGTAAACCATAAATGTCTGCATTGATACCACTTCCACTGAGTTGTGACTCATGAAGATACTGTGCGCCCATATGCAAATCTGTTGTTGAATTGAGATGATAAAGATAGCCCATATCTGTATAAAAAGCATTCGTGAAGTGTGTAATGTTGTAGTACCAAAGGTTAAACTCCAAACCATCCGCATAAGAAACTCCCCCAAAGTTCGTTCCATTTTCACCTGTTTTTGTCCATGGTGTATCCAGCCCTGCATCTGTTCCCTGCCATTTACTCAAATGCCCTAACATCCAAGTAAATCCACTCTGCTCATAGCTTGCAACACCACCGCTAAAAGTATTGTGTATCATTGTAATGTCATCACTATCAGCAAGCGGTGTATCAATGAGAATACGTCCTGCTTGAAGTTTCAACTTATCATAACTATAACTCAGATATGCTTGAGAGAGTGCAGTGTATCGTCCATCTGAAGAGGAGAGTTCCGCATTGTTTTTTCCTTGCGTTCTTTCACCTGTCGCAAAGTTTAAGTCTTTTGAGAGAGCAAGTTCCGCCCCAAAACTGAACCCTTTTATATCTTGTGATATAAAATTAAGAGTACCTCCCATAGCAGTAGCATAGGTATCAGTAACACCTGTTGCTCTTTGATGATACCCAGCATACATCGTTCGTAATTGTCCATTGAGTCTTCCTATAGGTTCTCTCTCAATACGCACCACATCTTGTGAAATATCTCGTAAAGAGTGTTCTGTTTGTGCTTGTTCTATACGTTTGTCATCATGTGCATTTAAAGAGTAAAATCCCATTGTAAGAAGAAAAAAGATTCGTAAAAATTTCACCGTAAAGTTCCTTTTTGATATTAATTATCGAAATAATATCATTCTTTTATTATTTTTAACTTAATCAAGCCTTTAAATGTTATAATAACATTATGAGCTACAAGACCCTCCCTATTATCCTTAGCAATACAAAAATCCTTCTCATCGGTGGTGGTAAAGTTGCCCTACAAAAAGCCCAAGTCATGCAAAGAAACGAGATAGACTTCGAGGTAATTTCTACGGAGTTTATAGGAGGGTTTGAGACAATTCAAGCAGAAAAAAGACAAAAAAACTTCTCACTTGAAGATATAGGTACTTTTTTTATCATCATTGATGCTACGGGTTCAAAAGCAGTAATGCAGATGCTCTTAGAACATAAACAAACACAAAATTTTCTCTATAACTGTGTCGATGTTCCTGAGGTGTGTGACTTCTTTTTTGCAGCTCTTTTAGAGTATGGTTCACTTAAAATTGCCGTCTCCTCTTCTGGTGCGAGTCCAACACTGGCAAAAGTGATTCGTAACAAGATTCAAAACATCATCCCGCCAAATATTGCAAAACTCAATCAAGAACTCCAAGAGAAACGTAGACAAGGTATCATCAACATTCAAGAGACGAAAGAAGCACTCTCAAAACTCCTCGAAGGCTAGAAAATGAAACTCTCCCATCTCAAACAACTACAAACCTATCTGCAACAATTCTCTAAAATCTCTGCAATTTACCGTGTAAATGACACGACACTCAAGATTGTTTTTGATAAAAATGAGACAATTTACTGCAATATGCAACGCTCAAACTCGAGTATGTTCAAATGCTCTGAGTATCCGCGTTCAAAAGTCTATAATGCCCCCTTTGATATACTCCTAGCCAAGCGTTTTAACCGATGCAATATCTTAAACCTTGAACTTCTCAACGGCGACAAAATTATCCGTATCAAAACAGCTCTTGCTTCTGCTTATAAAGAGGAAATTACCTATCTACAACTCGAATTTACTGGAAAATATACTAATGTCATCATTTTAGATGCAGACAATATTGTCCTTGAAGCGCTCCGTCATGTGGATTTGTTTTCCTCTTTTCGAGAGGTACGAGTTGGGCAGAAACTTCTCGATATACCCCCTGCTCCCTTTGTCGCAAAAGAGTACCCCATTGAAGATATCGAAGCCTTTTTATATAGTGTTTATGAAAAAGAGCAAGAGGCACAGCTGAACAATCTCAAAAAGCAAAAAATTGCCTTTTTAAATAAAAAGCTCAAAAAACTACAAAAATTATATGACAAGCTCGATGATGAAGCAAGTCTCTTAGCTCAAGCACAACAGAGTGAGCATTATGGCAACCTTGTCCTTTCTAACCTCCATACCATTTCACCGTATGCACAGCATTTAGAACTACTTGATTATGATGGCAAAACACTTTCTATTGAGCTTGAAAAGCCCTATGCCTCTGCACACCTCATCAGCAATATGTACTTTACCCAGAGTAAAAAAGCCAAACAAAAAGCCAAACATCTCCACATCGAAGAGGAGTCCTTGCGTTCAAAGATAGAACATACAAAGCTTTTCATCCATACTGTACAAAATGCAAAAAACACAGCTAAAATCACACTCCTTTTTCCAAAAAGAGTACAAAATAAAAAGCTCAAAGTCAATGAATCTATAGAGACTTTTTTCATAGAAGGCTATAAAGTCCAACTTGGAAAAAATGAAAAAGGCAATATCTCTCTTTTACAAAATGCAAGAGCTAAAGATATTTGGCTCCACTTAAAAGACCAACCCTCTTGCCATGTCCTCATTACAACTGATAAACAAAATCTTCCAGAACATATCATCCAAAGTGCCGCACGTTTGTGTGTTGATTTCACAACGACTTCAGAAGATAGATTTTTAGTCGATTATACTCCTCGAAGGGAAGTCACTATTCAAAATGGTGCTAATGTCCTTTATAACAAGTACAAAACCATCGAGGTGGATACAAGGAGTTAGTCATGGCATCTATAAGCCCTCTAGGCAGTACAATTTTTACCAATCAAATGACTCCTGCTGTTGCAACAACGCAAAATGCACATACAAACCGTGTTGACCTTCAAAATATGTTTGCACAATCTGCTGTCCAAGAAAAAGATGAAAAAGTTTTAGAAGTGCGTCCTACAGAAGAAAATACAGAAGTAGATGAAGACAAGGAACATACTCGCGATGAATCAGACCGTGAAACAAAGCGAAGTGAACATGAAGAGAGTGAAGAAGAAAATGCAGAAGAAGAACCCCTTTATAAACTAGATATTAAAGTCTGATATGCTATAATCTCCTCTAATTTTACTTTGGGGTTTGAGATGGAAAAAGTGCGGACAATATTTAACAACAGTAGAGAAAGAATTGTAACAGGATTCATACTTTTAGCCTCTGTGCTTATCATCGGCTATATCGATAGTTTTTTCATAACTTGGCTTGTTTTTGGTGGAATTTACCTCATTGCATTTACTGAAGCGATTAAGCTTTTTCAACTCAAAAGCACAAACCTACTTCCCTTTGCTATAGGGGTCTGGCTCGTTGCAGGCATCTATCCTTATGGCGATGACCTTTTTGTTATCTCAGGACTCATTTATGCAAGTGCCTTAGCTTACAACAAAAAACTTGCTTGGAAAGATTACTTACCATTTATCTACCCAACTGCGGGAATGCTTTTTGTTTTTACCATGTACCAAGAGTATGGAGTTTTAAGTCTGCTATGGCTTCTCGCTGTGGTTGCCCTCACGGATGTGGGCGCATATGCTGTTGGTAAAAGCATAGGAAAGACTCCTTTTTGTGAAACAAGCCCAAACAAAACCATGGAAGGCGTCGTTGGCGGAGTAACCGTTGCCACAGTCGGTGGTATGTTTTTTGGCATGCCTATCGTCGATATGAGTGTTGGTTTTTTTATCTCTTTTGCGGTTGCTGTAAGTTCTATCTTCGGAGATTTGTTTGAGTCTTCACTTAAACGTGCTGCTGGTGTAAAAGATAGCGGAAACATCCTCCCTGGTCACGGGGGTATGCTTGATAGAATAGACGGCTACCTCTTTGCTGGCATCATCATGCTTGTACTCCTTCGTGGTTTAGTCTAGTTGGTTCTCCTCGGCTCAACTGGCTCTATCGGAGTCAATACCCTCTTAGTCGCCAAACGCTTTGGCATAGAAGTCGAAGTGCTTGTTTGTGGCAAAAATATCGCCCTCCTAAATCAACAACTTCAAGTGCATTCCCCAAAAGTAGTGGTTATTGCACACAAAGAGGACATCCCAAAAGTCAATCACTCTTGTGTTTATGCAGGTGAAGAGGCTATTTTACAAGCTATAGAAGATGCTTCAAGTAGCCTAGTCGTCAATGCCCTCGTCGGTTTTTTAGGACTTCGCCCTACTCTCACTGCTTTGAAATGCAATAAAAAAGTTGCCCTTGCAAATAAAGAGTCACTCGTTGCTGGAGGTGCTTTTATAGATACCTCAAAAATTCAACCTATAGATAGTGAACATTTTGGACTTTGGTACCTCCTCCAAGAACGACCAATTTCAAAAATGATTATCACGGCAAGTGGCGGTGCATTTCGTGATTGGGACATCTCTAAACTCCAAAACGCAACACTCGCCGACACACAAAAACATCCAAACTGGAGTATGGGACAAAAAATAACCATAGACTCTGCAACGATGGTCAATAAAATGTTTGAACTCCTCGAAGCACGCTGGCTTTTTGGCGAAGGTGAATACGATGCTATCATAGAAACACAGTCACTCATCCATGCCATGATAAACTTCAAAGATGGTTCAACTACCGCACACTTTGCCAATGCAAGTATGCAACTCCCTATCGCCTTTGCACTCGATAAAAAAATGGATGAGAATATCTTAGAACATGTCGATTTACTCAAAACAGGTGCTTTAGAATTTCGAGAAATTTCCTCTCAACGCTACCCTATTTGGGAGATAAAAAAAGAACTCTTAGCCAACCCTACACGTGGACTCATCGTCAATGCAGCGAATGAGGCAGCGATAGAACTCTTTATCAACAAAAAAATAGGCTTTTTAGACATCTCAAAAAAAATCATCACAGCATTTGAACAGTTTGATACGCTTCCAAAAAATATTGATGATGTTTTTGATATAGACAATGAAGTTCGTCGCAGTATATTACAAGGAAACTTATGAAATCACTTCTTCTCATCTTAGTGTTAAGTTCTTTACTTTTAAGTAAAAATGGTGTGCATTATAGACATGCATCTCTCCAAACATCATACGAAAGTGTTACCTTAAATAATGGAGAAGATATGGGCTTAATTGGTCTCAACTACCTTTTACACCCTAACAAACATTTTTACTATGGTTTTGGAGCATATGGAGCAGCTACAGGCAATAGAGGAGGCTTCTTTACAGGTGGATTTACTACGGGTATAAAATATGAACTTATCAAAGACTTATATATAGATTCTGGTATATTTTTTGGTGGTGGTGGCGGTGCTTCTGCTGATGGACAAGGCGGTGGACTTATGGTTAAGGCATATTCTGGTTTACTTGCCGACTTTGGAACATTCAGCTTAGGGGTCAACTACTCATTAATTAAATTTCCAAATGGACAAATCGACTCTAAACAAGTTGGAGTTGTAGCAGATATGAAATTTACAACTACCCTTGCTGATAATCAACTCAATCTTGATTCACTCCATCAATATTACTTTAGCAATGATCAAGATTACCTTGTAGCAACATACCAAACATATTTTCCTTCAAGTAGTACGAAAACACGTGCAGGTGTCATTCGAACAGAGAGTATTGGCTTAGTTGGTGTGGAGTATGGTATTCATGTAGCACCAAGTGTCGTTACCTACTTTGAGAGTGCTGGTGCCTTGCAAGGTGCCAATGGCTACATGGAAGTTCTCGGTGGTGCAGCATATGTAACAAAAATTACTAAAAAAACAGAACTCTTTACAAAAGCTTCTCTGGGACTTGGAGGAGGAGGACAAGTAGATACTGGAGGTGGTGGTATTTCCAAAGCCTCATTAATGCTTAGCTATAGTCCAACTAAACGCATCAATTTACGTATGGGTGGAGGATATTTTCACTCACTCAATGGTGGCTTTGATGCTCCTTTTGCTGAAGTTAATTTTGGAATCAATACAAACTTTTTATCTGCGGGTGCAAAGAAAAATGAAATTGACTACAACTCAATCTATAGTCAAAAATTCACAATGCGTTTTGTCAATCAAACATATCTTTACTCAAATACTCTCTCAACAGATTCCTCACGTAAAGATAATGTCCAACTCACAGGTGTCAAATTTGATTGGTTCCTTACAGATAAACTCTATATTTCTGGACAAGCACTTTCAGCCTATGCAGGTAAAGCAGGTGGCTATGCTGCTGGGATGTTTGGTTTTGGATATGTACAACCACTAGGATTTGGGTTTAACGCAGTTGCAGAACTAGCTGTAGGAGCAGGTGCAGGTGGTAGAATTAATACAGGAGGAGGAGCTATCACACAACCGATGGTAGGCTTATCATACCAACTGTCAGAAAATCTTGCCCTCTCCACTATGGCTGGAAAAATTCTTGCTCTGAATGGAGATTTAGATGCCAATGTTTTAGATGTAGCACTTGTTTATCGCTTTAACAAACTACTTTCTCATTAAGTAAAAAGGTACATATTGATGATTCAAGGTGTCTCTCTTTTTGCAAATGTAGGCATAGCTGAAACCTACATAAAAAACCACGATATTCATATAGCCGTTGCCAACGAACTTCTCCCTCCGCGTGCTGCATTTCATCAAGAGATGCACAAGCATTGTGAAATGGTGCAAGGCGATATTACTCAAGAAGATATTTTTGAGGCTATTTGCACAAAAGCAAAAGCAAAAAAGTGTGATTTTCTCATCGCTACGCCACCATGTCAAGGGATGAGTCTTGCAGGAAGAATGCAAGAAGATGACCCAAGAAACTCACTCATTAAGTATGTGATAACACTTGCACAAGAGCTACAACCCAACAATATTCTCATAGAAAATGTACCAAAAGTACTCAACACTTACCTTGTACATAAAAAAGAGAAACTCAAAATCACTGACTTTATCAAAAATGAGCTAGAGCCTTTAGGCTACATTATCAATCCTGTTGTAGTCGATGCGGCAGAGTATGGCACACCCCAAAGCCGTAAACGGGCTATCTATCTCATCTCAAAACTACACAAATGGGAGTTGCCTCCAAAGCAAGAAAAAATAACTGTAAGGGAAGCGATAGAACATCTACCAAGTTTAGAGAGTGGAGAGCGTTCATCCATACCTTTTCACAAAGCAAAAGAGCATAATGAACGTCATATTGCTTTTTTACAACATACCCCAACAGGAAAAACAGCCCTCCACAACAAAGTCCACTACCCTAAAAAAGCAGATGGCACCCGCATAAAAGGCTATGATACAACTTATAAACGCATAGAGTGGGACAAACCCGCACCGACAATAACCATGGCAAATGGCTCCATTTCAAGCCAAAACAATGTTCACCCTGGTCGTTTAAAAAAAGATGGCACATACAGTGATGCACGGGTACTCACACTCAAAGAAATATTTATCTTGACAGGTTTACCTGATGATTGGGAAGCTCCAAAGTGGGCAAGTGAACAGATGATACGTGAAGTAATAGGTGAAGGTGTACCACCAAAGCTTATAGCTACACTTCTAACAAGTATGCCAAAGGAAAAAAACCGATGATTTTATCTATAGAAAGTTCTTGTGATGATAGTGCGATAGCTATTACCGAGATTGCAACAAACAAACTTCTTTTTCATAAAAAAATCTCTCAAGAGATAGAGCATAGTGTTTATGGTGGTGTTGTTCCTGAACTTGCAGCTAGATTACATGCGCAAGCACTTCCTCAAATACTTGCACAAGTTGAGGCGTATTTTCCAAAGCTCAAAGCTGTAGCTGTTACGGCTACTCCTGGTTTAGCAGTCACACTGGTTGAGGGGGTTACGATGGCAAAAGCGATTAGTGTTGCTTTAGAGATTCCTCTCATCGGAGTGAACCACCTTATAGGTCATATTTACTCACTTTTTATCGAAAAAGAGACACTATTTCCACTCACAGTATTGCTTGTTTCAGGTGGGCATACACAAGTCATGGAAGTCAAAAGTCTCACAGAGATAGAGACTGTAGCTAAAAGTATGGATGATAGTTTTGGAGAGAGTTTTGACAAGGTAGCAAAGATGATGGGACTTGGTTACCCTGGAGGTCCTGCCATCCAAAACCTTGCAAAAAATGGCGATAGATTGAAATACAACTTCACAGTCCCCCTTCATCAATCCCCCCTCATTGCCTTTAGCTACTCAGGACTCAAAAATGCAGTGCGTTTAGCAGTCCTTGAAGCAGATGGGGATACAACAAAGTACCCAGATATTGCCGCTTCATTTGAGCATATTGCCACCAAACATCTTACAATGAAACTCAAAAAGTACTTTAAAACACATAATCCAAATACCTTTGCTATCGTCGGTGGAGCGAGTGCAAACCTCTACCTGCGTTCACAAATAGAAGCCCTTTTAAAACCGCATAATGCAAAACTCATTTTAAGTGAACTCCAATACTGTTCAGATAATGCCGCAATGATAGGTAGAGTTGGCGTCGATATGTATAAACAAAAACTTTTTTCAGAAATGAAAGATTTGGACATAAGCCCAAAAAGTTCTCTTTAATCTCTCTTTTGTTATTATTGAGATATAACTATAGAGGATTTACTATTTCATGAAGAATAAAAAGCATTTTATTAGACTTCTAAAAAGGTCACTTTATATTGCATGGTCACTTTTTCTACTTCTCATTTTAGCAATCATTGTAGAACGGAATTATACCTATGCTGAGTATATCGCAAAACAAAATGCCATTACAAGTACCAACAAAGATATTGCTTACCGCTCATGGGTGGCTTCACATGGTGGTGTCTATGTCCCAGTAGATAAAAAAACCCCACCAAACAGATACCTTAAAAATATAAAAAATAGAGATTTTACCGCAATAGGAAAAAAATTTACTCTGATGAATCCTGCCTATTCACTCTCACAGATTATGAAAGACTACTCTAGTTTATATGGTGTTAAAACAAAAATCACAAGTACACGTCTGCTCAATCCAGCCAATAGACCCGATGAATGGGAAACTTTTGCTCTCAATAAAATAGAAAGGACTGCTAAACATTATTCTCAACTCAGTGACATTAATGGTGAAAAATATTTACGACTCATGAGTCCACTTGTTACTACAAAATCTTGCTTAGAATGCCATGCATTTCAAGGGTATAAGATAGGCGATATTCGAGGAGGAGTAAGTGTCACTATCCCAATGAGACCTCTTTATCAAAATGCATTGCATAACTCTTTACTTATTGGCCTTCTCTTTTTTATGATTTGGCTCGTTGGAATATTGAGTATTACATTTTTTATCAAAAAAATCTATAAATATCTCAATGAAAAAGAGACCCTCTATGAAGAGTATATCTATGGACTTGTCAATGTTGTTGAAAAAAGAGATACATATACGGCTGGTCACTCTAATCGTGTTGCACATTATGCAGAGCTTATTGCTAAAAAAATGGGCTTTTCTACAGATGAATGCCATTTGCTTTACCGTGCAGGAATGCTACACGACATAGGAAAAGTCGCCATTCCCGACTCAGTTTTTCTCAAGCCAAGTAAACTCACGAATCAAGAGTATTCTCTTATTCAAGAGCATGTCTCGATTAGCTATGACATGCTCAAAAACATTTCTATTTTTGATGAGATTAAAGAGATTGTCAGAGACCATCATGAACATTTTGATGGAAGTGGCTACCCTCGTGGGCTTTTAGGAGAAAACACCCCTATCTTAGCACAAATTTTAACGCTTGCAGACTCCTTTGATGCTATGACCACGGATAGAATTTACAAGGGAAGAAAAAGTGTCAAAGAAGCACTATTAGAGATAGCACAACTCTCTGGCAAACAGTTTAATCCAACTGTTGTCCAAGCTGCACTCATAGCATTAAAAGATGTAGTATTAGAGTTTAAACATAAACAAAATCCTTCTACACTTTTAGAAAAAGAGCGTTTTAGCTACTTTTATAAAGACCCACTCACTCATCTCTACAATGAAGCTTATCTTCGTAGTGATTTAGAGATACTGCTTGAGACTCCTGTTATCTGTTGGGTTTCTTTAAAAAACTTTCATCAATACAATAAAAAATATAGCTGGAACCAAGGCGATAAACTTTTACAAGATTTTGCCTACTTACTCCTAGAAAACACACAAGAAAACAATCATATTTACCGTTTATATGGAGACAACTTTCTACTACTTTTACAAAATGAACAAGAGGCAGAAGAGATTTCTACAATCATAAACACTTTTTTAACAGAACATAAGCTTGAATATTCATATAAAATTGCAAAATCAAATCAACTTGATAAAGATAATTTAGGAAACTTAGAAGATGCCTTACAAAAACTTTTTTAAAGATTTTAAATCTATTATCATTATTACACTAAGTACTTTTTTTCTCCTAGAAGGAGTTGTCTTCTTAGTAGTAAACTCTATAAAAAAGCACGATACAGACACATATCTCTCGCTTATAGTTCCTGATTTTACAAAACATGTCAATATGACCTATACACATCTTACTGATATTTCAAAAATTTTCTATGATATGGATGTCAATACACCTCAAGTCAAAGAGATAATGTATAAAGCCTCCAAAACAAAGAATCCTCAAGAACTTGCTAAACTCCGAAAAGAACTTCTCGTAAAGCTTTCACCAACCTATACATACATGAAAAAGTATGCAGTAAGACAACTTCACTTTCAACTCCCCCAAGCAGTCAGTTTCTTGCGTTTTCACAGACCACAGAAGTTTGGGGACTCACTCATAGGGGTCAGGGAAACTTTAGAGTATGTTAATCAATATAGAACCCCTATTAGTGCATTTGAAGAAGGACGCATTTTTAATGGCTTTAGAAATGTTTATCCTATTTATTATCATCAAACTTTTGTAGGTACTGTAGAAATATCCTTCTCTTTCTCTGCCATACAAGAGATGCTTGCTAAATTTGATGCAACAAGCTATATTTTCATGATAAAAAAAAGTATTGTAGGCAAAAAAGTCTTTCATGATGAAAAATCAAACTATACAGAAAGTGCTTTTCCTCAGTATACTTACGATAAAAAAACTCTTATAGATACAATGGAAATAAGTCTCAAAAAAATTCGATTTATAAACAAAGAGATATCCAAACAGGTAGAACAAAAATTGCAAACAGGAAACTCTTTTTCCTTCTATTATAGAAATAAAAATCTTTACAATAACCACTCTATTATTATCTCTTTTGTACATGTTCCAAATCTCAATGAAAAAACAGTAGCTTATATTATTCATTACCAATTTGGTGAGTACTTAGACACTATCTTACACAAAGCCTTTATGCTTTTTTGGCTACTCACACTTTTAGCGCTGGGTCTCAGCATGAGCATGGCAACTTACCTTGTTTATATACATAAAAAACAAGAAACAATTCATAGTTTTGCTGTCCATGATGCACTTACTGGTATTTATAATCGTCATGGAGTTAACGAACTCCTTAACCAGCAGATTAAAGAGTATAACCGTACACAAAAAGAGTTCTCACTTCTCTTTTTCGATATTGACTTTTTCAAACGAGTCAATGATACTTATGGACATGAAATGGGTGACTATGTTCTTGTCAACATTGCTAAAATTGTCAATGAAAACATACGTTCTAGTGATATTTTTGCAAGATGGGGTGGTGAAGAGTTTCTCCTTTTTCTTCCTCATACAAAACTAGAAGATGCAAAACAACTTGCAGAAAAGTTACGAGCAACCATAGAAAAGCATGCATTTAGTGAGATTGACACTATCACTTGTAGTTTTGGTGTTACTCTATTGCAAGAGGGTGAAGATAAAAACAGCTTTATAAAAAGAGCAGATACATTACTATACAAAGCAAAATCATCTGGTCGTAACTGTGTTGTTAGCGAGTAGAAAACTTAAAAAAAACTTATGCAAAAACACTTACTTACTAAATAAGAGTAAAATTATCCGATTTTAAATAAACTTCTCTCAACAAAACACGAAAGTGTAAAAATTAAATTAAGGAATTGAATATGGCAACAACTAAATTCAAAGGTCAAGACGTAGAGTTATTAGGAAATGAAGTAAATGTAGGTGATAAAGCTCCAGAGGTAACAGTTGTAAACTCTGATGGTTTAGGTGATGTAGTAGTTGGTGGTGCGCAAGGCGAAAAACAACTTATCATCGTTGTTCCTTCACTAGATACTGGTGTATGTGCTACTGAAACTCGTAACTTCAATGCAAGAGCAGCTGAGTTAGAAGGTGTAAAAACTACTATCGTTTCTCTTGACTTACCATTTGCTTCTGGACGTTTTTGTTCAGCAGAAGGAATTGACAAATTAACTGTTACTTCTGACTTCAGAAACAAAGATTTCGCAAACGCTTATGGTGTACTTCTTGGTGGATCAGTTTTAGCTGGTGTTACTTGTAGAGCAATCTTCGCTGTTGATGCTGATGGTGTTGTTACTTACAAACAAATCGTTCCAGAAATCACTGAAGAGCCTAACTACGACGAAGCAATCGCTGCAGTAGCTTAATCTCTCTTTATGAGCGGGGATTCCTCGCCCATAAATCTTTTATCTAAAACCAAAATCTCACACTCCAACCAAATCTTAAACTCTTTATAAACTCTTTTTTGAGCCTCTTTTATCAAAAAGATAGCATCTTCAAATCTGCCACCGCCATTATTTACCAAAAAATTTGCATGCTCCTCACTAAAACACATAGCACCTTGCATAACACCTTTGAGTCCAACTGCTTCAATCAGTCTTCCCGCATAATCACCCGAAGGGTTTTTAAAGCAACTTCCAGCACTCGGTGTCGAAGGTTGGTTTGCTCGCATTTTTTTAAACATAGCAACTTTCTCAGGAGAAAAACCCTTTTCAATGTGAAAACTTGCCTCTAAGATAGGTTCTGTAATGTCTGTAAAACGATAGCCATAGAAAATATTTTCTTTTGTGTGTTCACCACTTGGTGTTTGGATGAAGCGTAAATGATTGAAAATCTCATACTCTTTGAGTCCTGCATTCATAAAAACAAGTCCGCCCAATTTCCCTGGCAGATGGGACACAAATTCAAAATTTGCGATATTATGCTTTTTGCAAAAAGAGGCGATTTTTCCCGAAGGGGTGGCACCACCAATTTTGAGGAGATTATTTTCTATTTTTATATAATCATACATTTTTGAAAGCATCATTAGTGGAGGTGGATTTGTCCCGATGAGTGTGTTATTGCAAGAACCGATGAGATAATACTCTTCTATGTCTGAAAAATCATCTTCCAAAAGAGCTATCTCTTCTGTTTTCCCTATTTTAAAAGAGGAGTATTTTGCAAAATTGAGTTGTTTTGATTGCATTACTGTACAAAAAGAGGCATCATGTTAAAAACATGTTTTGCAAAGTCTGTCATCTCATTGAGCATCCATGGCATTGTTAAAACTATCACAATAACAACACCAATAATTTTAGGGATAAAAGAAAGTGTCATTTCATTAATCTGTGTAGTCGCTTGAAAAATAGAAACGGCAAGCCCTAAAAACATTCCTGTTAAAAGACCAGGGAGTGCTAATAAGAGTGCAATTTTAAATGTCTCTACACCAAGTGCTACAAGCTGTGCTTCCATTTTATGAAAATCTTAACTCATTATATTCGGTAGGAAGAAGATAATCTTTTGTTTTGACTAAGGTCTCATAAAAACCATGTTTGTACCCTATCTCAAAAAGTTTATCGATCGCTTCATACTGCAAATCACTCAATGTGATGGATTCATCGTTGGCATAGAGTTCTAAGTACTTGTCAAGTGTTGGAGCATCAATGCGCACTAAATCTCTCTCAATCAACATTTTAGAGAGTCTATCTTTGTGGTCTCGTGCAACTTGCACAGCTTTTGTTAGTGTCTCTTCATACGCTATTGCTTTTGTGAGTGGGATTGAACGACGGATTGCCATACCACCTAAAGGAAGGGGGAGCTTGTCGCCTGCAAGCTCTTGCCAAATGTCCCATAACTCACGTTCCACTTCTAAAGAATCTGCAAAGGTCAAGATACTTTCATGAATCAATACCCCTGCATCTACTTCACCATTTATGACTGCATTTTCTATCTCTAAAAAGTTCATATATCGGACACGAGCTTCAGGATAGGCAATACGAAATAGCATTGCATTCGTCGTATGCTCGCCACTCAATGCAACTCTAAAATTACGTTTGAGTTTGACACCCTTGCGTTTGATGACCTTAGGTCCATAACCTTCACCAAAACTTACAGCCGTTCGCAAAGGAGCATACTCACTTTTTATATGCGGATAGAGTGCAAAACTAATAGCAACAATGTCATAAACCCCATTGATTGCATCTTCATTTAGAGTTTGAATATCTTTAGCAATATTATCAAACAAAGTATCTTTCATATCTACCCAGCCAAACTTAATGGCATAGTACATAAAAATATCGTCGGCGTCAGGAGAGTGTGCAATAAGTGTTTTTTTCATAAGTTTATTTTAACAAAAACTTCATTAAACTTCACTCCTCGACATACCAATCGATGAAAAAATATGACAAAATGACATTTTTTTTAAAAGTAATCAAAAAAGTATGTATAATTCTTCAAATTTAATAAAGTGAGCCCAAAATGGATGCAAACAAACAAAAATCATTAGACTTAGCGATGAAGCAAATTGACAAAGCCTTTGGAAAAGGGGCATTAATGCGTTTGGGAGATAAAAATATTGAACCCATTCAGTCTATAGCCACAGGTTCTATCGGTCTTGATTTAGCACTTGGTATTGGTGGAATACCACAAGGGCGTGTTACAGAAATCTATGGTCCTGAATCATCTGGAAAGACAACTCTTGCTTTACAGATTACAGCAGAGAGTCAAAAAAATGGAGGTGTTTGTGCCTTTATAGATGCAGAACATGCACTTGATGTGGTCTATGCGAAAAATCTTGGGGTTGATGTAGAAAATCTTCTTGTATCTCAGCCAGACTACGGTGAACAAGCCCTTGACATTGTGGAAACAATCGCTCGAAGTGGTGCTATAGATTTGATTGTCATAGATTCTGTGGCTGCATTAACACCAAAATCAGAGATAGAGGGTGAAATGTCTGACCAAAATGTTGGTGTACAAGCCCGTCTTATGTCAAAAGCACTCCGTAAACTAACAGGTGTCCTTTCTAAAATGAACTGTACGGTTATCTTCATCAACCAAATTCGTATGAAAATTGGAATGATGGGTTATGGCTCTCCAGAGACTACAACAGGGGGAAATGCACTCAAGTTTTATGCTTCAGTCCGTATAGATATACGCCGTATTGCTTCACTCAAACAAGGCGAAAGTCAGATAGGAAATCGAGCAAGAGCAAAAGTGATAAAAAACAAAGTAGCTCCACCATTCCGTCAAGCAGAATTTGACATTATGTTTGGAGAGGGGATTTCTAAAGAGGGTGAACTTGTAGATTATGGTGTCAAACTCGATATCATTGACAAAGCAGGGGCATGGTTTAGTTACGAAACGACAAAACTTGGGCAAGGTCGAGAAAATGTGAAACAAAAGTTCAAAGATGAGCCAGAACTTGCAAAAGAGATAGAAGAAAAAATCAAAGTTGCCATGGGAGTGAGCAATATCATGGTCATGGATACTGCGGAAATTGCAGATACTGATGCCTAAACTAAAATACATAACAAATGTTTTAGTTTACTTTAGGTAAAATGTTTACAACAATTATGCAAAAAAGGGAAGTAAATGTTTATAGATAATGTAACTGCAATCGAAGTAATGGATTCACGTGGAAATCCTACTGTAAAAGCAACTGTAGAATTAAGTGATGGAACTGTTGAGAGTGCTATTGTACCTTCTGGGGCAAGTACTGGAAAACGTGAAGCTTTAGAGCTTCGAGATGCTGATGAACGATATATGGGAAAAGGTGTCTTAAAAGCCATTTCTCATGTAAACAACGAAATCAATGATGCGCTTGTTGGTCAATCTCCATTTAATCAAGCAATGATTGATGCACTTATGAAAGAGCTTGATGGCACACAAAACTATGGTAACCTAGGTGCAAATGCTGTTCTCGGTGTTTCTATGGCAGTTGCTCGTGCCGCTGCAAAATCTCTTGGTATGCCTTTATATCGTTACCTTGGTGGAGCAAATGCAATGGTTATCCCAACACCTATGCTTAACATCATTAACGGTGGAAGCCATGCAGATAACAGTGTTGATTTTCAAGAGTATATGATTATGCCTATCGGGTTTGAAGACTTTGAGACATCTCTACGTGCAGCTTCTGAAGTGTATCATAACTTAAAAGCTGTTTTAAAAGAAAAAGGTCACTCAATTTCACTTGGCGATGAAGGTGGTTTTGCACCAAATTTAAGCTCAAATGAAGAGCCTATTCAAGTTATCCTTGAAGCAATAGAAAAAGCAGGCTATAAAGCTGGTGAAGAAATTGCTATTGCTTTAGATGTGGCAGCAAGTGAAATTGTCGCTGAAGAAGGTGGCTATAGACTCGAGTCTGAAAATCGTACAGTAACGAGTGAAGAGCTTGTCGCTTACTATGAAGATTTATGTGCAAAATACCCTATCGTATCTATTGAAGATGGTTTAAGTGAAGATGACTGGGATGGTTTCAAACTTATGACTGAGAAACTTGGAGATAAAATCCAAATCGTTGGAGATGACCTTTTTGTTACAAATGCAAACATCTTAAACGAAGGGATTGAAAAAGGCATTGCAAATTCTATTCTCATCAAACCAAACCAAATTGGTACACTGAGCGAAACAATGCTTACAGTACGTTTAGCACAAAGAAATGGTTACAACTGTGTTATGAGTCATCGTTCAGGTGAAAGTGAAGATGCTTTCATCGCTGACTTTGCAGTAGCACTCAACTGTGGTCAAATCAAAACAGGTTCAACTGCTCGTGGTGAAAGAACTGCAAAATACAACCGTCTTTTAGAGATAGAAAATGAAGTTGTATATGGTGAATACCTAGGTGCTTCACTCTTTTAATAGCTGCTTACTATGCAAAATGAAGAACTTTATGAAGAGATAGATACTCAACAAAGTGTTACACAACGCTACTTAGGTCTCTCTCTGAACAAGTTCTTTGCTTTGTTCTTCATTGTCATTGCATTTGGAATCTATCTTGGTATAGTGCTTTATGGTGCAAATTCTCTACAAGTACTCACTGGCTTACAAGACTATGAACGGTATCTTAAAACGCAAACAAAAGAGTTAAAAAATGAAAATGCAGAATTGCAAAGAGAATATTTTGAGCTAAAAGAGATATCTGCGCAATAATTTGATATAATTTTGAAAAGTAAGGGGAACTATTGATTAAAATTATATTTATTCTTTTTTTATATATATCTCTCACAGCAAGAGAAAACCCTTTTTTCAATACCAATGAAGCAAATATGCCTATCACTTCAAATCAAAAGATTGTACTCGATCCTTTAAAAAGAGTTTCACTCTCACTTCCCTCCACTGCAAGAGAGATAGAGAGTATTACAGTAAAGTACAAAAATCTTGATGGAAGCATCAGTACAAAAGAACTCAAGTTAAACAATACCGTCGATTGGCATATTCCTCTCTTTATCTCGCAGGCATATGCACCACTTAAAGAAAGAGCAACAACACTAAAAAAAGCCGTACGAAAAGATACTCAATTTAAAAAGTTATATACCTTAGCTTTCATCTCATTTTATCAAAGTAACACCACCTTAAAAGTAGTAGCCAAAGCAGCTATGATAAGAAACTTTTTATTGGTGCATCCACATCGCATTGTTTTTGACATGAAACAGGACTTGAGCGTACGAAGTTATATCAAAAAACTTCGAAAAAATAAAATATTTACTAAAATCAGAATTGGAAATCATAAAGGCTATTACCGAGTTGTTGTAGAACTTGATGGATACTATGCCTACACACTCCATAAAAATAAAAATAGTTATATTTTTAATCTTCACTAATTAGGAAAATACAATGCGCTCTTTATTTATCATGTCATTAATCTTTGCAGGTGTCATCTACACAAATTATGAAGTGATTCAAAATCCTGTGCATACAGTTCATGTAGAAGAAAAAGACAAAAACAGTACGCTTCAAGTAGTCGAAAAAGAAAAAGTCAAAAAAGTTGTAAAAGTCAAGAAAAAGCACTCTATTTCAAAAAAGAAACAAAGGTTTTTTGCCCTTGTTGTTCCTGCCATACAAAAAGTACATCAAGAACAAGAAAAACGCTTTGAAAGAATTACCAAAGAACTCGAATCAGGTGTCAAATCAACAGAAATTGAACATCTTAAAAAACTCTATAGAGTTAAAACAAATACGGAACTTTTACTCGCTCTCAAACCCCACCCTCAAAGTATCGTTATCGCACAAGCAGCCATAGAGAGTGCATGGGGAACTTCTCGATTTTTTAGAGAGGCGAACAATATTTTCGGTATGTGGAGCAAAGACCCTAATGAACCTCGCATTGCTGCAGGTGTTAAACGCGAAGGGAAACGTACGATTTGGCTTAAAAAATTTGCTAGTTTAAATGAGTCTATTCGACAATATTATCAAACCATTGGGAGAGTCAAAGACTATAAAGCTTTTCGCGAGTTGCGTTTTGAGACAGATGATGTCAAACTCCTTGTAAAAAAACTTGATAAATACTCAGAACTCGGTGACAAATATACACAAATTTTGGCAAGTGTTATTCGCCACAATAATCTTACTCAGTATGATAAATAATACTTTGCTATAATTACAACTATGAATCAACTCCAAGAGTACTTAAAATTTCATGATATAAGTGAAATACACCCATCTAACATTGCTAAAATTCTCAAAAATGTCAATGATGAAGAGTTTGCAGATGCTGTAAAACTCATCCCTAAAGACCTTGTTGGAGATGTTGCATTAGCCCTCCCCGATAGATTTTTTGATGATGTTGTTGAGCATTTAAGTGTCGATGAACTCTCCCATGCTGTGAGTGAACTTGAGTCAGATGACCAAGTTGATTTTATGCAAGAACTTGAAGAGGTAGATGGTGAAAAAGCATCTGAAGTTTTTGACAACTTGCATGAAGATGACAAAAAAGAGATAACGAAGCTTCAAAAATATGAAGAGAATCAAGCAGGTGCATATATGCAACTTGAACTCTTCACCGCTAATGAAGAGGAGATTGTACAAGATGTCATCAAACGTTTTGCCCATCTGCGCAAAGAGAATGAAGTAGAAAATGTACAAAACCTTTTTATCATCGACAAGGCACAAAAACTCCAGTATGCTGTAGGTTTAGATGACCTACTTATCTTTGATTTTTCAAAAACTATCATTGAAAACATCAAATCAAGTGAAGAGAGTTTTGAGCCTATTAGCCAAATTGACACACAAGACATCAAAGAGGTTGTCCATACTTTTGAAGAGTATGACCTCTCTGTTTTAGCTATTACCAACCCTTATGGTATCTTACTTGGTCGTATTACCTCCGATGATATTTACGATATTATCAACGAACATGCCACAGAACAGATGTATAATCTTGCTGGGGTTGATGATGAAGCGGAAGATGATGATGAGATTATAAAAGCGGGAAGAAAACGGGCAACATGGCTTGGACTTAACCTCTTCACTGCCATTGCCGCTTCTCTTGTCATAGGGCTTTTTTCAGACACCTTACAAAGTATTGTCGCCCTTGCCATCCTCATGCCCATTGTGGCTTCTATGGGTGGCAATGCAGGAACACAATCGCTCACTGTTGTTGTCCGCCAACTCGCACTTGGAGATATTTCGAGTGGCGATGCACTACGCATTATCAAAAAAGAGGTGTTGATTTCTCTTGGAAATGGTTTTGTTTTCGCTGTCATTATAGGCATAATAGCAGCTATTTGGTTCGATACAAAGATGCTTGGAGTCGTGATTGCTCTGAGTATGGTTATCAATCTTTTTATGGCAGGCTTATTTGGAGCCACCATTCCACTCTTTTTAAAGAAGATGGATATTGACCCCGCTATTGGAAGCACTGTGATTCTCACAACTGTGACTGATATAGTGGGATTTTTTAGCTTTTTAGGGCTAGCAACATATATACTTTTATAAGGAATTTGTAACACTTGGAACTTTTAATACTCTTTTTTGTACTCTCTGTGGGAGTCTCTTTTCTCTGTTCAGTTTTGGAGTCTGTTTTACTCTCTGTCAATATGTCCTATGTCTCTGTACTTGAAAAAGAACGACCAAAAGTGGGAGGATTACTACGTCATCACAAAGAAAACATTAACAAGTCAATCGCAGGGATTCTTATCTTAAACACCATTGCTAACACTTTAGGTGCTGCGGCTGTCGGAGTGCAAGCTTCTCTTCTCTTTGGAAATGATGCGGTTGTCTATGTCTCCATCATCCTTACTTTTGCTATTTTATTTCTCTCTGAAATTATCCCTAAAACCATAGGGGCAATCTACTGGAAAAGCCTTGCACCCCTTGCTGCACAGTTTATCCGTGTATTTATATGGATTACGTATCCTATCATTCTTACAACCCTTGCTGTTACTAACAAAATCTCAGCAGGAAAAGAGGATGCAAATTCCCTTACAAAAGAGGAACTTTTAGAAAGTATGCTCCAAAGCGAAGATGAAGGAGTCATTGATGAGCAAGAATCAGATGTGATTGAAAATATTTTAAACCTCGATAACATCAAAGTCTCAGAAATTTTAACCCCTCGCTCTGTTGTTTTTGCCCTTGATGAGAATATGCCTATAAAAGAGGTCATAAAAACACAAGAAGCTATCTTCAAGTTCTCTCGTATTCCCCTTTTTAGCGGTTCTATTGAGAATGTCACAGGTATAGTTATGACAAAAAAAATCTTCCAACAAGCACTTAAAGATGATGAAGTTACACTGAGTTCGATTAAAAAGAAGATGTTTTCTATCAATGAAAACATCCCTGTAAGTAAAGCACTCGATATGTTTATTGCCAAAAAAGAGCATATGTTTTTAGTCACAGATAACTACGACCAAACCGATGGAATTATTACCCTTGAAGATTGTGTTGAAACTATTTTAGGTGTTGAGATTATGGATGAAAGTGATACAACTGAAGATATGCGCGAACTTGCAAAGCAAAAGATGAAGCAAAAACGCAAGGATAAAGAGAAAGAGTAAACTTCTCTTTCCTTTAACTCTTACATCCCGGGAAGACGAGGAATTTTTCCTAGTTTTGAGTAACGGCAGTATTTACCCCACCCTTTTTTAAGCAAGTGTCCTACAACTGGCATTGGAAACATAAAAGCACGTTTCTCATCTCTATACACAAATGCAGCTCCATTCCCACTATCCATTACACACAAGATGTTTAAGTGTCCATGATAGCCTTTAAAGTCATCTCGACCATTCTCACGAGCATTGATATTATGGGCAACATTTTTTGCCATTACTTCAGCAATATGTCCCTGTTTTGCTCTCCAGTCATAGCCCTCAAGTGAAGCAATATCACCTACAGCATAAACATTAGAAGGTGTACCATCTTCGTTTAAAACACATGAAAAATCATCTGTTTTTACAAAGCCCGCTGCGTTTGTTGGTAAGTCAGACGATTTAATGACATCATGCCCATCTCCCGCAGGAATAAACATCGTAAAGTCTGCTTCAAGTGTCGAGCCATCTTCAAAGTTTGTTCCTTTTTCACTAAAGCCAGTAATCTTTTTACCAAAATGTTTTTTGATACCTAGCTTGTTAAACATCATATCCATCATTTTTAAGGCTTGAGGACCCATGCGTTTTCCTGGTTCTGGCATAGGTGCAAAGAAAGTGAGTTCAAAATTATCTCGTATTCCTTTTTTCTTGAGCATATTATGCACATTAAAAAGAAGCTCAAACCCTGGTCCACCACGCACTGCCGAGGTATCTTTTGGATTCCCACCAAAGCCCATCGCAATTTTCCCATGACCTTTTGCAACAAGCTTGTCAAGAGCATCACGAATATCGAGTGCCTGTTCTGGCGCACCACAAATAGAGAGAGTATTTTCCACTCCCTTAGGTTTCATCTTTGAAGCACCCATTGCAAGGACTAAGTAATCATAATCTGCGATTACATTGCCACTCTCTAAAGTTACCTTATTTTCTTTCGCACTAATTTGAGCTACCTTATCTATAAGGACATCAAAACCATGTGCTTTTTGAAGTTCACTCAAATCAAGACAAACTTCTGCAAATTCACTCTCACGTGTCGGTACCCAAATCGAAGTTGGATAGATGTAAAAATACTCTCTATCACTCACTAGAGTTACATCATATTTCATTTTTTGTAGATGAATAGCAGTATCCACACCAGCAAATCCACCACCTAAAATCAATACTTTTTTCATATTCGCTCACTTATCATGTATTTTAATGATATATATTACATAAAAGAATGTTAAAAAGATATTAATATTTTTCATTTTTTAAGCTAGCTTTGTTAAAATTCAAAGATGAAACAAGAATTATATTTACAAAAATTTGAAACAGCCATACAAAATAGTTTTTACAAAAATCTTCCGCAAAAAGAGCAGAATTTTATCAAAGAAAAAGCATTTTTCTTTCGGTTTTCCCATCAGGAACTCAAGCAGATTATTGAAATTGCACGCGATTTAGAGATGTGGAATGAAAAAAATCTTGAAGAAATTTTTCCTGAACATACTCAAAGAAAAGTTGTTTTTAGCAGACTCAAAAAAGCATATGAAACCATACGAGACACACCAAACTCCTATAAAGATTTCACACTCAAAAACATACCACAAGAGCAAAAGTTCACTTTTAAAGTCGCCGACAAACAAGGTTTTGGACTTGGTCTTTGCCCCGTGGCAAGTGAAAAAACACGCTGTTGTAACCTTATGACTTTGGATGCTGTGGAGTCTTGTGGCTTTGACTGTTCTTACTGCTCTATCCAAAGTTTTTACAATCAAAATACCATTACCTTTGATAGTTCCTTTGCCGACAAACTTTTAAACCTGCAACTCGACCCTCATAAAACCTACCACATAGGCACAGGACAAGCATCTGATTCCTTGATGTTTGGCAACCGTGAGGGTGTTTTAGATGTCCTTTTACTCTTTGCCAAAAACAATCCAAATGTTTTACTAGAGTTTAAAACAAAATCAGACAATATCAAGTATCTTCTTGAACATGATGTTCCCAAAAACATTTTATGTACTTGGAGTTTAAACACCCCTACAATTATAGAGAATGAAGAACACCTCACAGCCTCTTTAGACAAACGCATCAATGCAGCAAGAAAGATGGCAGACAAAGGCATCAAAGTTGGTTTTCATTTTCACCCAATAGTAGAGTATGAAGGTTATTTAGCAGAGTACAAAGAAGTATATGAAAGATTAAAAAGAGAGTTTCTTCCCGCAGAAGTAGCCCTCGTGAGCTTTGGAACACTTACCTTTATAAAACCCGTTATTAAACAACTCCGCGGGAGAGAATTTCACACAAAAATCACACAGATTCCGCATGAAAATGCCAGTGGAAAAACTTCTTATCCTGAAAAAACGAAGGTCGAAATGTTTAAACATGCTTATGAGAGTTTTGCATCATGGCACAAGGGAGAGGACAAAGTCTTTTTCTATCTTTGTATGGAAGAGCATCAGATGTGGGCAAAAACTTTCGGCTACCAATACTCCACAAATAATGACTTTGAGAGAGCAATGCTCGGTGCATATTGCCAAAAAGTAGGACAAGATTATCTACTATAAAAATTATGTTATACTATTGAATTATATTAGAACAAATACGTTCTCATAAGGAAAGAAACTATGAAAAATAAAATCTTCTCGACAAGCATATTTACTGTAATGTTTTGGAGTCTTTTGTTTCCCACTATTGTGCTTGCACAATCACCAGACCAACGTATGCCAGTAAAAGTTGCCGCAGAGGGTTTTCCTTTTGATATGCCACAAACACGTGCTACAAGTTTCAACTTACCCGATCTTCTAAACGGTGGAGATACCATGATGTATGCTTTTCTCCATATATCACAATTCCTGCCTACGACAATTATTGCTCATAGTAGCCCTGTTATGCCCCTAGAAAAAGTACTCAAACCTGAAGTCGGCAAAGTAAAATTATCCACTCATCTTGGAAAATTAAACCTTGATGAGTATCTTGCCAACTCTCAATCTTATGTCCAAGCTTATCTTGTTATTTACAAAGGGAAAATAGTCTATGAAAAATATCCGGGCATGAAGGAAACAGATAGCCATGTATGGGCATCAAATGGAAAAATACTTACTTCTCTTGTCATCGCCCTACTCGCTCAAGAAGGTAAGATTGATGTCAAAAAAACGATTGGATTCTATATTCCTGATTTTAAAGATACTGTATGGCAAGATATACCTGTTATAGATGTCCTTGATATGGCTACAGGAACAGATGTTGTTGAAAATGATAAAACACGAAGTGATCCAAACTCTATAGCCACTCGTCTTTTTCAGTCTATTATGGGTGTAAAATCTGCTACTGGAACACTTGAATCCCACACAAATGTACTCAAATCAGCTAAAAAAACAGCTCCCCCTGGTCAGGCATTTGAGTATGCATCTGGAGTGACACAAATGCTTGTACTCTTAGCTGAAGCCGTTGAGCAAAAACGCTGGGCAGATATATTTGAGAAGCGTGTATGGTCAAAAATGGGTGTTGAAAGTGATATGCTCATACCCCTTACTCCTGATGGTATTGCCGCAGTACAAGGACTTGTCTCAAGTAGACTTCGTGATTTAGGGCGACTTGGTATGCTTTATACACCCAGCTGGAGAAAAGCTTCAAACGAAAAGATTGTTTCTAAAAAAATGCTTACTGATATCCAAAATGGTTGTAGACCAGAGATTTTCAACAAAGGTCATATGGGAATTGCAATGGCAAAACGCTTTGCAGAACAACCTAAATGTAATGGTTGGCAATGGGATGCAGTATTTCATGATGGTGATATCTACAAAAGTGGATTGATGGGACAAGGTCTGTATATCTCGCCATCACGAGACTTGACGATTGTCTGGTTTTCAGCCGATAAGACAGCATCTGTTACAGGCTATTCTCGTGCTATTGCTACTTCAGGGTTATTTCCATAAAATTGTATCGCTATACTTTCTTGCGCGACTTGGGTATAATTTCATAAAAAGACGGAAGTACCAAAATGAAAGAACAAGACTACTATTTAGAACTTGGAAAAATGAACACCCTTAAACTTGATAGACTCACTACCCCTGGTGCCTACCTTATGGCACAAGATGGGAATGATGTTTTACTCCCTGGACCCTATCTTACACAAGATATGAAAGAGGGAAATCTCTTAGAGGTTTTTCTCTACACAGACTCAGAAGATAGACTCGTAGCCACGACCCTTACCCCAAAAGCAAAACTTGATGAGTACGCCCTTCTTGAAGTAGTCGATACTGCAAAGTTTGGTGCATTTATGGACTGGGGACTTACAAAAGATTTACTTGTCCCTAATATGTTTCAAAAAACACCTTTTCAAGTAGGTGAAAAAAGATTTATACGTGTCATCTATGATGAGCGAACACATAGACTTGTCGGCACAGAGAAACTCGGTGATTTCTTTGAGAGAAAAGTGGAAGGCTTAGCCATCAACAAAGAGGCAAAAATCCTCATAATTTCTAAAACACCACTCGGCTATAAATGTGTTGTCAATGACAAATATGAAGGACTTATCTATCATAATGAAATTTTTGAAAACATTGCACTTGGCGATGTCAAAACAGCTTATGTCAAACGCGTCAGAAAAGATGGAAATATCGACCTCTCACTTCGCAAAGGTGGAAGTAAAAAAAGTACAACGGGAAACACAGTTCTCGAACTTTTAACGCAAAACAAAGGTATCATGCCTTACAACTACAAGAGTGATGCAGAACTTATAAAAAATGTCTTTTCTATGAGTAAAAAAGAGTTTAAACGCTCACTCACAGCATTGCAAGATGCCGGAAAAATAGAAGTAAAAGATACAGGAATATATCTCAAATAATGGCAAAGAAAAAATCAGTTATCAACTTAGCAAGTCAAGACATAACATTTGATTTACTTCAAGTTCACTATAAAGTCCTCAGTTTCAATCCAAACAAAATGACTTTATATGTGCATATTTTACAAAATGGTGAAGTAAGAGAAGACAAAGAGTTCCCTTTTGCTCATGCACCCAAAGAAATCAAAAAACGCATTAAACCGAACTAATCAAAGCATTATCTCTTTTTTGTTATCATTAACAAAAAGGATTTTCCTATGCCTCATTTAAAAGAATGCCACTCTCTCCAAGAAGTCCGTGATGAAATCGACTTGCTTGATGCTGATATTGTGAATCTTATCTCACAACGCAGCCACCTTATCCGTCAAGCAGCAGCTTTTAAAAATAGTGTTGATGAAGTCAAAGCACAGGATAGAATCGATGCCATTATGCAAAATGTTCGTAAAAAAGGGATAGAATTAAATATCAACCCAAATATGCTCTCAGAACTTTTTAAAATTATGATAGATGAAATGGTGGAGATGGAGATTGCAGAGTTTAGAAACGCAGATGTTTTCTAAACCCACTGCTCTTTTTTGTGATATAATATAATTATGAAAAAAGACAATGAAGCATTAAAAGAAATAGGTAAAGGGTTTATAGCTTTTGCAAATCTTTTTACCGCTCTCTCAGTTATAAATATTTACATGAAAGAGGAACACTTAAATATTTTTTCTATATCTCTCAGTATTTATTCCTTTATAGCACTTTATATAGCTGGGTACAAACTTATACAAAGGAGTGAAGGATGACATACTATATCTTAGGAGCTATTATTGCAACTATTGCTTTAATAGCTTCATTTACAATCAAACCAAATCATCAGGCATCTCATAAATAGTACACCTTCTTCGTTTTCACATATATGCAGATGTTTTCTAAACCCACTGCCCTTTTTTATGCCACTTCATTCCATAGAGTAAAATAACACCATAAAAAAGTATGCCAAGTGCATAAGAAGCCTGCATATTACCACTTACCTGTGCAATTTTTCCAAAAAGAAGTGGTAACAATGCACCCCCTGAAATAGCCATAATCAGTAAGGCACTTGCTTTTGCTGTATGCTTGCCCATTCCTTCAAGAGCTAAAGGCCAAATCGTCGGCCAAACAAGGGCATTTGAGAGTCCTAAAAGTGCTACAAATGTAATGCTATTTGGCAAAAGTCCTATACCACTCCAGCCCCATAAAACTGCTGAAATTGTTGTTTGTGTTGTGGATGAGAATACAATCCCTACGATGAAGAGCATCCCCAAAATAGCCGAGCCAATAAGCGCTTTTTCTTGTGAAAGAAGCTTCGGTATAGACACAACCCCTACCCCATAAGCAATAACCATAAAAACCATTGTGTAAGAGGTCAAAGCTGTTGCATTTACCAAACCTATATCTTGTGCATATAAACCTATGGTATCGCCTGCTATGACTTCTATGCCTACATAAAAAAAGAGTGCCACTGCCCCTAAAACAACACGAGGAAAACTAAAAATCGACTGCTTATCTTCTGAATCATTTGTTTCAAACTCAAGTTCAGGAAGTCCAGAAAACTTCACCAATGCGATGAGTAAAAAAAGTAAAACAGCCATAGCAACATAAGGTATGACCAAACGAGAGGCTAAATTTGCTGTCTCTTGTTCACTCAAACTCGCAGCACTTCCCATATCTGAAAAGATTAGCAGTGTAAAAACAATGGGAGCTAAAACTCCTGCACTCTTGTTGATAAGCCCCATAATACTAATACGCATTGCAGCACTTTTTATATCGCCCATTAGCACGATATAAGGATTTGAAGCTGTTTGAAGTATTGTCAGCCCTGTACCAAGAGTAAACAAAGCTACTAAAAAGAGAAAAAAGCTAGCACTAAATGCAGCGGGAATAAAAAGTAAACTCCCTACTCCCATCACACCGAGTCCTATTGCCATACCATTTTTATAGCCTGTTTTTTCGAGTAAAGTAGCCATTGGCAGTGCCATAACCGTATAGGCAATATAAAAAGCAAAACTCACAAAAAGTGCTTCAAAACTACTCAAATCTAAAAGTACCTTCAAAAAAGGGATGAGCGAACCATTGAGCCAAGTCACAAAACCAAAAATAAAAAATAAACCCCCTATAATGAGCATAGGGAGAACGCTTGATTGTTTAGACATTTCGTAACCTTTGTAAATATTTTGCAATACCATCTTCATCGTTACTCCATTGAAGTACGACATCCGCTCTTGTTTTTACCTCTTTTTGGGCATTATTCACAGCCACAGAAGTACCAGCAAGAGCAAACATTCCTAAGTCATTAAAATTATCGCCAAATACTGTGAGTTTTTTGACATCAAATCCTAGATATTCACTCACACTTACGATACCTTGTGCTTTGTCGGCATCTTTATGTAAAATAGTCAAAAACCAACACCCAACATAAGCTTCAGGAGCTAAAATGTACTTGAGCGTGTCTTTAAAAAGTATTTTCAGTTCTGCTTCCAAGGCTCTTAAAAGCTGTTCTTCACCCATATAAACCACTTTAAAGTTTTGCTCTTTTGCCTCTATTCTTGTGCATTCTATCAAGTTGTCATCTACTGTATATCGAGTAAGTACCTCTTTTTGATAGCGGTTAAGGATGGTATCATACAAAAAAAGTTCATGCAATTTTTCCCCTGTATCTAAAGCCAAAACAAAAGGGTAAATGCCCATGCCTGCCCCTACTTCGATAATAGCATCTCCGACTTCTTTAGAGATAAATTTTGTATCTATAATCTTCTTCTCTGTTGTGGCAACCAATGCCCCATCGAGTAAAATCATCGGGGCATTAATGACAAAGCCTTCTAAAAACTGCATGGTTTTTTTGTAAGTTCTTGCTGTTGCTACACTCAAAATAGCCTCTTTGGCATACGAGTTCCAGATTTTTTGAGTATAATCACTTAAAGATAAGTCACTTTTTAAAAAAGTGTGGTCTAAATCAGTTATGTAAATATTTTTCATACAAAAATTATAGCAGGAAAGTCATGACAAAACTAGCAGTTGTTACAGGAGCAAGCTCAGGAATCGGAAAAGCCATAGTTGAGCGGCTCCTTTTACTTGAGTACAAAGTTATTGGGATTAGTCGAAACATCACACAAAAAACATTTCAAAGTGAAAATTTTCAAGCCTTACAAGCTGATTTATCACAAGAGACAGAGACACACAAACTCTGTCAAAAGCTCAAACACGAAGATGTTTTTTTACTCATAAATGCAGCAGGCTTTGGTGTATTTGCTCCTCATGAGGAAATTCCTGAAAAAACCATCACACAAATGACTTTTTTAAATCTTACAGCCCCCATGCTTCTCAGTCATGCAACCCTCAGAAGTCTCAAAAAGCAAGGTGGCTACCTCATCAACATCAACTCCATCGAAGCATTGCGTGCCAGTAAGTTTGCAGGTGTTTACTCCGCTACAAAAGCAGGTCTCAAAGCTTTTGGCGACTCACTTTTTGAAGAAACACGCAAAAGTGACCTTAGCATTACCAACATCAACCCCGATATGACCGCATCAAACTTCTATGAAAACTTACGTTTTGAGACATCAGATAAAGAGAATGAAAAGCTATTGGCTACAGATATTGCAGATGCCGTAAGTCACATACTCAGTATGCGAAAAGGAGCGGTAGTGAGTGAATACACCCTACGAAGTCTCAATTTTGGAATTCAAAAGAAGAGATAATTTATGAAGAGATATCAAGTCGAGAAGTGGGCTTTGCTTGTGTTGATTTTAAAAAGTTTATACTTTTTTTAATTTTACTCATAGAAAGTCTTGTCTCATCCTTCAACTCTTCAAGGACTCTCTTCGCTTCTCCAAGGAGAACTAATGCAGAAGCAATCTCTTCTTGAGATTGTAGTTGTGGCAGAGCATCCATTAACTCACTTAGCTTATCACTATCTTTCTCTACTATAGCAATTTTGAGGCTATTAAGCCACATTTGTGGTCTCTCTCCACGCCTCTAAAAGTGTTTTAAATACATGACTACACTCATCGATTTTAGCACTATTTTTTTCATTACCAGCCTCTAAAAGAAGTTGGATTTCATAATTGTATAAACCTTCAAGATATTGAGAAACATCACCCTGTTTCATATCGAGTACCGATATTAGCTCTGTTATGATAGCAATAGAACGATTCATCCAGTAGACTCTTTTTTCAACATCCCCATCTTTCATCGCTTTTTTTGCTTGTGCATTAAAACGTAAGACTCCCTCATACAGCATCTCTACGAGTTTTGTAGGTGATTCTACATCTATATTGTTTTGTGCATATATATTGTGCGCTGTGTTACCATACATTTTAAATCCTTTTCTCTGTTTATCTTATATCGTATATTCTCTACTTTTCTTTAATGAAATTTAGTTATTATTATTATTTTGATTTGCTAATTGTGTAAAGATATCTGATGCTGAGTTAATCTTATTTATCATAACATCATATGCTGCAAATCTTTTTTTCATAATCGCATACTTTGCTGTCAATCTATCGGTTGCCGCCTGTTGTCGGTCCTCAAGGGAAGTTATTTGTGTTGTATAAGATGTTTTAAGCTGGTCTAGTGTTGCATTATAGTTTGTATAGCTATCTACTTTACTTTTCATCTCAGTAAAGGCACCAGATAATGTTTTTGTACTTCCATTTGAGGTAAAGTCTCCTCCTACGAAAAATGCAGCTACATTTTCTGGATTTTCTTTCAGTTTTGTTTCAAATATAGATTTATCGATACTAATGGTTCCATCTCTGTTCGAAGCAAAACCATAGTCTTCTAAACGCCCTACACCTTCACCCGCTGTACCGAGCATTGTCCTCACTGTATTTTTCATACCCTTGATTGTACCATCGTTAGAAAAAATTCCGCGTACTTTTGCATCTTTACTTGCCTTTGTCATTGTATCTAACTCTCTAATTGCAGAATTAAATTTTGAAACAAAACTATCCAGTTTATCTTCAATTCCTGTTACATCCTGTGTTACACTCACACTCGATGTACTCGGATTTGCATCGGTTCCCTCTTTGAGTGTTATTGTCACACCTGCTAGTAAATCACTTACCGTATTACTCGTTCTTGTAATAGCTAAATTATTATATGTAAAACTTGCATCCTGTGCAGTTTGTACATTTGTGTACCCATCAGTTGTATCCGTATCGGCTTTGAGTTGGTCTTTAAGATTTTCTCCTTTCCCTGCAACATCTGTAATGGAAACATTCTGTCCTGTTCCTGTATTTGCAGCTGTTAAAAAGAGCCGAAAATCATCTTTTGCAACTTCTACAATGCTTGCTTGCAACGTTCCTTTTGCATCTTTGTTGATTTGGTTTCTTAAATCTGTTAAAGATGTAGCTGATGTATAATCCACTAAAAAATCTTTAGAACCTACACTAAGTTTTAATTGTCCATCCCCCGTCGCTATTGAGGTGTCAGCAGTAGCAAATGACCCAGACTGTTCTATCTCTTTTGTTGCCAAATGATTGACTGTAATATTAAAATCTTGAATATCACTTCCTCCATTTGCAACAACTTCAACAGCACTTCCGGTAACAGTTGCCGATCTTGTGTTAAAAAGCCCCACATCAGCCACATTACCAGTACTCTCAGATAAGTTATCCATCAAAGCATTCACGATATCTAATTTACCACTTTTACTTTTTTCAGCAGAAACTTTTGATGTCAATGGTTGTACAAATTGAGCCTCATCTGCTTTTTTCAGTTGGTCTATTACATCTTGTGTTAAAACATTTGAACCAGCACCAAGTGATGATATACCCATAACAAATCCTTTTTTTAATAATCTTTCATTATTATAATTCTTACTATACCTACCTTATATCGGTAAAATAAGAAATTTATTTAATAATGGCACTTTTTTTGCTAAGATTACACTATTAATCTCTATTAGGATGTTGTATGCTCAATGATAAAAATATACTTATAACAGGTGGTACAGGGAGTTTTGGTAAACAGTTTGTTCGTACTATACTCAAACAATACAATCCAAATAAAATCATTATCTACTCGCGTGATGAACTCAAACAGTTTGAGATGGCACAAGAATTTCATGCCCAATGTATGCGTTTCTTTATAGGCGATGTCAGAGATTTAGCACGCCTTGAAAAAGCAATGTCTGGTGTAGATTTTGTTGTTCATGCAGCAGCTCTCAAACATGTGCCTATTGCCGAATACAACCCCATGGAGTGCATTAAAACAAATGTTATGGGAGCGCAAAATGTCATCGATGCCTGTATCAACAATCATGTTCCCTATACCATTGCCCTCTCAACAGACAAGGCTGCCTCCCCTGCAAACCTCTATGGAGCGAGTAAGCTTGTCTCAGATAAACTTTTTGTTGCAGCCAACAATCTTAGAGGAAGTCATAACATAAAATTCTCCGTCGTACGCTATGGAAATGTTCTCGGTTCTCGTGGTTCCGTCATCCCTTTTTTTAAAAACCTTATAGCTGAAGGAGCCACTTCACTTCCTATTACTGAGCCAAATATGACTCGGTTTTGGATTACACTCCAAGAAGGTGTTGACTTTGTTTTGAAAAACTTTACTCGAATGCAGGGAGGTGAGATTTTTATTCCTAAAATTCCTTCTATGAAAATGATTGAAATGGCAAAGGCAATAGCACCTAACTTACCACAAGAGATTATCGGTATACGTCCAGGGGAAAAGTTACATGAAGTTATGTGTCCCCTTGATGATTCACATCTCACACTTGAATTTGATGACCATTTTGTCATTAAACCAAGTATTACATTTTCTACTCCTATTGACTATAGCACCAATAATTTAACTGAAAAAGGGACAAGTGTAGCACAGGGATTTGAGTATAATTCAAAAGACAACACTATTTGGCTTTCTCATGAAGAATTACTGCAAAAGCTAAAATCCGCAAAAAAAGAAGAGTCGTAGATGTTAAGTTACTCGACACAACTCATAGAAGATGATGATATAGCCATAGTAAATGAAGTACTCAAAAGTAATTTTCTTGCACAAGGACCGCGTGTTGCACAATTTGAAAAAGACTTATGTGACTATACAGGAGCTGTATATGCTGTCGTTTTCAACTCAGGAACCTCAGCTCTCCAAGCAATGTATAGTGTTGCAGGCATACAAGAAGGCGATGAAATCATCACAACACCCATCTCTTTTGTAGCAACATCCAATATGTTTGTCCAACTTGGAGCCAAACCTATCTGGTGCGATATTAAACTCGATGGTAATATTGACGAGAACCGTATTGAAGCACTCATTACTCCAAAAACTAAAGCGATTGTCCCTGTCGATTTTGCAGGCAAACCAGTTGCTATTGAAACCATCAAAACAATAGCACAAAAGCATAATCTTCTTGTCATTCAAGATAGTTCACATGCGCTCGGTTCAAGCATAGAGGGTAAAAAAATCGGCTCTTTTGCTGCTATGTCTATCTTTAGTTTTCATGCTATCAAACCTATCACAACGAGTGAAGGGGGTGCAGTACTCACGGACAATAAAGCATATGCCGAAAAACTACGACTCTTTCGCTCTCATGGTATACTCAAAAAAGAGTTATGGAACTCCGATATGATAAGCATGGGCTATAATCTGCGCATGACAGAAGTCGCAGCGGCACTTGGCAGTTCACAACTCAACAAACTTGATAAATTTATCGCTAAACGCAATGAAATTTCAAACTATTTTGACACAAGGTTTCAAGAAGAAAAGCTTTTTTTAACACAAAAATTAGAAAAAAGCACTATAAGTTCAAGACACCTCTACCCAATCATATTAAACCCCGAACTTCATTGTCTCAAGGAGGATATTTTTAAAGAACTTCAAGAGAGAGGTTTAGGGGTGCAAGTGCATTACAAGCCTATTTATAAAAATAGCTTTTATGAAAAACAGTTTGGATTGGTTTCTCTCCCCGTGGCAAATGACTTTTACAACTCTGAAATATCTATACCATGTAATCAAACCATGAGTATGCAAGATGCAGAGTATGTCGCAGATACAGTTTTAGATGTCATCCATAAGTACTCACATCGCGGGTGTAGTTTTTAGATGAAAAATGCAGTTTGTATTATCCCCGCACGAGGTGGCAGTAAACGCATACCAAGAAAAAATATTAAAATTTTTCACGGTCAACCGCTCATTGCTTATAGCATAGAGGTAGCATTAAAATCTAAACTATTTGACAAAATAATAGTGAGTACTGATGATAAAGAAATAGCAAATATTGCAAAAGAATATGGTGCCGAAGTACCATTTCTTAGACCTGCAAAACTAAGTGATGACTTTACGGGTACGACAGATGTTACAAACCATGCTATAAAATATTTGGAAGCACAAGGAGAGAGCTATAAATATATTTGTACTCTCTATGCGACTGCTCCACTTTTGCAAAAAAAATATCTGATACAAGCATATGAAGCATTACAAAAAAGTAATGCCATAAATGCTTTTAGTGCAACAACAATGCCTTTTCCTATTCAGAGGACTTTTAAGCTAACTAGTGATGGACGATGTGAGATGTTTACTCCCCAACACTATATGAGTAGAAGTCAAGACTTAGAAGAGGCCTACCAAGATGCAGGGCAATTTTACTGGACAAACAGAGAGTTAGAAAAAATTTCTACAAATAAGATGATGTTTAG
>JALUWV010000027.1 GCA_027019335.1 Sulfurimonas sp. | reverse complement strand
TTAAAGTTATATTTGTTCACTGTGTGTTTATCAATGACTGCACTTGAAATTACCGTTGCCATTTTACTCTATCATCTCTTCGCTAGAACCCATTTGAATAGTACCAGCTTCTGCAAGTCCATTGACTACTTCTACTATCTTTCTTTGTGCTGCTTCAACCTCTTTCATTTTTACCGCACCCAAGAACTGCATCTCTTCTTCAAAAGCATCACGAGCGCGTTCACTCATTGCAGAGAAAAATTTCTCTTTCAACTCTTCAGGGGATGATTTCAATGCCAACATCAAGTCTCCTTTTTCAACGGCTTTGAGTGTCTCTGTAATCGCCGTTTTATCAAGAGAAGATATATCCTCAAAAGTAAACATCATCTCTTTAATTTTTGTTGCCAACTCTTCATCCACTTGCTCGATTGTCGCCAATGTCGCTTTAGAACTTTTCGCACCAAGACGATTAAAGATGTCAGCCACCGCACGTGTTCCACCCACTTCGACTTTGTAAGAAGCAAGTGATTCTAGTTTTGACTCGAGTACGGCAGAGACACGTTTGATAACAGATGGTGAAATATCTCCAAGTTTTGCCATTCTCATAGCTATCTCACTTCGGAGTTCATCAGGAAAATAGCCTATAGTATCTGCGGCTTCTGTTGCTTCCATATGGGCTAAAATAAGGGCTATGGTTTGTGGATGTTCATGGGCAATGAAGTCTGCAAGTTGTTGTGGTTTTATTTTTGAAAGATATGCAAAATTTTGTGTACTTTGCATACTTCGAGAGAGCTTTTCAAGCACTTTTTTCGCTTCTTCGGGACCTAGTGTTCGGTAAAGTAACTCACGTGCATACTCCAAACCACCTGAAGTCATATATTGACCAGATTGAAAGATAGCATGAAACTCTTCTAAAACAGCCGTTGCAACTGCCCTATCGATAGTTGAATTTGTCGCAATATATTTTGAGATTTCTGTAATACTATCTATATCCATATTAGAAAAAATTGCAGCTGTCTCTTCTTCCCCAATTTGTAAAAGTAAGATAGCAATTTTCTCCGCTATGTTCATCTCATCAAATAATGCTTGTTGTTGTGGATTTAATGTTGCCATCTTTTATCCTCTTTCTTGTTTAGAATTTGTTGGAGCAGTAGACTCTTCCATGAGTAAAGCTTGGAGTAAGGCTGCTATATCTTCTGGGGCATCTGTTGCCATCGTTTTAACTTTTTCTAAGATAACCTCATGTTTGAGTTCATCTTCATTAAAGTTTTGTCCTACTCCGAGTTGTTCTTCTACTTTTTTACGCATTGCTTGGACTTTTTCAACAAGTCCATCATCCTCTTCCTCTTCTAGGTCTAAAGAAGGACGTTCAAGCTCTTCTTCTTCTTTAGAAACTTCAAGCATTTTTTCAGAGAAAGGTACGATAACTTTCTTGTAAAGAACGAAAAGCAGTAGTAAAACAAACAGGTATTTAAAGAGTCCAGAAAAAGGAGCTAAGTATGTTTCGCTAAATTGCATAGCCTGAGAAACACCATCAACGCTAGGGAGTTTTGAGTTGCTTTGAAACTGAAGATTTTGAACACTAATCGCATCCCCGCGTTTAGGGTCTATGCCTATCGAACGACTTACTAATGAAGTTAAGGCAGTTATCTCTGCAGGGTCAAGGGCTGTATATGCTAACTCTGATGTTGGTTTCTTATCTTTATCAAGTTTTTGTTTGTATTTACCATCTACAACTACTGCTGCTGTAATACGTTTGATACGAGCAAACTGTGCTTTTGTTGTACTCACAGTTTTGCCTATTTCATAGTTTGTAGTTCCCGTATTTTTCGAGTATTTTTCTTTTGTTTGTGTACTTTTGAGACCTTGTACTGGACCTATATTACTTACTGTCCCAGGTACTCCACCCACTTGTGCAGGAGAACCGCCCTCGTGTTTTTCTTCACTGACTTGCTCGCTGCGTACAACACTCTCTGGGTCATATGTTTCAGAAGTAGAATTTTTCAAAGAAAAATCATAATCAATCGTTACTTGTGCCACTACTTTGTTTTTACCACCCACAAAAGGAGCGATTACTTGAATAATTTTATTTTGTCGCCTTTTTTCCTCTCTTGTTTTAAACTTTTGCTGTGCAACAGACAAGTCACTCATTTGAGCCATTGCATCTTCATCACCTAAGGTTTCACCTTCACTATCGATAAGCATCACATCACTTGGTTTGAGATTTGGGACAGCGGAGGCAACAAGATTTTTTATCCCACGAATTTGTTTACTTGAGAGACGTCTTCCCTCAGCAAGGACTATCATAACAGAAGCCGTTGGCTTTGTTTGCTTCGAGACAAAAAGTGACTCTTTAGGAAGTGCTAAACTCACAGAAGCACTTTTAATAGGTCTAAGTGCAACAATCGTGCGAGAGAGTTCACCCTCCAAAGCACGCAAATGCTTGATTTTTTGGTCAAAACTTGTTGCCCCAAACTCCTGCTTGTCAAAAAGTTCAAAACCCACACCATTATTTTTTGGAATCCCTAAGGCAGCAATCGCAATTCTCTGCTTATAAACAACATCTTTTGGAACTTTAATGACATTATTCGCTTCAAGTTTATATTTTATATTCGCTTTTTCAAGTTGTGCGATGACCTTCGCTGCATCTTCTGAACTTAAAGAGTTAAAGAGTATCTCATAACGATTATCTGTTTTTTTACTTGCACTATACACAACAAGAAAAACCAAAAATGCCACGATACCTAATATAGCAACAGCAATAATAATCTTTTGTTGTTTTGTAAGTTTATCGTACAAAACAACAAGTTGCGAAAAAAGTACCTTAAAATCCATTCAATGCTCGTTATTTAGATGAGTTCGTTCATAAGTTCAAAAAAACGATCATTTTGTTTTTCTGTTCCAACAGTTACACGAATTGCATTCATTCCATAGCCTGTTAAATCCCTTACTATCATTCCCTTTTGTAAAAGTGCATCAGAAATCTCTTTCGAGTTTTGGGTCTCACGAAGGAGTAATGTAACAAAATTTGTATAACTGTCAATTATACCTATATTTTTCTTATTTGCAAATGCTTCGTAGCGTTGCATCTGTTCAAAACATGAAGCGATACATTTCTCAACAAAATTCTCATCTTCAAGGGCAACACTTGCCGCTTCTAGGGAGAGTGTTGTAATGTTAAATGGCGGTCTCAGTTTATAAAGTTCTTTGATAATTTTATCATTTGCTATGCCATAGCCAACACGCATTCCACCAAGTCCATAGGCTTTAGAAAATGTTCCTAGATAGATAACATTTTCAAATTTTTCTATCAACTCTTGTGCTTGAATATTTTTGTTCACATCTTTAAAACCTGCATATTCCATATAAGCACCATCCACAACAACTAAGGTATCTTTATCAATTTTCTCTAAAAAATCAAACATTGCATCCTTGTTAATGGCATCTCCTGTTGGATTGTTAGGAGTACAAAGAAAAATAATATCTGGATTTTCTTTTTTATAGAGAGTATAAAACTCCTCTAAGTCATGTTCTCGTGAAGCGGTACGGATTATCTCTGCACCTACATGTTTTGCATAGATTGCATACATTGCAAAAGTGACTGAATTGATTAAAATTTTTGAGTTTTTATCTGCTTTGGCATGCATAATAAACTCTATCACTTGGTCACTTCCACTCCCTATAATCAGGTTAGATTCAGCCACACCAAATTTTTGGCTTAGTCCAGCCATCAACTTCATCATGCTATCATCAGGATAAAGTGCCATATTGGCTACAATTTTACTAACGGCATTTTGTACCTTTGGCGAACATCCATAAGGATTTTCATTGGAAGCGAGTTTCACTATCTCCTCTGGTTTTATCCCAAAATCACGAACAACAAGCTCTATAGGCTTCCCTGCTTCATACGTTTCTATCTCTTTTAGTTTTGCATTAAATTTCAATTTTCACCCTTTACATAACTTCCAAGCCATGTGACTTCATCTGTATGTTTTTTGATAACTTTTTGTACATTTTCATTATCAATATGCCCATAAAAATCAATAAAAAACCAATACCCAAAGCCACTTTTATCGCGTGAAGGGCGTGATTCTATCTTCGATAGGTTTATGTTTGCATCATTAAAATCTTCTAAAAATCGGACTAAAGACCCCGCTTCTACAGCATCTTTTAAACGCACTAAGATAGAAGTTTTATCGTGTTCACTCTCTTCATTTTTGAAATCACTCAAAATGACAAAACGGGTGGTATTATCTAAAGCATCTTCTACATTCTCAAAAAGTGTTGGAACACCATAGAGTTTAGCAGCGATATGAGAACAAATAGCTGCAGAACTAGGGTCTTTTGCTGCTAAAATTGCTGCCGTTGCTGTTGATTCTACTGGAATATGCTCAACATTCATAAACCCATGTTCGAGTAAAAAATCACGACACTGTCCAAATCCCTTGTCTTTAGAGTATATTTTTGTAATCTCTGCAATAGATTTTGCTTTTGTCACGAAGGACATATGGATAGGCATATAAAGTTCTGCGACAATCTTTACAGAACTTTTCGCTAAGTAATCAAGTGTTTCACCCACAATCCCATCACGAGAATTTTCTATCGGAACAACACCAAATTTCGCTCGTTTTGACTCCAAAGTATGAAAAACGGCATGGATAGAGTTTAAAGAAAGATACTCACTCATTCCCCCAAAACGACTCTCTGAAGCTTGATGTGTAAAACTCCCTTCAGGTCCTAGATATGCAATACGTTCTGGAAGTTCTATGTTACGAGACACTGCAAAAATTTCTAAGAAAAGTGCTTCTATGGCACTATGATTGAGGATACCATTTGTCTTTTGTGAATAACGAGTGAGTCTATCTATAATCTCTTTTTCTCTCTCGGGTCTATAAATAGCTCCACCACTATGATGTTTAATCTCGCCAACTCTTTGGACAACTTGCATACGTTTGTTTAGCAGGTCTAAAATCTCAGTATCCATACTATCTATAGCATCTCTACACTCTTGTAATGTTTTCATAAACTCTCCAATATTGCTTGCATATTTGAAAATACATGCGCTGGTCTTAAATGTGCTTCGAGAGAGGGAACAATCTCTTCTGCACTCTTATACTTGCCACTTGTAACAAAAATTGTCTGCATACCAAGCTCTGTTGCCCCACATAAATCTCCTTTAACATCATCACTTATAATCGTAATATCTTCAAAACTTGCACTCTTTACTTGATTTTGTAAAAGGAGTAACGCTTCCGTGTAAAAAGCTTCACTTGGTTTTCCTACAACACTATATTTGACAGAAGTTGCAAACTCTAAAAGCTTTAAAACTGCACCAACTCCAGGATAGCGTTTGTCGTTTTTTGCATAAATTGAGGTCTCATGCATACCCATTAAAGAAGCACCTGAAAGTAAAAATTCTATCATTTGTGCATACTCATCAGGAAAAAAATCTTCTTTTGTCCCAATCAGTACTGCTTTAGGGTCTGTATAATTAAAATGATACCCTTTTTGCTGGAGTGTTTGTAAAAACTCCTCAGAACCATAAGCTGCAACAGCATCTTTAGAGAGCTTTTTTTCAAGCAAAAGTAATGGATCCAAATACTTTTCAAATGCAAATTCAAACCCAATATTTTGCAGATACATATAAAAATCATAAGAATCTTTTTTTGTATTGTTTGTGATAATCATATAGGGTGTATTTGTATCGTTGAGCATTTTTATAAATTCTCTACTTCCAGCTATAGGACTTTTATCTTTATCGCTAATCAAAGTACCTTGCACATCAATAAAATACACACTATTTCCTAATCTAAAAATTCTTCTTCTAGGGCAATTAAATCTTCAAAATTTTCCCGTCTACGGATAAGTTTGACTTTCCCGTCTTGGAGTGCCACTTCAGCACTACGACCTCGTGTATTGTAGTTACTTCCCATACCAAAACCATATGCTCCAGCACTATGCACAACCACTAAATCATTATGTGCGAGTTCAGGAAGTGGATAATCTTTTGCGAAAAAGTCACCACTCTCACAGACTGGGCCTACGATATCCACGGCTCTTGCTTCACCTTTGGATTCTGTGACTGCTTCTATCTTGTGGTATGCATTGTAAAGAGAAGGACGTAAAAGGTCATTCATCGCACCATCAACAACTACAAATTTCTTTTCACCATTTTGTTTTTCATATAAAACTTTGCTCACAAAGAAACCTGCATTAGCTGTTAAAAAACGTCCTGGTTCGCAAAGAATCGTCAAATCCATCCCTGTTAATGTTCCTAAAATAGCCTGTACATAGTCATATGGTTCTATCAAAGTTTCATTATCATACTGTACACCAAGTCCACCACCGATGTCAAAAAACTTCAAATCTATTTTAATAGTCGAAAGTGAACGTACTAAATCAGCAACAATTTCTGCTGATTCTCTGATAGGAGTCAATTCTGTCAGTTGAGAACCAATATGAAAATGAATCCCTACAGGGTCTAAGAACTCTGAATTATTTGCCATGATGTACATACGTTTTGCACTATTTAAGTCCACACCAAATTTATTATCATGTAGACCTGTTGAGATGTAAGGGTGTGTTTTTGGGTCAATATTTGGGTTCACTCGTATGCTAATACGCGAAACAGTTTGAAGCTCTTTTGCAATCATCTCTACACGACCAAGTTCTGCTTCACTCTCGACATTGATATATAAAATATCACTCTCTATTGCTTCACGAATTTCATCATCACTTTTTCCCACACCAGAAAAGATGATTTTATATGCAGGGATACCCACTTTAAAAGCACGACGTACTTCACCGATAGAAACACAGTCTGCACCACTGCCAAGTTTCGCAAAATGTTGTACAACACTCAAGTTTGAGTTTGCTTTTACTGCATAAGCAACAATTGATTTTCGACCTTTAAATGATTCTTTGAGCTTATTATACTGCTCTGTCATATAATCTAAATCGTAAATGTAAAGAGGGGTTTTAAATTCGTCTGTGAGACTTCTAAAATCAATCATAAATCGTCCAAAATATTTTTGATTGATTTTACCTAAAAAGTGCTTATAACTCGCTAAGCTTTTCTGATATTATAATGCCTATACTGACGTAGTGCAATCAAAAAGAGAAAAATTATGGGTGCAATAATTCCAAGCTCACTAGAGATTGTTTTGTTGATAGCAAGTTCAGTAAGCATAAAAAGGATACCCCAAACTAAAAGTGTCGATAAAATTGCGATAAAACTAAAGATAGAAACATTGAGAAAACGCACACTAATAGGGACAAAGAAGAAGATAATGACAACTAAAGAAGGGACAAATAGAGGATAAATAAATATCTTGTATAAAGCCCCTTTGATACTACTGACATCGATATTTTGATTTTTTAAAAGCATAAGGGCATCAAAAGCATTTTTGATTGTAAAGTTTACTTTACCTTCATAAACTTGGTCAAGCATTTTTGGTCGAAAACCTTGTAAAATTTTCAACTCTTTACCTTCACGTACACTAATCCCTAAAGAGTTAAAATCCAAAGTGGCAGGTTTTGTAATAATATCTGCTTTTTTAATACTCCAAGCACCATCACGATACCTCGCTTCTTTAGCAAGAAGTACCTCTTTAAGGGAATGATTTTTCATACTAAACACCCGTACATTCAAGGCTTTTTCTTGAAGAGGTAAGAGTTCTGAAAAGTAAATATACTTACCCTTATAGGTGAAAAACAGATCCCGTGTAGGACTTAGATACTGTGAAAAACTTCTAATATTATCTGAAAATTCATTGGCTCTTGCAAAACTTGAAAAGGAGTGTAAACTAATGTAGATGAGTGTTATAAGTGTTGAAACAACGACAAAAGGACGTAAGACATCAACTCTCGTGTAACCTAAAGCATAAAAAGAGACTAAAGAGTTCGAGCGAATTAACAAAATCTTTGTTGAAATCATCGAAAACACCAAAGATAATGGGACAAGCATATCAATGGAATAAAAAGTTTTATACACCAAATAAATCAGCAATAAGTTTGCTGAAGAGGAGAGTTGTTGAGAGTACTGCATATAGTCAAATCCAACCATAAACAGCAATAAAGCTGAAAGAATGATAAAAAAGTACTTTAAGTAATGCAGCGAAATATATTTAAATAATAACATACTTTTATTTTAGCTTAAATTTTTTAATACTATGCAAAGAGCTTGTATCATCCAATGAATTTGTAAGGTAAAATTCGATTGCTACACAGGCTTGTTCTATCCATGTAGGTAGATGTTTTTGCTCTACCTGTGTGAAATTACCTAAAACATAGGAAGCGACTTCTCCTTTATGTTCTGGTTTACCTATGCCCATACGAACCCGTGCATACTCTTTGGAAATTTTCTCATCAGTAGAACGCAGTCCATTGTGACCCCCATGTCCACCACCATACTTGAAACGAAGTGTTCCAAAGGGTAAATCTAAATCATCATGTATTACAACAACCTCATCCACTTTATAAAAGTTTTTTACTTTTACAATAGAATTTCCAGAGAGATTCATAAAAGTTAATGGTTTTAATAAAAAATGATTTTGAAATTTGAAGAGTTCCCCTTCAAAAGAAGAAGCAGAAAGTTTTTGTGCATTGTGACGCTCTTTGAGAGCATCAACCACCATAAAACCAATGTTATGGCGATTGAGGGCATACTCCGAACCAGGGTTTCCTAGTCCGACGATAAGCATACTTGGACTACTTAGCTTTGATGATACTGATTAATGCAACACGAGCAGCATCTACAATTGTAACATTTTCAATTGTATCTAAATCACGAACAAGTTTAGAATCACCTACATCCATAGCTGTTACATCAATTTCAACTTTATTTGGAAGATTTTCAGGTGTACATTTTACAGTTAAACGTGGTTTTGCCATATGCACAAGTCCTTTGTTTTTTAGACCGATTGCTTCACCAACAGGTATAACAGGAACATTGAATTTTGTTTCAACACCTGGTTGTGCTACCATTAAATCAACATGTAAAAGATTACCAGTTACTGCTTGTGACTCATAAGATTGAACAACAACATTCATCTCATTACCAGCTACATTTACTGGGAATGCTATAGTTTCTTTATTACGAACTGTACGGATGTACTCATTCATTTTGAAAGCAGCATGAATATTTTCAAGCCCTTTTCCATAAATGTTCGCAATTAGATAACCATCACGGCGAAGTGCTTTTGTGCCCTTTTTGCCAATACTCTCTCTAACGATACCTTCTAACATATTAATCCTTCTGTTTTTAAAAATAGATGTGATTTTATCTAAATATGCATTAAATCTTACTTTAACTCAAAAATATCTTCATCTTGCATTGCTTGTGTGCTTCCACTCTGTGATGAATCTGAGGCTTTACCACTTGATAAACCGCTCATTTTTAACTCTAAATCAGACGGACTTGTAGCATTATTAAATGCTTCTTCTTTTGTAATAATTCCATCATTATATAAATCTAAAATAGACTGGTCAAAACTCTGTGATTTATAATGCTCTTTTCCATTTTCAATCGCATCTTTAATCTCATAATCCCGATTTTCCATAATCAACTTCTCGATGGTTGGTGTTCTTACCAAAATCTCCATTCCAGCACGCCGTCCACCCTCTTTCGTTTTGACAAGTCTTTGTGAAATTACCCCTTGCAAAACTCCAGCTAGTGAAAGTCGCACACGGTTTTGCTCCTCTGTTGGAAACTGTGCGATGATACGGTTAATCGTCTCTTTTGCATCTATGGTGTGCAGTGTTGAGAAAACAAGGTGTCCCGTATCTGCTGCATGCAAGGCTAGGTTAATCGTCTCTTTATCTCGCATTTCCCCCACTAAAATAATGTCAGGATCCTCACGTAGTGCTGCCCGTAAGGCCGTTCCAAAAGAGAGAGTATCTTGTCCTACTGAGCGCTGATTAATAATACATCCTCTATCTTTATGGACAAATTCTATCGGGTCTTCAATGGTAATGATGTGTTTCTTTTGTGTGAGGTTAATCTCATTGATAAGGGTTGCAAGTGTGGTTGATTTTCCACTTCCTGTGACACCTGTTACAAGTACAAGCCCCCGCTCTTTTTGTGTAAAAGTTCTCAAAACTTCTGGTAATTGTAACTCGGCGAATTGTGGGATTCGTACGGGGATGACACGAAAAACAGCTGAAACACCATCCATTTGAAAAAAGATATTGACACGAAAACGGTTGTTTTCATCAAAAGGATAGACAATATCGAGTTCTCTTTTCTCTACAAACTCCCCATAACGACCTCGAAGTAACTCTTTTGCAAAGGTAAGGGCATCTTCAGGAGTCAAAATACCTCCTGAAAATTGCATTATCTTGCCTTGGATTCTCGCACGGATGACAGCATTTGCTTTGATATGCAAATCACTTCCCCCGACTTCTATCATTTTTTTCAGATAGACTCTGACCTTTTTGAGTTGTTCAAATGTCAAATCTTCACTCATAAACTCTCCAATATCTCTGCAAAAGCTACTTTAAAAGCCTCTAAACCATCCTCAATTTGTCCATCTAAAATAGCCTCAAAATCTATGCCTATTTTTGCTATTTTTTCAAAATGTGCCGCTCTAATTTCAGAAGGTATTGGTAGTTTCTGTTCTTTTTTTCCATTTTTTTCAAAAGCGAAAAGTGTCTCTACGGGAGCAGTATTGACACTATTGTATGCTAAAAGGTTTTCTACATAGTAGTGAGCCTTCAATGTATTGCCTTTGACACCAGTACTTGCAAAAAGTGTACGACACCCTGCAACTTCCATTGCTTCTACTGCTTCATAAATCTCTGCACTATTGTAGATTCCTGTGAGTGCAGTTTGGATGCCATTTTCTGCAAGCTTTGCATCAAGAACTCTATCCACTCTACTCACAAAAACACTAATTACCGTATCTACTGCTTTTTTACCCTCTGCTCTGCCTTCTTTAAAAGCTTGCGCACATGCAAGTGCCTGCTCTTTTTTAAAAATAAGGGTAGCATTAACAGGAATACCAAGGGCTGTTAATGCTTTCATCGCACTATATCCAGCGTTTGTTGCCGGTACTTTTATCATTACATTCGGGCGATTCATACTCTCAAACAAACGACGACCCTCTGCTATAGTTGCATTTGCATCATCAAATAAAGAAGGATCAACCTCTATGCTCACATAGCCATCATCTTTTTTATCAAAAAGTGGTCTTAAAATATCTGCTGCTTTTTTTATATCGTGCATAGCTAAAGCTTCATACTTCTCTTTTGCACTCAAATGAGACAAGCTACTCAGTTGCTCTTTATAAGCTGGTGAATTTAAAATAGCATTTTTAAAAATAGCAGGGTTGGAAGTTGCCCCATTGATAAGCCCATCTTCTATCAACTTTTTAAACTCATTATCAAGATAATCTCGCTCTATAAAATCCGCCCACAATGAAAACTTTAACTCTTTTATGTACATCAACACACCCTCATAATTATTTTCGTTTATTATATCCCAATAACAATAAAATGAGAAGATGTACAAACACTAAACTATAAGCAACCATGCTATCTATATGAAGCAAAGAAAATGGCACATCAAAATCTATATAAAAATCATACCACTTGTCACGTATGAAAATATACCCAAGCATACAAATAATTAAAAAGAGAGTGATTTTTTTGTAACTTGGAAAATCAAAATATCTATAGAGAAAAAAGCCAGCTAGAATCAAAACAACAAAATAAATCAGATAATACCCTTGAGAAAAAAGTCCTAAAAGAAGTAAATGAAAGAGAAGACTCAAGCATAAAAAGAACACGGTTTAGGGAAGATAAATCTTATCTAGGAGTTCTTGGTACTCTGAGTGAGCATCACTATCTAAGGTAATACCTCCGCCACTTTTATAAACAAAACCCTTGTCTGTTTTTTCTATATAACGAATCATCACACCACTATCAAATTTTTCTCCATCATACACACCAAAAACTCCTGTAAAAAATCCCCGTTCATAGGCTTCTACATCATTTATAATAGAAAGCGTACTCTTTTTTGGCGCACCACTTATGCTCCCAGCAGGAAGTAATTTTTTTAAAATTGTGCCTATGTTTTCATGCCAATGTTCTCCAATATTTCCACTGATATGGGAACTCACTTGCAGCAGTTTTTTTTCTCCTGCTGCTATCTCAGTAATGTAACGAAACTGTTCGACTTTAACCTCGTTTGCAACTATTGATAAGTCATTACGAAGTAAATCAACTACCATTATATGCTCTGCTAACTCTTTTTGATTGGCTAAAATTTTCTTGCTTGCATTTGCTACATTGGCATTGATTGTCCCTTTCATTGGAAAAGTATGGATATGATTTTCTTGAATTTGCACAAACTGTTCAGGTGAAAAACAGAGAAATTTATCTTTAAAACGCAACTTATAGCTTGCATTTGCAAGATGAAACATTTCCCGAAGTGTTTTTGTTGGTGCGATAGCTGTTGCTTGTGTAAGATTGAGGATGTATGTCTCCCCTGCTTTTATTTTTTCTATAATTTTATCAAACTTTTTTTTATAGCTGACAAAAGAGGTAGGCAGAGGATTTAAAAAGTGTGTATGATTTTTATACGTATATGTTTGATTTATTTCGTACTCAATATCTTCGGATTCGAGCGACTCTAAAGGAAATGCCTCCACTCTCTTTGCCTCAAAATCACAAAAAAACAAAAAAGGCACTCTTTGCTTACCAAACTTGTTTAAATCTTCAAATGTCATCTTTTTAGGCAATGAGCTTTTTTAAAATTGCCATACGGATATTGACCCCATTACTCACTTGCTCAAGTACTTTACATCGTGAATCTGCAAGGAGTTCATCAGAGATATCAATGTTTCTATGGACTGGTCCAGGGTGTAAAATAATAATATCTCTCTCCCCAACTAGTTCTTTAGTAATACAAAAATCACTCGCATAGTCCTTGAGTGAAGCGTAACTTTGTGAAGAGTGGCGTTCTGTTTGTGTTCGTAAACTCATAATCGCATCCACTTCATCAATAATCTCATTTAAATAATGTGTTGTTCGTAAAGCTGTTTTTGGTAAGAACTGTGGAGGTGCGACTAAAATAACCTCCATGCCAAAACGTGTGAGTAGTTCTATGTTTGAGTTTGCCACACGTGAGTTTTTAATATCGCCAACAATCGCGATTTTTTTTCCCTGCAATGAAGTAAAATGCTCTTTGAGTGTATATAAGTCTAAAAGTGCTTGTGTGGGGTGGGCATGCGCACCATCCCCTGCATTGACAATACTCGCTTTTGTATTATTTGAGAGAATTTTTGGTACCCCTGCATTTTGATGTCGCACAATTATCGCATGAGGACCCATCGCATCAAGATTCATTGCAGTATCGACAAGTGTTTCACCTTTTTTTGTAGAACTTTTTGCTACATCAAGATGTACCATATCGGCACCGAGTCGTTTTGCTGCTATCTCAAATGAGCTTTTTGTACGGGTTGAGTTTTCAAAAAAAAGTGTAATAATGATTTTATCTTGTAAGACTCGTTCATATCTTCCATCACTAAATTTTTTGGCCTCTGCTAAGATTTCTTCTATCTCTTCTTTTGAAAAATCATCGGTTCTAATTAGGTGTTGCATAAGTTCTCTTTCTTTTTTACAAATTATACAAGACATCGCAAATTGTGTCAATGTCCTCAGTCACTTTCAATACATTTTTTTGAGTCTCTTGAAAATATGGTTCAGAGACAACGCCAAAACTTGTGTCTTCTTCTCTACAGTTAAAGGCAGTCACAAAATCAATCTCTAAATCTTGTAGTGCTTTTTGACTTAAAAGTGTATCGTTAATACATCCAAGTGAGCAGTGTGTTACCAAAAGTGCCTTTGCCTGAAAATGAGTAATCATATCTATCATCATATATTTTTCATCAATTGGCACATACAGACCACCTGCACCCTCAATAATTAATATATCACATAAAAGTTCTAACCTTACCACAGTTGCATCCAATCGCTCTAAATCAAGTGCTTCTTTCTTGGCTGCAATGTAAGGTGCTGCAGCTAATTCATACTGTAGGGGCAAGATGTCTGCTACTTCAAGTGACAAAAAGGCAGGATTTAACTGTTGTAATGTTTGCAAAAGTGCTGTTGCATCAGGGGCAAACTCTTTTACCCCCGTCTCAATTAACTTCATCGCTCCGACTCTATAGCCTTGCGAAGCAAAAGCCTCTAGTAAGTGTTTAGCAGTGTATGTTTTACCAATATCTGTGTTGGTAGCAGTAACAAATATTCTTTTCTTCATAAGAAGTATTATAGCGAAAATAAATGGTATTATTATTGCTTCTTTTGCTATACTATGCGGAATAAACTTCATAAAGGTACTATATGGCTGAGGCACAAGAAGAGATAATTATTATTCAAGAGAGTGAGGTTGCTAATGAAGATAACAATGGTGTTCCCCAAGTTGATGATGAAGCAGCCAAAAAGAAAAAAATTCTTCTCTTTGGTGGGATTGCTATTGTTCTTGTTCTCATTATTGTTATAAGTCTGCTTCTTGTTCTCAAATCTTCGCAAAAAAAAGAGAAAAACTCTATGGCTTTCATAGAAGACTCTCTCCAACACACAAAAATTACCCCTGTGCAACCGAGTAAACTTGAAAATATGATTGCCAAAGCGAACTATCTCTATAGTAATGGTTCAAAAGAAAAAGCTCTCGTACTTTATGAAAATATTGCACAATATAGCGAAGCTGTCTCTCTTTATAACCTCGGTGTTGCCCAACTTAAAAATAAACAGTATAAACAAGCACAAACAACATTCCAAAAAGCAATTCAAAATAATGACAAACGCTGTGTCAGTGCTATCAATGCAGCTGTCTGCTCTTTACATTTGAAAGAACAAGAAAATTTCAAGTACTACATTGATTTAGCCTATGCATATTTACCACATGAAATCAACTCACCACTCTATGCTTACTACTATACACTCATCAATTACTATAATAAAAATTATCTTGAAGCTTTAAGTGCTTTAGAAAATGCTAAAGATACAATGGTCTATCCAATCATAGAAAATAATCTTAAAGCAAAACTCAATGCTCTGTTTGGCAATAACTATGCTGCTATTGATGCGATGGAAAATAAATTTCAGGATAATAGTGATTTTAGTCTTGCACTCTTGTATGCGAGAGTTGGTGAATATGATCTTTCTATCTCTCATCTACAAGAGAGTATATTGAAAAATATTTACCCGATAAAATCACAATTTGCACTCGGTCTCATTGATTTAAAAGCAGGGAAAATTACAGATGCAACAAGGGAGATAAAAAATGTTACTGATATGTTTCCAGAAAAAGTCAAAAAACTTTACCCTATTAAAGTCACACTTCAAAAAGCATTATTTGACCCCATACAAGCACAAAAAGCATATCTGAGTAAAATAGACAAATCAAAACTTTTAAACTACCAAAAGATTTTTTATTTCTCTCCTTATAAAGTTTTTAATGCAGACAAAACAATCAGTTATATTCGTAAAGGAAATGCCAATATTTATATAGACGATGTAAACTCTGCACAAAGTTATCTTTCACAAAGTGCCACGACTTCAAACATAAATATTGGCATTACAAAAGCTATCCAGCAAGCACTCTCTTTTAAAATACGAAAAGCCAATAAAATTCTTAAAGAACTCGTTAAGATTCAACCGAAGCACTCTATTTTACAGTATGACTTAGGCTTGACCTATGCTCAAATGGGCAATATGGAATTAGCCCATCAACATTTTTTACGTTCTTATTATTTAGATGCTAAAAATTATCTTTCTGGAATTTATGCTATTTTAACAGGGCAACTTATCAATAAAGAAAATTCAAAACTTAAATCAATTATCAAAGATTCTTTAGCAGATGAAGATGATAGTGAAGAAAAAGAATTTTTGACTACACTTATAAACATTGCTCAAAACAATTATATATCTTCTTTAGATTGGTTAGAAAATAATTATAAACAAAAACCTCTTTACCTTGCCATAGATTGTATCATATCTTTAAGACTTAACAAAATGCAAAATGCACAAGAAGCTTCAGAAAAATTAACAAATCTCCTTCCTACAGATATTTTACCACATATAATGTATATAGATACGCATTTTTATGACTTAAAAGATACTCAATATGCTACAAAGGTTATAAACTATCTTAAAAAACAAAAATTTGATTTTACAGATTTATATTATGGTCCTGCTATTACTCGGTACTTATATATTCAAGAGAATCTCATTACAGGTAAACTTTACTTTTTGGCACAACAACTAGAGTTAAAACTCCAAGAGTCCAACACTCAAACGGAAGATATTATGAGTGCCTTAGCAATGACGTATCTTTTTGGCAAACAATATGAAAAAGCATATACAATGTATAACTCCCTCATTGATGAAGTGAAAATGCGTGATGTTCACACACTCTTTTTAGGGGCAATTGCCTCAACAGCAGCCCAACATCATGGAAATGCTATAGCCTTACTAGAATTAGCCAATCTGAAAAACAAAAACTTTGCTCAAAGCCGATATGCTTTAGGACTTTTATACTTAGAATTAAAAAACAATGAAGCCGCTACTATCCAATTTGCACATATATCTGCAAACTATTTTCAATCCCAATACTTTGATTTTGAAATAGACTTAGATAAGTTACTATTTCAAAAGCAACATCCAAAGGATAACAAGTAAAATACTCGTAAGAAAAAGGTGTTAATAAATATATGGGTAAAGTTTTTTAGGTAAAATATATAAAATTCAAATAAATCAGTAAATATTGTAAAAGTAAAAATAGTTTGAAGATTAAAAGTAAGAAAGAAAAAAGACAAACTAGGCAGCGACCTACATTTCCACACCTGAAAGATGCAGTATTATCAGCGATGAGGGGCTTAGCTTCTGGGTTCGGAATGGGACCAGGC
>JALUWV010000026.1 GCA_027019335.1 Sulfurimonas sp. | reverse complement strand
GGTCGTAATTTAATCAATCGTCGTAGAGCAAAAGGTCGTAAAAGATTGGCAGTTTAGGCGGTTTTGAAACATTAAAACTCCATAAGGAGTTTATGTATGTTTACAATAAAGGAAAAAATCAGCACTCTCACAGTGTTGTCCTCTTTTTTCTTCCTCAAGCAGGAATTCATAAAGTAGGTTTCACAGCTACAAAAAAGCTAGGCAATGCAGTCAAACGCAACCGTGCTAAACGTAGAATGCGAGCCATGTTTCTTGAATTTTCTGATTCTCTTAAAGATGGTTCTTATGTATTTGTTGCCAAAGCGGGACTCTTCGATACTTCTCATGAACAATTTAAAAACAATTTTATAAAAGTACTTAAACATGCGAAAACTTTTACTTAAACTTTTATGGTTTTATCAGAAATTTTTAACACTCCTTGGCTTTGGTTCGTGTCGATACTACCCATCTTGTAGTGAATATGCACGTTTAAACTTTGTAAATAATTCACTTTCAAGTGCTTTTTACCACTCTTTGACTAGAATACTACGTTGTAATCAACTTTTTGAAGGCGGTATTGAGTATCCATTACTTGATAAACTGATATTGAAGCCTACAAAGCTAGAAGTTGCATCCATAAAATATTGGCTGGTTCCCAATCAAAAAAACCGTCATTACATTATAAAAAATTTTTTATACAAAGGGTAATTTGTGTTCGATAAACTCTCACCAAACCAAAGACTTGCAGTCGCTGTTGTACTGTCCGTTATATTTTTCGTAGGCTATACAGCTATTTTCCCACCTGCCCAACCAGAAGAAAAAACTGCAGTGGCTTCTCAAAAACAAGTAGAACAAAAAGTTTCTACAGTCCAAACAGAAGTAGGTCATAGTGTTTCACCTACTGAAACAGCGGCAAATATCAGTGCTAAAAACACTATCTTAACTGTCAAAAATGATAAATTTATCTTAAAAATGGATACACTTGGACGTATCTCTTCAAAAGAGTTACTCGAAGATAAATTCCGTGATGCTAACAATAAACACGCACAGATTATACAAAGTACGGGTGCGAAACCTCTTTATATCCGTTTTGTTGATGAAGCTTTAAATGCAGAAGCATCGAAAACTCCGTATACTGCTTCTGCATCAGAAATCATTTTAAATGGTAAAGCACAACATGTAAGATTAACGCAAAAACTCTCTAGTTTAACGGTAACAAAAGATTTAGTTTTTTATGCTGATGGACATTATGATGCTGATATTTCACTCTCAAAAGATAAACGCCATTACATTTATGTTGGGAAACGTCCAAGAGTAAATGAAAAAGAGCAGATGATGACAGCGAAGGGAGCCTTAGTTTATACCGATGATAAAAAGCTTACTATCATAGAAGATGGGGATGCTGAGGGACGTAAAACTTTTACAGGTGTTGCACTTGTAGCCTCTTTTGACCAATACACAACAAGTATGATGTATGGTTTTTCTAAAGATACAAACATCATTATAGACCGTGATAATGATGATAATCCTGTTGCCTATTTTGATGCCTTACAAACAATGAAATTTCATGGCTATATAGGACAAAAAGATTATAAAACACTCCATAATATTAAGCCTATCCTCACTCATGTTATTGAGTATGGTTGGTTTACTTTTGCTTCAGCACCAATGTTCTTAGTCCTTTCGTGGTTACATGGAATCTTTGGAAACTGGGGTTGGGCTATTGTTGGTTTAACGGCACTTATTAGAATGATTCTTTACCCGCTTACTTATAAGGGTATGATGTCAATGCAAAAAATGAAGCAACTGACACCAAAACTTAAAGAGCTTAAAGAGAAATACAAAAAAGACCCCCAACGTCTTAATGCTGCAACAATGGATATGTACAAAAAACATGGAGCAAACCCTCTTGGTGGTTGTCTCCCAATGCTTTTACAAATCCCAGTATTTTATGCGATTTATCGTCTGCTTCTAAATTCTGTTGAGTTACAAGGTGCACCATGGATGTTGTGGGTTCAGGATCTCTCTCGAATGGATCATTTTTACATTTTACCACTCCTTATGGGTGCTTCAATGTTCTTGCAACAGCATTTAACACCAACAAATTTTACAGACCCTATGCAAGAAAAAGTGATGAAGTATCTTCCAGTTATTTTTACATTTTTCTTTATTAGTTTTCCTTCCGGACTTGTACTGTACTGGTTTGTAAATAACCTCTTTTCTATTGCACAACAGTTTGTTGTCAATCAACAGTTTAAAAATATGCAAGATGCTGAAAAAGCAATAGCAAAAAATCATGGGAAGAAAAATGATTAAAGTTGAGGCTGACACACTTGAAATGGCATATGCAAACGCAGCAAGCCAACTCAAGTGTTCTGTAACCCAACTCAAAAGTGAAGTGATTCAGCATCCGCATAAAGGATACTTAGGCGTTTTTAAAAAAACAGCGATTATTGTTGCGGATGTTGATGAAACGAAGTCAGGCTTTTCTGAGCCTATAGTAGAAGAACTTGCTCAAGTAGAAAAAGAACCAATCACGACAAAAGTAAAATCAAAGATTCAAAGTATCATGCCTAAAAAGAAAGTGGTAGAAAAAGAAGATACTGTTGTTGTAGAGATTAGAGAGAAGATAAATGAACTCTTTACATTAACTTGTTTCAAGATAGAACATGTCACAGTTGCTCGCTATGATGCAGAAACAATTCTTATAGAATTTCAAGGTGAAGACGCAGCCCTTTTGATAGGAAAAGAGGGCTACCGATACAAGGCAATCTCTTATATGCTTTTTAACTGGATTAATGCACAGTATAAAGTACAACTCCGTTTAGAAATAGCCGAATTTTTGAAAAATCAAGAAGATTCCATTCACCACTACATAGAGAGTGTTTGTGAGAGTATTGAGAGAGATGGCAAAGCACAAACAAAAATCTTAGATGGTGTACTTGTACAAATCGCACTCAAAGAGCTTCGTGAACGCTATCCAAAAAAATATGTCGTCATCCGTTCTACAAAAGATGGTCTCAAATATATCATTGTAAATGATTATCATACAAGTGATTAGATGATTGATGATACAATAGCAGCCATTGCAACAGCGAATGGTATCGGCTCTATCGCGATAATCCGATTGAGTGGAGACAATGCACTCTCCATTGCAAAAAAACTATCCAAAAAAAATGACTTTTCTCCACGACATGCAAGCCTTACCTCGCTGTATGATACGGCAGATACACTTATAGATGAAGCGATTGTTATTTACTTTCAAGCACCTTTTTCATTTACTGCTGAAGATGTTGTAGAGATACAATGTCATGGCGGTTTTGTTGTGGCTCAAACGATTTTAAAAGCTTGCCTTGTGAATGGTGCAAGACTTGCAAATGCAGGTGAATTTAGCAAACGTGCTTTTTTCAATGGTCGGATTGATTTGAGTGAAGCAGAAGCGATTGCCCAACTTATAGAAGCAAAGAGTGAAGATGCTGCGAAGATTTTAGCTTCACAGATGAAAGGAAGTTTAAAACATTTTATCGAAGATGTTCGAGATGAGATTATCCATATTTTAGCCTTTAGTGAAGTGAGTATTGACTATGCAGAAGAAGATTTACCGCAAGATTTAGTACAACAAATCAGAACAAAACTAGAAGCACTTTATAAACTTTTAGAAAAAACACTCCAAGCTTCAAAGTCTCGTGAGGGCTTAATGCAAGGTTTTCGTGTGGCAATAGTCGGCAAACCAAATGTAGGCAAAAGTTCACTTCTTAATGCCTTGCTTCATTTTAATCGTGCGATTGTGAGTGACATAGCAGGAACAACTCGTGATACCATCGAAGAACAGGTGAAAATCGGCACACATCTTATCAAGATTGTCGATACAGCAGGCATCCGTGAAGCGAACGATACTATAGAAAAGATAGGGATAGAACGCTCTTTACAAGCGATAGAAGAGAGTGATATTGTTATTGCACTTTTTGATAGTTCTCGTGAAGTAAATGCCGAGGATAGGCAGATTTTAGAACTTGTAGAAAAATATGCACAGAGTAAGCAAATACTGTTTGTAAAAAATAAGATTGATTTAGAAGCTAAACTTGTTTTAGAAGATGTTGCATTTGATTTAGCTTTAAACTCCAAAGAGGATGTGAACACTTTAGTCACTAAGCTTGAAGAGATTATGGATAAAAGTAATAGTTCTGATGAGATGATGTTGATTTCACAGAGACAAATTAGTGCCGTAGAAGCTACAATGCAAAACATAGAGGAGTCTTTTAGTCCACTAGAAGAGCAAGAACTTGAAATCTTCTCTTTTCACCTCAATGAAGCGGTGAAAGCGATGGCAAGTATCACAAGACCTTTTGATAATGATGAGATGTTAGACAAAATGTTTGGCTCTTTTTGTTTGGGTAAATAATGAAATATATTGCTATTGACTTAGGACTTAAACGTATCGGGTTAGCTTACTCTGCACATCAAGATATCGTGATTCCTCTCCCCGCAGTTATCCGAAAAAATCGTAATCAGGCTGCAGCAGAAGTTAAAAAAGCACTTTTAGAGTGGGAAGTAGATGCTGTGGTTATAGGTGTTCCTTTAGGTGGAAGTAGTGAAGAGGAGATGCAACGTAGGATAAAACATTTTATGAACTTAGTTGCATTTGAAGGCGAGCTATTTTACCAAGATGAAGCAGGAAGCTCTCTTGAAGCTGAGAGTTTGATGAAGGGCGAAATAAAGTATATTCGCGATGGAAGAGTGGATTCTATCTCTGCCATGATTATTTTACAACGATATCTCAAAAAACATGGTAAAATAAGCACATGAAAAATTTTACCACTTCTTTTACTGATATTGATGAACTGAGTGGTTTTGCTGAGGCATCCACGGTAGATACCCCACAGACACTTATTCAAGTTTTCTGTGCAAGTAGTGAGATAGCCGTACTTCAAAAAATACAAAACTATTTTAGCACTCATTACCCACAATCTGTACTCATTGGAACAACTACTGATGGCATTATAGATGGTAAAAATGTTTATGCTACACAGAAGAGTAGTGTAGCTTTTACTCTTTTTGAAAAAACAAAACTCCAAACAACTTTACTCAAATATGAAGATTTTAATTATGATGATTTTGCTATAGGTGAAACACTTGCAAAAGCTTTATGTACACAAGAGACAAAAGCTTTGATTAGTTTTGCAGACGGTATTGGGACAAATGGAGAGGAATTTGTTAAAGGGGTTTATAATATTGCTCCAGATGTGGTTCTCTCAGGAGGATTAGCAGGTGATAATGGTGCCTTAGAAACGACCTATGTATTTGATAAAAAAGAGATAAGTAGTGCGGGTGTCGTTGGTGTCTCTTTAAGTGCTAAAGAGTTGTCTGTACAAACAAAATATACTTTTGATTGGATACCCATCGGTAAAAAGATGTATGTTACAAAAGCAATAAAAAATCGTGTGTATGAAATAGATGGTATCTCCGCTGTCGCTATTTATGCAAAATATTTGGGGCAAGACCTTGCCAATAGATTACCTCAAGTTGGTATAGAATTTCCCTTGATATTTGAAAAAGATGGTCTGAGTATTGGGCGAGCAGTTCTTTTTAAACATAGTGATGGTTCTTTGACTTTTGCTGGAAATATTCCAGAAGGAACAGAACTTCGTTTTGGTGTTGGGAATATAGAACATATTTTACAAAATAGTGATTATCAAATAACGAGAATGATGGCAGAAAGTACACATACTCCAGAAGCGATTTTTATCTACTCCTGTATGGCGAGACGAAGATTTATGCATGATAATGTAGTGGATGAACTTGAAATTTTAAATCGTTTAGGAAAAGTTTCTGGCTTTTTTACTTATGGAGAATTTTTTCATGGAGAAACAGAAAATCAATTTCTTAATGAAACAATGACACTCTTAGCCCTCAGTGAAGATCAAGTACATCAAAAAACATACAGAAAAACAATTCCTAAAAGAAATGATACATATGAACTGCGGGCAGAACATGTCATTGCCAATTTAGCAAATAAAGTCTCTCAAGAGTTAGGAGAACTCAACGAAACTCTTGAGCAAAGAGTCAAAGAGAGTTCGGATTATATCTACCGACAAGCTTATTTTGATAAACTCACACGACTTCCCAATAGATTGAGTTTTATAGAGCAGTTGCAATCTTCCCAAGGAAAATTGATTATGCTTATAAACATTGATGATTTTACAACGATTAATGATTACTATGGGCATATGATTGGGGATCATATTTTAGTAAAAATGGCGATACTTTTACGAAAAATTGCAGAAAAATATCATGCGGATGTATTTAAACTTCCTTCGGATGAATATGCCTTTATCATTGATAGACCTAATAGCTTAGAAGCAAAAACTCTTACAATTAAAGATATATTGCATATAATTACCCATGAAGATTTTCTTGTGAATGATATATTGATTCATCTGTCTGCAACGATTGCAACAGCTGTTGTAAATCAATCAGGTACAGGCTTAGTAAATGCAGATATGGCATTAAAATTAGCGAAAAAATCGGCAAAAAATTATATAATTTATGATGAAAATTTACAACTTTCAGCACAGTATAGAAATAACATTGAGATGGTAAAAATCATTCGCTATGCCTTAGAAACTGATGGTTTTGAGCCTTATTTTCAGCCCCTATTCAATCTTAAAACAGGTAAAATCGATAAGTACGAAGCCTTGATTCGATTGAAAAAAGAAGATGGCAAGGTTCTCTCTCCATTTTTCTTTTTAGAGATTAGTGAAAAGATAAAAGTCTATCCTAAACTCACTGCAATCATGATAGAAAAATCTTTTGCATATTTTAAAGAGAGAGATATGAACTTTAGTATTAATCTCTCTTTTTCAGATATTTTAAACACAAAAACAAAGCACTTTTTGTTTGATAAAATCCAAGAATACGACATAGCAAGTAAGCTTACCATTGAAATTTTAGAGACACAAGAGAGTGATGGGGAAGTGGCTATTGTGGAGTTCATCGAGGAAGTCTATAAAATAGGTGCATGCATTGCCATTGATGATTTTGGGAGTGGCTATGCAAACTTTACACATATGACGACCATGCAATCGGACTTTATGAAGATAGATGGTTCTTTGATAAAAAATCTTGATAGTGATAAAAATGCACGGCTTATTGTAGAGACTATCATCGTATTTGCAAAAAAACTCAACAAAAAAATTGTTGCTGAGTTTGTTCATTCCAAAGAGATATTTGAGATAGTCAAAGAGATGGGTGTGGACTATATTCAGGGTTATTACATAGGAGAGCCACTCCCAGAAATTCTAGAAAACTTTACTTTGAAAGAATAAAAAGATTATTACTTTTGTGAGTGACGTCTAAAAATCGCTCTTTAAGTTCTCTATCGAAGGTCAAGATGAAAACATTGGTGTTTTTGAGTTTGGCTTTTTTGAATTTTTCAAGTAAAACATCATCTGCGACATTTTTTCCGTGTTCACACTTTACAAAATCAAATGACTCAAGTCGTTTACTATAGTCAAATAAGTTCGCCTCCCACTCTGCACGTTTAAGATAGAGCGAGTCGGGATTTGCTGCGAGATGAATATGCTCATCTGTTATAGCATAGGGTTCGATTACATCATTGAAAATAGAACTAATCGTAGAAAAATTTTCAATATCCCAAAAGAGTTCACTTTTTTTCAAAGCAGATTTTTTCTTTTTGTTTATGAGTGTCAATCGTTTTGTGATGTTATAGCTTGCATGGGCATTGTCATTGGTAAAGATGATAGAGTTTTTGAGTTTGTGTGCATCTTCTGTATCAAAGTCAAGGATTTTTCCAAGTTGGAGATAAAAATCCAAAAGTTCCAGCTCTTCTTGAGAACTTCCTTTTTGATATGTTTTGAGCTTATGCAATTTTTTTGAAGAAAAAAGGAGATGTACTCCCATCACTTCATGGTTCGCATAGGCTTGTTTGACACGAAAAAAGGTATTTTTAGCTTCTTTTGTTTGAGGAAAAATGATTTTCCCTCGATACTTTCGTTCTATATAAATCGCAGTTGTTGGCATACTAACGGAGCTTGAAAAATTCTAAAGCTTCGAGTTGGTCATCACTCAAGTACTCATCTTTAAAGTTGTCATTGTGTGTAATGACATCCTTGATTTTACTTTTTGCATACTCAAAAAGTATATCATAAGCTTCTTTGTCATCATCAATAAAACCTAGACCACTAAACTGGTAAGAGGGTTCTTCTTTTTCAATACAAAAAATTGTTCCACTTGCTTGCTCTTCTAAAATTTCCACTAAAACTCTATAAGGAATACTAAACTCAACAGCCTGCCAGCCAATATCTTCTAAATGATTATCTGCAAATCTATCGACACCATCATTGGTTGTATCATCATAAGAAGCTCTGGGTGTATTTATCTTGATAAGCTCTTGCCAGTTTGAAAAAGCTTTGATAAGTACACGGTTGTCATCCTCGAGTACTTGATAGTTTTTCCCCATCATCTCTTCAAGAGTTTGTGGTTTACTTGGCATCAGTGCATTGCTCGGTTTTGGAGTATGTTGCCCTTCATAGATGAGTATTTCCTTGGCTTTAAAAGGAGCATAGACTATGTCGCCTGTTATGCTAATACCAAAAAGTCGTGTGGAATGCATCGCTTTTAAAAGTGCTTGTTTATCACTTGTAATTATTTCATTAAAAAGATTAAATTTTTTCATCACTATCTCGCATTTTTCATTAAATTTCTTGGCATTATACATAACTAATAAAAGGTTTATCATTAATTGAGTATAATGCGACAAATTCTTAAGGTTAAGACCTTAATACCTAACTAAAAGACACAAGGAAATAAAATGGCATTAAATGTTTATTATGATAAAGATACAAGTTTAGACCTCATTAAAAGTAAAACAGTTGCAATGATTGGTTTTGGTTCTCAAGGGCATGCACACGCAGAAAACTTACGAGATAGCGGTGTTAATGTTGTTGTTGGTTTACGTAAAAATGGTTCTTCTTGGGCTAAAGCTGAAGCGAAAAACTTTGAAGTACTTACAGTAGCAGAAGCAACAGCAAAAGCAAATGTAATTATGATTCTTCTTCCAGATGAAGACCAAGCAAGAATCTACAAAGAAGAGATTGAACCAAACTTAAATGCGGGAGATACTATTGCATTTGGTCATGGTTTTAACATTCACTACAAAAGCATCATTCCTGCGGCAGACATCAATGTAACGATGATTGCACCAAAAGCACCAGGACACACTGTTCGTTCTGAGTTTGTTCGTGGTGGTGGTATTCCTGACCTTATCGCTGTTGGAAACAATCCTAGTGGTAAAACAAAAGAGCTAGCTCTTTCTTATGCCTCAGCAATTGGTGGTGGTCGTACTGCTATCATCGAAACTACTTTCAAAGATGAAACTGAAACTGACCTTTTTGGTGAGCAAGCTGTTCTTTGTGGTGGAGCAACTGCACTTGTTCAAGCTGGTTTTGAAACATTAACAGAAGCGGGTTATGCTCCTGAAATGGCATACTTTGAGTGTTTACACGAACTTAAACTTATCGTTGACTTGATGTTTGAAGGTGGTATCGCTGATATGAGATACTCTATCTCAAATACTGCTGAGTATGGTGACTATGTTTCAGGGAAACGTGTTATCAATGATGAGTCTAAAGCTGCTATGAAAGAAATCTTAAAAGAAATCCAAGATGGTAGATTTGCAAAAGACTTTATCTTAGAAGGTCAAGCAGGTTACCCTCGTATGAATGCTGAACGCGCAAATGCAAAAGCTTCTTTAATCGAGCAAACTGGTAACGGACTTCGTGAAATGATGCCATGGATTAGTGCTAACAAAATCGTAAATACAGATAAAAACTAGTATTTATTTTTTTGTGGTATATTTCTGCTTGTAACAAGGTATCTCCTTTTTAGTTATGGCTGATTACCATAATTATTGGGATTATAAAGGGTAACTAGTTTTTCTAGTTACCCTTTTTTTTGCTAAATTTTTAGTGGGTCGTGTTGGGTGGAAATTCCAACTTTTTTATAATAGCTTTTGCACTCTTATAAGTGTAGAAAGTAAAATCGCATGTTTATCAACATTGGAACTTTTCATCTTCAGTTCACTTCCTAAGAGCAGTTCATGAAGTTTTGAGTATGTATTTGGTTTAAATTTCATCGAAAGTGCTGCTTTTTCATCGACTACAAATTTTGGGGCAGGGTAGCCTAGGATTTCTAGGGCATTTGGCGCACCATTGACTCTGATGTAGATGTTAAACATATAGAGTTGCGTTATATAGGCTGTGATGGCTGTGATGACACGTATCTCATCTTCACCATGCTCTAAAATATTTTTCAAATCTTCTGTAAACTCTTTTTTAGCCAGTATCTTTTTGATAAAACCATCGATATTTACCTCACTGAGTCCATACACAAGGTTTTCAACATCTTTACTTGTTATCTCTCTATCATAGACACGAAATTTTTCTATCTCATTGCAAGCTAAAGCGACATCGCCATTGTGAATACTTAAAAGCTGAGAGATAGTGTACTTATCTATTTGTACCTTTTTTTCTTGTGCTATATGTGATACTATATTTTGTGCTTCATACTCTTTAGGGTGAAAAAAACGCACAGACATTGTTTGCTTACCTGCAAATGCTTTTTTGTTGTTGTAGATTTTATGGTCACTTCCATAATAGGCATAGACAAAAACATTATCAGGATTCTTTTCACAAAATTCAAGAAGGGTATTCAGCTCATTTTTGGGTACTTTCTTTTCACTTTTGATGAGCAGTATGTTTCTATCTCCAAAAAGAGAAGCTTGGGAGAGATGTGCTTTTGCAGATTTAAAATCGTATTCATCATGGTAAAAAGTGAGTGTATTGGCATCAGTAACCTGTACCATCATTTTGGAGTACATATCTATGAGAAAGCTAGATTCACCAAAAAATACAAAACTATTAGAGACTGTTTTGTTAGCGATTGCCTTATCTAGCTCATTTTTATACATCTTCCTTGCCCACAACACTTGCAAAAATTTTCGCTTTTGCAATATCAACTTTCTCTATCTTCACCGTGACATTTTCAAAAAGTACAACACTGTCCAAAGATGTGATGTTGAGTCTTGCTCCTTTTATAGTGTCATTTAAGTCTGCTTTTATCTCCATATCGGTGGCGACAATTTTCGCTTGAAACTCTTTGTTTATGTTCTGTTCTGCCCAACGAGCAAATTTCCGTGCCATAAATTCCACTTCAATAGTACTTGCTTCTCGCTCTTTTTCACTAATGGTCATACTTAAAGATTCAATGTTACGTAAAACATAAGAACCCTCTTGTGTATCGCCTGCATTGATTGCTTTTATGAGTCGATGCACAATGAGGTCAGAGTAACGACGAATAGGTGAAGTGAAATGAGTATAGGCTTCAAAGCCGAGTCCAAAGTGTCCTGAATTAAGTGGTGCATAGCGTGCTTGCATCTGAGAGCGGATGATGAGGGTATCAACATCTTCTCTTAAGTCCATATCGCGCGCTTGTTGTTGAATGTCGTTAATGGTCTCTTTGAGTGTCTCTTTGATGTCGATGTTCATCCCAATTCCAGCAAGTTCTTGGTAGAGTTTTTGGAGTTTTGCTTGAGAAGGCGCTTCGTGGATTCTAAAGATACCTCGCTCAAACTGTGCCGCTGCTGCTTTGTTGGCTAAAAGCATACAGTCTTCAACGAGGGCATGAGAAGGAGTCTCTTGAGATGCTTCTGTTGCGAGGAGATTACCTTTTTCGTCGAGTTGCATTTGTATCTCAGTTGAGTGAAAATCATACCCTTTTTTAAGACGTTTAGCTCGAAGCATATCTGTCAGCACTCGGAGATGTTTTAAATCTTCAAAGATAGCTTTTTCTTTTGTATTTTGGGCTGTTAATCTTCCTGTGAAAAAAGCATCTATCTCTTCGTAGTTAAAGCGTCGCTGAGAATGGATAATCGCTTCATAGACTTGTGAATGCACAACTTCTAGGCTATTTACATCGAGTTGCATTTCAAAGACAAATGCAAGTCTATCGACATCTGCTTGCAAGGAACAGAGTGTTTCACTGAGTTGTCGTGGCAGCATAGGAATGGAACGATGGGGTAAGTAGATAGAAAAACTTCTATAAATTGCTTCGTTGTCTAAAGCTCCAAAAGGCTTAACATACTCACTCACATCGGCAATAGCCACATAAAGTGTTGTGTTTTCATGGTCATAGTAGATGGCATCATCATAATCTTTTGCAGTCACAGGGTCGATGGTACAAAAGGCTAAATCTCTTAAATCTTTGCGTTTTGGGTATTTTTTTGCATCTACTGGTGGGAATGATTTTGCGATTTCTAAGACATCCTCTTCAAAGGCGTCATGTTTGTTGAATTGTGCAAGCACAATGCGTTCATCAACGAGAGGGTCACTGATATTTCCAAGTTTTTCTAAAACACTATTTTCTTGATTGTCAATCTTAAAGACATCCCCTATTTTATGAGTTGCAAGTTCCTCTTGTGTAAGCTCTGCTCCGATGGGGTACTCTGTTTTTAAATCAACTAAAGCTTTATGTCCCTCTTTTTGGATGATGTAAGCAACACTGTAACTTTGCTCTCTTCCAACAATTTCAGCGATTTTTGCACTAGGGGTTCCGCGTTTACCTAAGATTCTTTGTGCAATGATGAGGTCACCTTCTAAGGCTGTGCCTAAATCATTTTCACCTATAAATAAGTCACGGACATTTTCTCCAATCACATGAAGATATGCCGTGCCTTTTTGTACCAGTCCTAAACTTCCTGCACGGTATTTTGAGTGAAACTTATAGCTTGTGTCTGTTTTTGTGAGGTATTTTTTTTGGAGCCATGTTTGAATAAGTTGTGCTTCTTGTGGGGCGATGTCTAACTCACTCAAACCATGAGTGAGTCTAATAAGTAGAGATTTCAAATGAAGTTTATCTTGCGTTTTCTATAGCTTTTTCAAAGCTTTCCATATCAAGATTATATTTGCTAATAAGCTCTTGAGCTGCAGCTACACTTGCATCTGTTACTTTTCCGTTGATAGGCACAGCAACACGCACAACATGTAAGATTTGCGCAGGACGTTGGTCCTCTTCTAGTGCTTTTTCTGGAGTTTGGCAGTTTCGTAAAACATCAACAAGTTTTGTTTCAAATTTCCACTGTTCAAAAATTGTTGCACTTACTTCAGGAGTTTGTACACCGACTATTGCTTGTTCTGCCGCTTCAACATCTCCAAGTTCAGCTAAAGCATCACGAAATTCTTCCTCTTTTCCATCTGCAACAATTTGCTGTGCAATGAGTACTTTTCCTATTTCAACAAGAAATGCAGCAGGAGAAAGCACACCTAAAAGACGATTCTCTTTTCTTAAACACCATGCAGTCATCAAACCATGTTGTTTTTTAGAAAGTGCAGAGAACATATCGTTGTTAATTCCATAGGGTGCAAGATTTAATGTAAAGCTCTTTTTTACTATGGAAGCAAGGGCAAAACCACGTACAGTTCCCATACCAAAAAGACCAACAGCTTGACTGATAGCGTTGATTTCACGTGAAAAGCCATAAAGTGGTGAATTTGCTGCTTTTAAGATGTCTGCTGTTAAAAGAGGGTCTTTTTCTAAAATCTTAACCATATCATTAAAACTACTATCTGGATCTTGATAAACGGCTTCAATTTGCATTGCCGATTCTGGAAGTGGTGGTAATTGTTTGATTTTTTTGAGTATTTCTTCTGTCATAGTCTCTCTTTTGAGTTGATTTAGTTTCTGTTACAATTATAGTCATAAGAGGTAAATATATGCTTAATATTTACAAAAAACTGATATTATTTTTGAAATATTTTAAAAAGGATACAAATGTATAGAGATGCGATGCTAACGCAACTAGGGTATAAACCAAATGAGGCACTATTAACACAACTCAAAAGAATCGAAGAAAATACACTTGGGTACGATAAAATCCAAAAGCATATTATGGATTTACACGACCATTTAAAAGTGGATAATGCCTATGTGGCCCTCTCTAATAGTAATGATTACTTCAAGATAAAAATAGAGTCGCATACTCCTGAAATAGCAGCAGAAGCACATGAAAAAGTAAACCATTTTAGTAATAAATTTAAAGTCAAAGTTGAAAAAGTAGAGAAGAAAGAGACATACTATATCATAGGGTTTGAAAACTAATTTGAAAGAACCTATGAGCCTTGAGGGCTATGATAAGCTTGTAGAAGAGTTTAAATTTTTACTAGAAGTAGAGAAACCAAAAACAGCGGAAGAAAAGCTTGTAGCAGCTGCTCAGGGTGACAGGAGTGAAAATGCAGATTATCATGCTGCAAAAGAGAAACTGCGTTTTATAGATAAACGTTTATTTTATCTCAACAAAATGATACAAAATGCTGTGGTTATAGACCCTGCTTTACATTCTCATAAAAAGGTTAGTTTTGGGAGCAGTGTTGTCGTCACAAATATGCAAACTGATGAAGAAGAACGATATACTTTATGTGGTGTTTTAGAAAGTGAACCTGAAAATGGACTTATCTCTATGCACTCACCCATAGCAAAAGCACTTTTAGGCAAAGAAGTAGGAGATGAATTTACCATCAAACTCCCCAAAATGACAAAAGAGTATGAGATAGAGAAGATAGAATATATCAATATTTTTTCATTAAAGAAAAATATCCGTATGAAAAGTGATTTCTCTTTTCATTAACTTATGTACTGCTGAAGTAATAAATGATATATATCAAGAACTATTTTGTGGATATTTGGCATAAAGAAAAAGTAAATTGATATAGCTAAAAGGTAGAGTATAGTTGTTCCAAGAAGGTTGTTTTTATCATAAAATTTTAAAGCTGTTCCGAAAGATTTTTTCATCTTTATCCCAAAGGCATTGATACTGTAAATTTCATCGAGGAGTAAATGGATGATAAATCCATAAAAGATGATAATACCATATATCGTTGCTAATTGCCAATTTGTTTTAACGACATAGTGTGCAATTAAAATGGTTACTTCTCCCACAAATATTGCCATAGGAATAGAGTGAAAAATACCACGATGGTGAGTTATGTGTAAAAAGAATTTAAAAAAGGTAATACGCAGAAGGATACTAAAAGAGATCCAAGCTAATATCGTTTTTAAAATTGACATTATAGGGAAAAATGAAAGAAGTATAAGTAATGGAAAAATAATGGAAACTATTTTAAAAATACCTTGTAAAGGTTTTGAGTTGTCAGAATCAAGATCGGGAAAAAGTCCTCCAGCTAAGCCTATAAAAAGTGCTGTTAAAGCCTGATATACTGTCAAAAAACCTCCATTATAAAGTGTTATTACAAATATTCCTACTGCGATTGTTGCTACATTGACATGTTCTTTAAATGCTGCCATAACTTCGTTAAATCCTTTTATATTCTAAAATTGTAGTATAGCAAAAATCTCAATGAAGTCCCTTTAGG
>JALUWV010000025.1 GCA_027019335.1 Sulfurimonas sp. | reverse complement strand
CGACCAAATCTATGACCGTGAGATGCAGGACCACCACCAAAGTTCCAACGTTTCATTGCACCAGCAAAACCACGACCTTTCGTTGTGAAAGTTGATTTTACTACACTAGCTTCTGCTAATGGAGCGAAATCTAAATCGCCAGCTTCAGTGTTTGCTACTTCTAGAGTAACGAAACGGTTGAACTCAGCAGAAAGGTTATACTTTTTTTGTTGACCTTCAATTGCTTTATTCATTTTTTTACCACTATTGTAAGCTACAATCGCAGTACCATCGTTTACTTCACATACTTTTTGGTCTAAAACTCTTAAAAGAGTAACAGGCTTACTAGGAACTGTGATAGTACGGCTCATACCGATTTTTTCAACAATATATTCCACGATGACTCCTATTTGTCCATAGAGCGAACTTCAACGTCCACTTCTGGTGCAAGATCAAGCTTCATTAATGAATCAACAGTCTCTGGCGTTGCAGAAACGATATCTATCATTCTAGCGTGCATACGAATTTCAAATTGCTCACGAGCTTTTTTGTTAACGTGAACAGATTTAAGTACTGTATATTTACGAATCTTTGTTGGTAAAGGGATCGGTCCACGAATTTGTGCACCTGTACGCTTTACAGCCTCAACGATTGATGCTACTGATCTATCGAGTACACGATGATCGTAAGCTTTCAATTTTAAACGAATTTTTTCCATGTTTTTCCTTCTAAAGAACTCGTCAGGTCTAGCCTAACTATTTAAGGGAGTGGAATTATACTCTAATAATCCTCTGTATTCAAGGTTTTAGGGGCTAAAAAATGATTATGATAAAAATTTACTTCCTTTTAAGAAGGAAATAGTAAAATTACGACATGGAAATACTACTCGAAGAATTTTATAAAACCGATATACAACTCGAAAAATATCATGATAGAAAAGTATTTATAGAAAATAAATCCTATCAAATTAATGGTATCTCGCAAAGTGGAAAAACATATCTTATAAAAAATTATCTTATAAGTTTAAAAAAAAATAGTTATCTTTACATCGATTGCAATGATATTCGTATAGACATTGCTAAGCTCAACCAAACTTTAAGTAGTTTTCTCAATCAAAATAAGATTATGCTCCTTGTTTTAGATAATTATATAGATACAATACGATTAGTCAATGTCTCGCAACTTATTTTGAGTTCTCAAAAACATTACGACTATGTTTTTTTAGAAACACTCCAACTCTTTCCACTTGATTATGAAGAATTTTTAGCCTATGAGCAAAAATACGATGCAAGTGCGCTCAATCATTTTTTTCAGATTGGAGGACTACCTGTTATCCAAAAAATAGCCAACGATGAGAAAAATGTGTTTTTACAAAATATACTTAAAAAAAGTCTCAATGATATTTCCTTTGACATTATGGTTTTTTGTGCCAAACATGTTTCACAGAAAATTTCTGCATTTAGTATCTATGAAAGATTGAAACAAACAAGAAAAATTTCAAAAGATAAACTCTATACCTCTTTTGATATGCTCCAGCGACACAATTATATTCATCTTTTAAGTAAATTCAACTACCCAAAAGCGACAAAAAAAATCTATCTTAGTGATATAGCATTCAAATCAGCACTCAGTGTGGAAAAAAATTTTGGCAAACTTTTTGAAAATATGATTTATCTTGAATTACTTAAATCTCATATAGCTTGTTACTATGAAGATGATATTGATTTTTACCTCCCCCAAAGCGATGCAATAATTTTGTCTAAACCCTTTGCAGATGAACGGCGTTTATTTCAAAAACTTGAAAGTATTGAAGCTTTTCTTTTTACACATTCGATTAAAAAAGTAACAGCAATAACAATGAGTAAGGAAGGGACAATTTCACATCCACTTTCTAAGGTTGAAATGCTACCATTTGATATCTGGGCATTAGGAGATTAAATGCAAAAATTATGTGGGATTGATGAAGCAGGAAGAGGTCCACTTGCGGGTGATTTAGTCATGGCAGGGTGTATTTTACACAAAGATATAGAAGGATTGAATGATTCTAAAAAATTAACAGCCAAGAAACGAGAAGCACTCTATGATTTGATTGTAGAAAATGCAACATACCATATTGTCAAATTTTCTGCTGTATCTATAGATAACGAAGGCATTTCTCAATGTCTAAAGAAAGGACTTCTTGAGATTATGCAAACTCTTTCAGCAGAAGAGTTTTTGTTTGATGGCAATACAACTTTTGGAGTTAAAAATCTCCAAACAATGATAAAAGCAGATGGTAAGATTCCAGCGGTAAGTGCTGCATCTATCCTTGCAAAAGTAACACATGATAGAGATATCTTACAAGAGGCAAAAAAATACCCCGAGTATCAGTTTGAAAAGCATAAAGGATATGGTACCAAACTCCATATTGAGATGATTAAAAAGTATGGCTATTCACCGATTCATCGTCGAACTTATAAGATAAAAGCTTTAGAAAAAACACTTTTTTAATCCCGCAAAGATTGAGCAGATAGACTTACTCGTGTTTTTCTAGTTCTTTAATAGTCTTTACTATCCCTTGCGAGAGATTTTCATAACTCTTGTCTGTAACTAAAATATCATCTTCTATACGAATCCCAATACCTCTGTACTTTTTTGGTACACTCCTATCATCTTTATCTATGTAGATGCCCGGTTCTATGGTCATAACCATCCCACTTTGGAGTAAGAGTTCCTTCCCATTTTCATCTTTATAAGGTGCTTGGTCATGCACATCTATCCCCATCCAATGCCCTATACCATGGGGATAGTATTTTTTATGTTTTTGTTTTTTCAAAAGCTTTTGCACATCTCCTTTGAGTATCCCTAACTTCACCATTCCTGCACATAAAAGTTCTTCTGATTTTTTTTGTAATTGAGTGCGTTTTATATTTGGTTTTATCATCTTTATAATTGTTAATTCAACCTCTAAAACCATTGTATAAAGTTCTTTTTGTGCTTGTGTAAATTTGCCTGAAACAGGAATAGTGCGTGTAATATCACTCGCATAGTAGTTGTACTCACACCCCGCATCTATCAAAATCAAATCTCCATGATGTAGGGGCTTATCATTTTCTATATAGTGCAAAGTATTGGCATTATTTCCACTGGCAACGATGGAAGTATATGCATCACTAAAGGCTGCATTTTTTTTAAAAACATACTCTATTTCTGCTTGAAGTTCATACTCATAACGACACTCTTTACTCACTTGCATTGCCTTGTGATGTGCTTCTTTTGTAATGGCAATCGCTTTTCGGATAAGTGCTATTTCTGCAGGAGATTTAAGCAAACGCATCTGCTCTATAGGTTTTGCAAGATTAGAGTAACTCAGCATATCTTTGGCATAAGCATGGAGTACTTTTGCTTTATCTGTGTAGGAGTTAAAATCGTAATTTATTGATGTAATACCTTGCATATATTGTTTTAACATAGTTTCAAAATCTTCTTGAGCATACACTTTATCCACAAGAAATCTTTTCTTACTCTCTTTGACTCCCAGTCGTTTTCCCGTCCAAAGTTCTTTGAGTTTGTCTTTTTTTTGAACAAAAAGTATTGTCTTTGTTTTGCCTTTTTTTTTGAGAAAAACCAAGGTACAGTTATCTTCTCTAAAACCTGTCATATAGTAAAAATTACTATTTTGACGGAAAACAAATTCTGTATCATTCGAACGTATTTGTTGCACTGCACTAAAAAGTACGGAAAGTGAATTGTTTTTGAGTTTCTTAACTAAAGTCTCCCTGCGTTTCTTATACTCTATTTCTTCTATCATTGGCACTGCTCCTCTAACCATACTAACTCTTCTTTTAAAATGTGTTCAAGTGCTTTGTTTAAAGCGACAACACCACCATAAGCATCTCGGCTTTTTGTCGCTTCTCTTTGTATAAATTTTCTACTTACAAGACTTTTTTTCGTTTTTCTATCGACAAGTGTTGCACTTATCACAACTCGTACATAAGACTCTGTATCATTTTTTATAAAATACTGCATAAAATCTTCGAGATGATTTTCTAAAATCAAATCACTCCGCACAAAAGACCTTGTATTTTCGACATGTTTATAAAGATTTGCATCTTCAAGTACTTTTACAATAGCTGCAGTGATAGCTTTGTTTGGGGCTTCACTCCACTTAGATTCTGTAAAAGATGCAACATTATACTGCCCACTCACATAATGCATTTTCTCCAACATCAAGCTGTTTTCACTCAAAACATTTGCAACTCGAATACTCTCTTGACCACATTGTGACTTAACATAGGTATCGATATTGACAAGAGTTTCTATCCTATATGATTTCACATATGGCTGTACTTTCGTACATGATGTAAAAAGCAGTATACTCAATAATAAAAAAATAATCTTTTTCACTCTATTTCCCCTGGTGCTTTTTTAATAGTTCCTTCTTTAAAAAATATATCTGATGGACTCTGTTCGTATTGGCGGAGGACATCATCTAACTTTATCATCATTGTTTGCATATCTAAAAATGTTTGATTCATATTTGGGATGACATCTGCACTTATATCTTTAATGTTAAATTCACCACTTGCCACCGCTCTTTTAATCTCTGTCATTGAGGCTGTAATGCCTACATAACTTTTCATAATAGAGTCAAATGAGCCAGAAATATCATTTTCCCAAGAGATGCTATTGGCTATAAAACCATCTATATTTGGGATGAGTTTATCTATTTTATATGTTAAAGAGTCCAAATGTGCTGAGGATTTTTGAAGATGTTGAATGGTTTCTTCATCTAAAAGTTTATTGAGTTTTTTTGTAAGGCTCGCAGTATTTTGCAAGATTTGTGCAATTTGCTTTTGATTTTTATCGTCAAGTAATTTTTGTGTCCCTTGCAAAGTTTTTGTTAAATCAACAGAGAGTCCCCCTAAAGATTGTTCCATATTTTCAAAAAATGAAGGGGTGGTTTTGATAGTCGGGCATGTTTCACCTGCTTTTTTTCTCAGTGGGGGTGAAGTATTTTTCCCTAAGGTCAGATTGATATAGGTTAAACCAGTAATCCCCTGTGCTGTCAAACGGGCAACTGTTGATTCTTTGATAGGTGTTGATTGTAAGATAGTTACTTGCACTTCTACTTGCTCTGTATTGGCAGGATTGATTTGAAGGTGCGTTACTTTTCCGACTTTAATACCTCGGTATTTTACAGGAGCATCAATATTTAAGCCCAAAACAGACTCATTAAAATAGATGTTGTATTCCCTTGTTTTTGCTTCATCGGAAGGACGAAGCATCCAATAAGAAAGGCTTAAAATTGCTATAATTCCAACTAAAACAAAACTTCCAACAAAGGTATAATTTACACGATTATTCATAATCTCTCTTTAAAAAATGTTTGTACAAATTGACTCTCGCTACTTGCAAGATTTTGTAAAGTATCTTCATATACGATTTTTTTATTGTCTATTATAGCCATTTTATCTAAAGTATCATAGATAGATTGTAAGTCATGCGACACCATGACAATACTCAAACCGAGGGTATCACGAAGCTTTAAAATCAGACGGTCAAATTCTCTTGCTGAAATCGGGTCAAGTCCACTTGTGGGTTCATCTAAGAACAAAAGCTCTGGATCCATGGCTAAAGCACGTGCCAAGCCTGCTTTTTTCTTCATCCCACCACTTATTTGAGAAGGATACAGATGAGCATCTAGCTGTTTAAGCCCTACTAAACTTATCTTTAAAGAGACAATCTCATCTATCATTTTTTGATTTAATTGTGTATATTCTTTAAGGGGTAAGGCAATATTTTCTTTGAGTGTTAAAGAAGAAAAGAGCGCACCTGACTGAAATAATACACCCCATTTTTGTCTTAAACTTTGTGCATCTTTATAGTGTATACTGTTTAAATCATAGCCTAAAATATTTATAGACCCTGCAGGGTACTCTTGAAGTAAAACCATTTCACGGAGCAATGTCGTTTTTCCACAGCCACTGGGTCCTAAAAGACCATAGATTTCACCCTTATTAATAGTTAGGTTTAATCCATCATGTACAGTTCGTGACCCAAAGAGTGTTTTTAAACTTCTTACCTCTATAATCTTTTGCATTATATCCCCAATGTTGTCAAAGCTATTGAAAAAATAGCATCACAGACTATGACTGCAAAAATAGACATAACCACACTTTTTGTCGTGTTAAAGCCTATGCTTTGTGTATTGTCTTTGACTTGCAACCCTCTAAAAATCCCTATCGAAGCAATCAAAAATGCAAAAAAAGGCCCTTTAAAAATCCCAATATAAAAATGCTTTACAGCCACTACTTCATTAAATCGTTCTAAAAAAAGATGACTTGAAATCCCCAAATCTATATAAGAGACAAGCATTCCTCCAAAGACACCCATCACATCTGCAACAAAAATCAAGATTGGCAAAGCAATCATCAAAGCGATAATCCGAGGCATTACCAAAAAAGCATAAGGGTCAAATCCCATTGTCTGCATTGCATCAAGCTCTTGAGTGATTTTCATCGCCCCTATTTGTGCAGTAAATGCAGAACCACTTCGCCCTGCAATGACGATAGCCGTAATAAGGGGTGCTAGTTCTCTTAAAATAGATATCCCCAACATATCGACTATAAAAATATTGGCTCCATAGAGTTTCAGTTGATACGCAGACTGATACGCCACAACAACCCCTATAAGAAAACTTGTCAATGCAATAATCCATAATGCTTTAATAGCACTTTCATTGATTTCAAAAGCTATTTCTTTGTATCGTATATGCTTTAAATGTATCAAATAATCAAAGCTTGCAAAAAAAACTTTTCCAAAAAACTCCATAAAAAGTCCAAAGTCCACTAAAAACTCTTCTACCCTTTTTCCAATAGCAAAAAGAAAACTTTTTCTTCTCTCTGTATGTGAAGCAGTAAATATATTAGCTTGATTTTTAACTAAAAGTAGATTTTCCTGTATTTCTGGGTTATGAGAAATAGTGTTAAAAGTATCTGCCTTCTTTTGAAGATTTTGCACAAAAAGAGCAGCAGCAGTATCAAAGGCAGTCACATCTTCTAAGTGAATAACAAGGTTTTTTTTTGCAAGATGTAAGGAATCCACTTGTGCTACATATTGGGCAATATTATGCAAAGTGAATACTCCAGAAAAGTATAATTCTACCTTTTCTGAAGTCTGTTGTATACGAAGAGTTAATTTATCCATCTATAAAACTATTAAAAATCTCTTTCTAATAGTTTGTTTACTTTTAAAAGTGTAATAATCTTATCTGCTTGTTTCCCAACACCATCTATCACACTATCCTCACTATTCATAGTATCAGGAGCCGCACCAATATTTTCTTTTTTGATACGAATTGCCATCGTCAATCTATCTATCACAAAACCAGCTACATCATCTCCATGTCGCATCACGATAAAACGTGTTTCATCTGATTGTTTTTTAGCTTGCAGTCCAAATTTTGCTCGTAGGTCTATGAGAGGAATAACCGCACCACGAAGATTGAAAACACCTAAAACATAAGGCGGTACTTGAGGTACACGTGTCCATGAAAAAGGTTTTATAATCTCTTGAATCGCTAAAATAGGCACTGCATACTCTTCATCCCCGATAATAAATCCAACTAATTGAACAATATCATCTGATTGATCGAGTCCAGTATCTGCTTGTTGCGCACCTTGTTTGTCAATAATTTGCTTTAATTTATCACTCATTATAAGAACTCCGATTTAAAATTAACATTTCTTTGAACGACACTTGCTAAATAGTCTGCTGAGTATGGTTTCGTAATATACTCGACCATTCCAGATTCAACACCACGCATACGATCTGATTTACCTGTTCTTGATGTCACGGCAATAAGAGGTAAATTTTTATATTTGTTATATTTTTTAATCTCTCCTGCTAAAGTATAGCCATCCATTCTCGGCATTTCTATATCGATGAGCATTGCATCAAAATTGTGGTCACCTGCTTTGAGAGTGTTGAGTGCTTCCTGACCATCAGATGCTTCTACTAAAGTAACACCCATCGGCTCTAATGCCTTTCTCATAATAATTCTATCTGTCTTAGAATCATCGACAATCATTATCGTATAATCACTCGCTTTTGTTTTTTCTCGAGAAGCTCCAGCTTGTGAAGATGCACTCTCAACAAGTGCTGTTGCTTTGACATTTTTTGCCATTTGCATTAAAGCGACAACATCAACGATAAGTGTAACACCACCATCTCCACGGATAGTAGCCCCAGCAATCCCTTCAATCCCTTTGAGATAATCTCCAAGGGATTTAATAACAATCTCTTCTTGACCCACAAGTGTATCCACGATTAAGCCTATTTTACTTGTGCCTAAACCTAAAACAACAACATACGCATGTTCACTTCCATCTAAAATACGTTCTACTTCAAAGATATCACCGATATGTACTAAAGATAAAACTTCATCACGTAATCGCATAACACTTTTACCTTCAACCGTATAAATTTCATCTTTTGAAATTCGCACAGTCTCAAGAACTGATGCTAAAGGAATCGCATAGTACTCTTCTTGCACACCCACAAGTAAGGCTTGAATAATCGCTAATGTTAAAGGAATCTTGAGTTTAATCGAAGTCCCAACACCCACAGTACTCTCTATATCAATCATTCCATTGAGTTGTTCAATATTTGTTTTAACAACATCCATACCAACACCACGACCACTTACACTTGTAACAGCAGCAGCAGTTGAAAAACCTGGCTTAAAGATAAGCCCGAAAGCCTCTTTATCGCTCATATTATCAGCTTCTTTTTCAGTAATGATACCTTTTTCTAAAGACTTGTTTTTCAACATATCTGTATCAAGTCCTTTTCCATCATCATCGATTTGAATGACAATTTGGTTCCCTTCATTATAGGCTTTTAAATCAATAGTACCTTTCGCATCTTTACCAGCAGCTGTTCGTATATCAGGGGTTTCAACTCCATGGTCACAAGAGTTACGGATAATATGCACAAGTGGATCGCCAATCTCTTCAACAATAGACTTATCAAGCTCCGTCTCTTCTCCTGAAATTACAAGTTCGATGTCCTTGTTTAATTCACGTGATAAATCACGAATCATACGAGGAAATTTGTTAAAAACTTTTCCTATAGGAAGCATACGTGTTTTCATAACAGCTATTTGCAAGTCTGTTGTTACAAGAGAGACGATAGAAACGACTTGATTAAGTTCTTCTAAAAACTCTTCACCTTCATAACGTTCTTCTACATCATCATTAATTTTAATTAGTCTATTTTTAGCAAGTACAAGCTCGCCTATCAGATTCATTAAGTGGTCAAGTCTTTTTACATCCACACGAATGGTTTGTTCGACAACAGCTGGTGTTTTCTTTGCCGGTGCTGCTGCTTTTGGCTCAGCTGCTTTTGGAGTTACAGGTTTTGGTGCCACTGGTGGTGGTGGTGGCGGTGGTGGTGGCGGAGGAGCAGTCTCTTTTTTTGGCTCAGGTGTAGGCTCTTCACTTGGAGCAGGTGGTGCTTCAGGAACACTCTCTCCTGCTGCAATTTTTGCTGCACGTTTGGCTTTATCTTCGTCTTGACGTTGATTTAAAAGTCTTTCTATTTCTGCTTCTATCTCATCAGGATCCATATTGTCATAATCAGGTTCCTCTTCTTCTGGTTCAGGTGCGACAGGTGCTGCTTCGACAACAGGTTCCGGTGCAGCTGCTGGAGCTGGTGTTTCTACTTCACCGGTTCCACCACTTACCTTATCAAGTCTTGCAACACAAGCAGCAACATCAACACCCGCATCTGCACTTGTGTCACGAATCACATTGAGTAACTCTTTCATCAAATCAATAGATTCTAAAACAACATCCATAATATCAGGAGTAAGGATTAAATCCCCATGACGTGCTTTGTTTAAAACATCTTCCATATGATGTGTTAAATGTGTCAAAACATCAAAATTTAAAAATGAAGATGCTCCTTTTACTGTATGTGCGACACGAAAGATTCCATTTAAAAGTTCTAAATCCTCCGGATTAGACTCTAATTCAACTAAGTCCTCATCTAATTTTTCAACAAGTTCAAAAGATTCAACTAAAAAATCTTGCAGTATTTCTTGAAATTCATCCATATTTACACTCCTACTTTATGTGTGCACGTACAACACGTGACACTTCATTATAAAATGAGCTTGCTTCAAACTTCACTAAGTAAGCTTCTCCGCCCGCTTCTTTGCCTCTATTTTCACTAAAATGGTCACTGATTGATGAATTAAAAACAATCGGAATATTACTATATCGGCTATCTTCTTTTACATTAGCTGCAAAATGAAAACCATCCATTTGTGGCATTTCAACATCTGAAATAATTATCTTTAATTGATCTGAAATTCCTTCACCATATGTGCTGTAAATTTCATCCAGTTTAGCTAAACCATCTTGACCATCACTCGCTTCAACGACTTTAAATCCCATTTTTTGGAGTGCTTCTTTAACAATTTTTCTTGCCGTAGAACTATCATCAAGCACAAGTGCTAATCCTGAAAAAGTTTCTAAATCTTCTGGAATTGCATCCGTATCGGGAGAGTATAAGCCTAGATCTTGCACAACGCTCTCTAAGTCAAGAATGAGAAGAACATTATCACCTTCTATTTTCGTGACCCCTGTAATTTTACTTGAGTCCATAGAAGAGGCACTATTCATAAAAGATGCAGGTTCTATATCACTCCAGTTAATCCGACGAATACGTTTTGCTTCATGTACTACAAATCCAATCAAAACATTATTAAACTCTGTAATGATGACTCGTGAATTTTTAGCAACATCTTCAGGAGGTGTGATACCCATCCATTTTGCTAAATCTACAACAGGTATTACTACTTCACGTAAATCAAAAATTCCCTCAATATATTCTGGAGTTCCCGGGAGTTCTGTTAAAGCAGGCACACGAATAATTTCACGTACCTTGGAAACATTTATCCCGTAGATTCCTTCATATACAGTATCATCTTCTTGTTTCAAAATACGAAAGTCAACAAGTTCCATCTCATTAGAACCAACTTTTAATGTATTGTCATCCATTTTTATTACCCTTTAGAGAAAGTCTTTTCTTCTAATAATTCTTTATCTTCCAAAGATTTTACAGTAAAATATCTTTGATTGCAAGCAAAAGCAGCTAAATTTATATAAATACAGTTTTTCAAGTTTATTTTTCTATTTTGATGATAATGTCCCTCTATAAAATAGTCACATTTATAACGCTTTTCTATACGTTGAGCAATAAACTCTTCAAAACCTGTAAAACCATTGCAATCCTCTTTTTTTGCTAAATGTGTGTAAACATAATTTAAAATAGAGTGTTGCGAAAGATTATCTATAAGTCGTAAAAAAGGAAGGATGTAACTATTTCTGATAATAGCAGTATAGACTCTATATCCTAAAGGCCCATCAAAATCTCCATGTGCCAAATAAACTTTTTTATCGTGATAGGTACAAGAGATAGGCTGCTGTTCTATGGGGAAAATTTTCATATGTGAAAAAACTGCTTTGAGATTAAAATCATGATTTCCTTCAAGATAAATCACTTCTACTCTTTTCGAGATTTGCTCAAGCATTGCTATAATTTTTTGGTTTTTTTCATATGTATATTGTATTGAACCAAAGAGTGCATCAAAGATATCTCCCATTAAAATGAGTTGTGGTGTTTGTATTTGTTCAAGATAAAGGGCTTCTACAAAGGCATAGAGTTCGAGACGCGAAGGAGAGAAGTGTGCATCTGAAACAATCAATGCACCCTCTTGTATAATAATATTATGGGACATATGCGATACGAGAGATACCCATGTTTTCATCAAGTCCCATCATCAGGTTTGCATTAACAACAGCTTGGCTTGAAGCCCCACGCATAAGATTATCAATAGCACTTGAGATAAAAAGCATATTGCCCTTGTGTTTAACATAAATATCACAAAAATTCGTTCCTGCTACATTTTTCATATTTACAGGAATCTCACTTACTCTTACATTCTTTTCATTTTTATAGTAAGTTTTTAAAAGTTCAAAAGCATCAAAGTCATCTTCTACTTGTAGGTAAATCGAGCTAATCATTCCACGAGTAATTGGCACTAAATGTGGCACGAAATTGACCTCATCAAATGCAACACCTAATTTTTGTGCAATTTCAGGAGCATGACGATGTAAGAGAGGATTATAAGCAAAAAGATTATCATTAACATTCACAAAATGTGTCGTCTCACTCAGCTTTTTTCCTGCACCACTCACCCCAGTTTTGGCATCGATTATGATAGGTGTTCCCTCTTTGCGTTTATCAAGAAAAGGTAAGAGTCCTAAAATCGCTGAAGTTGGAAAGCACCCTGGGTTGGCTACAAGTCTTGCTGATTTAAGTTGCTCTCTATTCATCTCGGGCAAGCCATATACAACATGTTCTAGATTTTTTGTATCTGTATGTGGGACATAAAATTCTTCATATACATCTTGAGTGAGCCTATAATCAGCCGAAAGGTCTACAACCTTAACCCCCAATTCCATGAGTGGTTTCACATATGCCATCGCTGTTTTATGTGGAACTGCCAAAAAAACGAGGGAACACACTTCTGCTATTTTTGCTGTATCTGCTTTTTCAACTGCATCTTCACAAACACCATTTAAAGAAGGGTGAAGTTTGTTGATTGTTGTATTGCCTTCTGAATTAGCGATATAAGCTAAATGAAACTGCGGATGATTGAGCAAAATTTTGACAAGTTCTAAACCTGTATATCCTGTTGCCCCAACTATACCAACCTCTATCATTTTAGTGGCACTCGAACACGATTTCTTGGTATTTAACTTCATCGATTTCAAACTCTTTTTCACCACCAGGTAAACGAAATTTTACTTCATCACCCTCTTCATGCCCTAAAAGTTGTTTTGCCAATGGTGAAGCAAATGAGATAAGTCCCATGTCAGGATTTGATTCACACCCACCAACGATAGTATAAGTCACTTCTTCATCTGTATCTAAGTTAGTCATCACTACAGTTGAACCAAAACTTACCTTTGCATGTGCTAGTTCACTTGGATCAACGATTTGAGAATTTCCTAGAATTTCTGCTAACTCTGCTAAGCGGTTATCTATGATTTTTTGCATCTCTTTTGCCGCATGGTACTCTGCATTTTCTTTTAAATCACCATGTTCAAGTGCTTCTTCTATATCTTTGACAACTTGTGGGCGTTTCACTTCTTTAAGTTCTTTCACTTCTGCTTGTAATTTTTCATACCCGTAAAGTGTCATTGGTTCGACTTTTTGCATGCTCTTCTCTTTTTTTATGTCATTATAACAAATTATTTCATACTTTTAGCACAAAGAGTGGCACTTGAAAATGCCCATTGGAAATTATAGCCTCCAAGTTCTCCTGTTACATCCACAACTTCACCGATGAAGTAAAGACCTTTTACCTTTTTTGCTTCCAAGGTTTGCATATCTAATCCATCTGATAAAACCCCTCCTCTACTCACTTCTGCTTTTGTAAAACCAAAATTTCCAGCAGGAGCAAAACTATAATTATGCAGGAGTTGTAACTTCTCTTTATCTTCAGATGTTAATCTTTTACACTCTTTATCTTGCACATCCACAGCTTTTAAAAGGGCTTTTGAGAGTCGTTTTGCTAGAGGTATGACAGAACTTACAAGTTTTTTACTATTGTTTGTAAGGGAAAGAATGTTTTTTGTAGGTAAAAAGTCTATACACATCAAGCCTTTTTTCCAGTACAAAGAAGCCGACAAAACAGCTGGACCACTGATGCCTTTATGTGCAAACAGCATCTCTTCTTCTAAGACTTTTTGCCCTACTTTTATATGAACATAACAACTCAGTCCACTAAGTTCTCGCATCCAAAACTGCTCTTTTTGCACTGTGAGACCTACGAGTGCAGGGCTAAACTCTTTTACTTCTATGTCAAAACTTTTGGCAATCTCTAAGCCAATTTCACTCGCACCTAAACTCTTAAAACTTTTTCCACCAGTTGCTACAATCACTTTTTTTGCATAAAAGATACTTTTATCTGTTTGAATGCTAAAGGTATCTTTCTCTTTTTGCACTGTGCTAATTGTATGGTTTAAAAGTATGTCAACACCTTTGAAGCCTTTTTTTAAAACATCTATAATCTCATCAGAGCTGTTTTCACAAAAATAATAACGATTTTTTCTGAGTTCTAATGGTACTCTATTTCTTTGTAAAAAGTCTAAAAGTTTCTCTTTTGAAAATGCCTGTAGTGCCTGAGAAACAAGTTTAGACTCGCCATCAAAGTTGTCCACAGTAACCTGAGTGTTTGTGATATTGCACTTTCCACCGCCAGAGATTTTGAGTTTTTTTGCTACTCGTTCATTTGTTTCTACCAGTGCAATACTTTTTTTCTTAGAGATATGATTTAAAAACATTAAACCACTTGCACCACCACCAAGAACTATGACATCATATATTTTCAATTATTTTTTTCATCCATTTTCTTATCATCTCTAATTCATCACTCGCAATACTATGCTCTTTATGAAAAGCTTGAAATTCCACATCAAAACCATTCTCTTGTAAAAATTCTATCTGTTTTTGCGATGTTTCATAGTCTAACACACTATCTTCTATTCCATATGTACAGAGCCAATTTGAATTTTTCACATTTTCATTCATATCGACTAAAAGCTTAACCTCATCATAAATGTACCCACTCACAGCAATATACCCTGCCAATACTTTTTCATAACGAGCACCAAACTCAAAAGTCAGCAATGCCCCTTGTGAGAAACCAAATAAAAAGCTTTCCTCTGCATTAAATTCATCTGCAAATAGTACATCGAGAACTTTTTTCAAAATAGTCGAAGAGTATTCAATTCCAGAAATTTGATTGGGAGGGAGGGGGTACCATGAGTAGCCTGTATAGTATTCAAAAGGTGCATCAAGTAAGAGATAGTTCATCTCATCTACGGCTAAAATTTCAGGTAAAGCCCTAAAACCTTCCGAAGAATCCCCTCGCCCATGCAAAATAATCATCAACTTTTTAGAAGGGATTTTTGATGGTATAAAAATGTTATCTAGTTCTAAGTTTTTCATACCATTATTATACTCTATTTTTTAGAGTTTAGACGTGATTGGTACTCTTTTGGATGTTTACAAACTGGACATTTTTCTAATGCTTTTTTTCCATAATGAATATGTCCACACACTTCACAAATCCATGCTTCTTCTTCATCCTCACTTACAAATTCTGCATCAGCTTTGAGTCTTTCTAAAAGCATTGTAAACATTTTTTCATGCTCAACTTCTATTTTTCCTATACCACTAAAAAGTCTTGCAGCCTCTTTTTCACCCTCTTCTTTAGCAATTTTAGCAAAATCTGGATACATTGTTATGTTTTCATAGCTTTCACCATTTATCGCATCTTGTAGATTCTCTTGCGTATTCCCAAAGTTACTTTCACTTTCATTTGCTATTCTATTATGTAAAGCAAGTTCTAATTTTGCATGCTGTTTTTCATTGTTAGCAGCTCTTTGGAAATGTTCTGCTATATCTCTATAACCCTCTTTTTGCGCTACTTTTGCAAAATACTCATACTTGTTTCTTGCTTGTGATTCACCAGCAAAAGCTTTGAGTAGATTTACTAAAGTCAAATTTTTAGTTACCATTTCCATAGCTTCGCCACAACAGTGGAGTTCACCGCCCCCAACACTTTGAACTTCTACTTCATTTCCACATTTATTACATTTATAAGTTTCATACTGTCTCATCACATCTTCCTTTTTTTGATATGCCGTATTATACAACTCCAAAGCTTAAACGATAATATTTATCCAATAATAAATAGTATATTTTACTATTTTACCCTACACTCAGAACATTTTATGTATAATCACAATATTAATTTGTCTATAAGGAATACCCATGCGTGGTTATAAGATTTTTGCCGGAAGTGCAAGTGTTGCGTTTGCTCAAGAGATTTGTCAAGTTTTAGATGTGCCTTTGGCAAAAGCGGATATTAAAAAGTTTAGTGATGGTGAGATTTCAGTACAAATTGCTGAATCAGTTCGTGGTCGTGATGTGTTTATCGTACAGAGTACAGGCGCACCATCAAATGACAATCTTATGGAACTGCTCATTATGACAGATGCCCTTAAACGTAGTTCTGCAGATAGTATTACCGCTGTTGTGCCTTACTATGGTTATGCAAGACAAGACCGTAAAGCCGCTCCTCGTGTGCCAATTACTGCAAAACTCGTAGCCAATCTTTATGAAACAGCGGGGATTGACAGAGTGGTTACTATCGATTTGCATGCAGGTCAGATTCAAGGATTTTTTGATATTCCTGTAGATAATCTCTATGGTTCTATCACTTTTGAGCATTACATAAAAAGTAAAAATCTCAAGAACCCTATCATCGCAAGTCCAGATATCGGTGGTGTTGCACGGGCGCGTTACTTTGCAAAACGTATGGGCTTAGAGATGGTTATCGTTGATAAACGCCGTGAAAAAGCAAATGAATCAGAAGTCATGGGTATCATTGGCGATGTAGAAGGTTATGATGTGATTATGATTGATGACATGGTTGATACTGCAGGAACTATGGTGAAAGCTGCTACCGCACTCAAGAACAAAGGGGCAACTTCTGTTATGGCTTGTGCGACACATGGTGTATTAAGTGGAAAAGCCTACCAAAATCTTGACCATGGTGAACTCGATGAACTTATCATCACGAATACACTCAAAACAAAAGAACATAATAAAATCAAAGTCTTAACAGTCGCTCCTCTTTTTGCAGAAGTGATTCGTCGTGTCTATCATAATGAGAGTGTTAATTCACTTTTTGTATAGGGTCACTCATTGAAAAACATTAGAAATTTCTCGATTATTGCGCATATTGACCATGGAAAATCCACACTTGCTGACCGTATCATTCAAGAGTGTGGTTCAGTAACAGAACGTGAAATGTCTACACAAATGATGGACACTATGGACATTGAACAAGAGCGTGGCATTACCATCAAAGCACAATCTGTGCGTCTTGATTATGTCAAAGATGGGGAGCATTATATCCTCAACCTCATCGACACTCCGGGTCATGTTGATTTTTCTTATGAAGTAAGTAAATCACTTGCCTCTTCTGATGGGGCATTGCTCATCGTCGATGCAGCACAAGGTGTGGAAGCACAGACCATCGCCAATGTTTACTTAGCATTAGACAATGACCTTGAACTCATTCCTGTCATCAACAAGATTGATTTACCTGCTGCTGATCCTGATAAAGTCGCCGAAGAGATTGAAGAGGCTATTGGGATTGATGCAACGGATGCTTGTTTAGTAAGTGCCAAAAGTGGCATTGGGATTCGCGAACTCATTGATGCTATCGTTGAACGAGTACCTGCCCCTGTTGGCGACCCTGAAAAAACGACAAAAGCCATCATTTATGACTCATGGTTTGATGCCTATCTCGGTGCTTTAGCACTTGTACGTGTGTTTGATGGAAGCATTAAAAAAGGACAAAACATCAAGCTTATGAGTAGTGGTGAAGAGCATCAAGTACTTGATTTGATGTATCCGCACCCTATGAAAAAGATTAAAACAACAGCTATAAAATCAGGTGAAATCGGGATTGTTGTCCTTGGCTTAAAGGAAGTGAGTGTTGTGAGTGTTGGTGATACCATTACCGATGCTAAAAACCCCACCCTTGAACCAGTAGGCGATTATGAACCAGCAAAACCTTTTGTATTTGCAGGAATTTACCCTATCGACACAGACAAGTTTGAAGATTTACGTGATGCCTTAGATAAACTCAAACTCAACGATAGTTCCCTTTCATACGAACCTGAGACATCTGTCGCCTTAGGATTTGGTTTTCGTGTAGGATTTTTAGGAATGCTCCACATGGAGGTTATCAAAGAGCGACTCGAACGCGAGTTCAATCTTGACCTTATCGCCTCTGCTCCTTCTGTAATCTATAAGGTTTACCTTACAAATGGAGAGGAACAAGTTGTGCATAATCCCTCTGAACTCCCACAAGTAAACTTTATCGATAGAATCGAAGAGCCATATGTCCGTGCGACTGTCATTACACCAGCAGAGTACCTCGGAAACATCATCACACTGCTTATAGGTAAACGCGGTACACAAACAAAGATGACATATCTCAACGAAGAGCGAGTGATGCTTGAGTATGAAATCCCGATGAATGAAATCGTTATGGATTTTTATGATACGTTAAAGTCTATTTCTAAAGGATATGCGTCATTTGATTATGAGCCTATAGAATTTAAAGTGGGTGATCTTGTCAAACTTGACATTAAAGTAGCAGGTGAAGCTGTGGATGCACTCAGCATTGTCGTCCCTCGCAATCAAGCACTCCCTCGTGGTCGGGTACTTGTTAAAAATATGAAAGAGCTTATCCCTCGTCAGCTTTTTGAAGTAGCGGTACAAGCTTCACTCGGTGCGCAAATCATCGCTCGTGAAACTGTAAAATCAACGGGTAAAAATGTAACAGCCAAATGTTATGGTGGAGACATTACCCGTAAACGCAAGCTCCTAGAAAAACAAAAAGCTGGGAAAAAACGTATGAAATCTATAGGAAAAGTACAACTTCCTCAAGAAGCTTTTATGTCTGTGCTAAAGATGGATTAAAATTTTGTATGAAGTGTTTACTCTGTAGTGAGTATTCGCTCGTACATATTTGCACAAGTTGCCAAAAAACATTCCTCAAGCCCTCTCTTTATAAACGAACACTCAGCAATGGCATAGAGGTTCTCTCTTTTTACAAATACCAAGAGATAAAAGATTTACTCTTTACAAAACACACCGACTTAGGCTTTTACATCTATACACTTTTGGCAAAAAACAGTTTCAAGAAATTTGCACAAGAATTTTCACCCGATTTCCAATCTGCCTCACTTGCCATTGATGACACCATAGACAGTGGATATTCTCATACAGCCCTTTTAAACAAAGAACTCAATTCCTCACATATCAAGCCACTCTACAACAAAATCCGAGCGAAAAACCAACTCTCCTACTCCGGAAAGAGTAAAGCATTTCGTTTAAAAAATTCAAGAGACTTTAAGATAAAAGAAGTGAAAGAAAAACATATCATTTTAGTAGATGACATTGTGACAACAGGAACTACCCTCTTAGAAGCAAGCAATCTACTCATCAAACAAAAGAAAGAAGTTCTTTTTTGTTTGACATTAGCAGATGTGAGTCAGCGTTAAAACAGTTTATTGAAAAGTTTTCCTAGCTGTTTTGAGACGGCTTTTATTGCCTCTTTTTTGATAAGTTTGTTTGCATCAATCGAAACTTTTGGATGAGACACTTTGCCTTTTAATCCAACATTTATAGGATTACCATTGGCAGTAATCGCAATTTTAGAGTCTATTTGTTGCGTTTTTGAGTTAAGTTTAGTATTTTTCGTGATGATAGAAGATGTGTTTGACCTTAAATCTAACGAAGCTAAAATATGCTCTTTTTGTATCTTCGCACTCACATCCCCTTTAAATTTTTGTTTATATAAATCGATTCGTGCATACTGTTTTGTGAGGTCAAGTACTTGATTTCTTGTAAAAAATCCTTGACTTAATTTTCCATCAAAAACCCCACTCTGTTTTACAAGATTATAATCCAAAACACCATCAATCGAAGCATCAAAGATTTTTGGATAAATAAGCATATCTAAGATTTTCAAGGTGTTTAAAGAAGCTAAAGTAGCATGAAAGTCATCATTATGTAGTTTGGCATCTAAAGCACCTCCTGCCACATTTGAGTGCATTGTAAAATCTAAATCTTTAGCTTTTTTCACACTACCAGTGGCAACTATGCCACCTTTAAGATGTCTCTCTGTTGCAAAAAAGAGTTTGTTCAAGTCAGTAACTTTTACCCTATAATCACTCACTAATGAGCCATCATTAATTGTAAACTTTGCACTTTTTACATTAAGTTTTGCAAGATTTGAACTAAAACTCAACTGTGTATCTACAAGGTTTTTATCTAACTTCGTGTATGTTTTTGCACTAAAATGAGTGTACGGCATCATAGATTTAAACTTATATGCTTTTGTCATATAACGGTTGTCCACAACCCCTTTACTTATCCTCGAAGTAATCACACCTGCCAAATTTTTTACATCTGCATTAGCGATATGTACATCTAAATCAAAAAGTCCATCTGCGAAGTGTGGTTGTTTTACCATGTAAAGGACTTTTTGTAGTTTGAGATGTCTCACTTTCGCCTCTACACTCACTGGAGCAAAGTTTTTAAGGTTTGCTAAAAAAGTTGTAGTAGAAGCAGCTATATCACTCTGCCCACTCACTTGCATTTTTGCTTTACTTCCTTGCACTTTTCCATGAAGTTTTAAAGGACCGCGAACATCAGCACCACTGATAGGTTTTAAGAGTGCTAGCTCTTTCACATTGAGTGCATATTTAAGGTCAAGGTGAAGTGGTTCGGGAGTCACTTTTCCAGCAGAAGTAATTTTTGCAAGATTTGAGCGAAAGATATAACTGTAATCTACATCATCTCCTTGGAGTTGTGCATCCAAATTCATAGTGAATGCCGTTTTTGGAATCGTAATGTTAAAATCTTTTTTCAGTACACTTGGACTCAATTTTCCATGAAGTGTTGCAAATTTTATATCTCCATCAAGTTTATGTGGGTTAATATTTTTAAAATTAACATCAAGATTAATATCTGCACTTGCATATGCTTTTTGATTGAGCATAAAGAGGAGTGCTTCTAAATTTGCACTCTCTATTTTTGCTATTATAGAGGTAGGATTTAGGTCTGTAAGTTCTACATGGTACGAAGTAGCACTCTTGGCAACATCACTTTTCCCATCTATTTTTAAAAATGCCAAATCCCCTATAACTTTCCCATCCGTATGGAATGCACTTTGGAGTTGCGTTTGAGTAAGTGCTTTGAGTGTTCTCAGTTCTTCAAGTTTCACTGCATAATCAACACTAAAAGATTGTGCAAAAAATGAGTAATCTCCTTTAAGGGCAATAGTATTGTGAGGATTTAATTCTAAAAGTATGTCAAAATGACTCATACCTAAAGAAAAAGTTTTCAGTTTTGAATCTAATTTCGTTGCTGCTTGAATCTGAGATTCTATAGTTGGTTTGAGGAGAGCATTTCCAAAAGATGTAAATGCCATCACATATATAAGAAGTAAAACAGTTGCTAAAACACCGATAATCCACGATACTATTTTCATAAGAGACTCCATTAAAGTAAGTATAATATTATACTCAAATTTTCTCTTTATATAAACAAAATATCATATATTTAATACTTGATACTATTTGACTCAACTTTATTAATTAATTTTACTAAAGTTTTACTTGACATGTTTACACTCAATATGTATAATACGGTTATCTTTTCAAAAAGGAGTCATTTAACCACTATGTCTAAAGAAGCAATAAATGATGAAACACTTCCAAAAGAGGAAGCAATAGTACAAAATGAAGAAGTCGTAGCAGATGAAGCAGAGGCAGAAGCTGAAGCAGTTGAAAATGAATTTGATCTTTTACAAGCTGAGATGGCTGCATTAAAAGATAAGTATGCTCGTGTTCATGCTGATTTTGATAATATCAAAAAAAGACTTGAACGTGAGAAATACACAGCAGTTGAATATGCAAATGAAAAATTTGCTAAAGATATGATTCCTGTTTTAGATGCACTTGATGGCGCAATGAAATCAGCAAATGCCGAAGCTGACAAAGCAGAACTTTTTGACAAACTCAAAGAGGGAATCGAACTTACACATAAACAGTTCTTGACTCAACTTGATAAGCATGGTGTAACAATGGTAGCACATGATGAACCATTTGATCCCAACATCCATAATGCTGTGCAAGCTGTTGATAATGAAGATGTTGAAAGTGGTCAGATTGTGCAAACTTTTCAAACAGGTTACAAGTACAAAAACCGTCCACTCCGTGAAGCGATGGTAATAGTAGCGAATTAATTTCGTGTAATGCTACTTAGGTAGCAAAACTTATTTTTAAAAGAGTCTATACTTCGACTGTTTTAAAATAAAAGAAACATCAAAAATAAAATTAAGGAAAGAATAATGAGCAAAGTAATAGGAATAGATTTAGGAACAACAAATAGCTGTGTTGCAGTATATGAAGGTGGTGAAGCGAAAATCATCCCAAATGCAGAGGGTAAAAACACAACTCCTTCAGTTGTAGCATTTACAGATAAAGGTGATGTTTTAGTAGGAGACCCTGCAAAACGTCAAGCGATTACAAACCCTGAGAAAACAATCTCTTCTATCAAAAGAATTATGGGTCTTATGATGAATGAAGAAAATGCAAAAGCTGCACACGATAAAGTAACTTACAATATTGTAGATAAAGATGGTGCTGCTTGTGTTGATGTTGCTGGTAAAGTATACACTCCACAAGAGATTTCTGCAAAAATCCTTTCAAAATTGAAAGAAGATGCTGAAGCGTATGTTGGTGGAAGCATTACTGATGCTGTTATTACAGTACCTGCTTACTTTAATGATGCACAACGTAAAGCGACAAAAGATGCTGGTACAATCGCAGGACTTAATGTTCTTCGTATTATAAATGAGCCAACTGCTTCTGCACTTGCTTATGGTTTAGAGTCTAAATCTGAAGAAAATGTACTTGTTTATGACCTTGGTGGTGGTACTTTTGATGTTACTACTCTTGAGATTTCTGATGGTACTTTTGAAGTACTTTCAACTGATGGGAATGCATTCCTCGGTGGTGATGACTTCGATAACAAAATCGTTGATTTCTTAAATGATGAGTTCAAAAACTCTCATGGAATTGAACTTAAAAATGACAAAATGGCACTACAACGTTTAAAAGATTCTGCTGAAAATGCGAAAAAAGAGTTAAGTTCTGCAACTGAAACAGAAATCAACTTACCATTTATCACTATGACAGAAGCTGGACCACAACACTTAGTAGTAAAATTGACTCGTGCAAAATTTGAAGGAATGATTTCAAGTCTTATTGATGAAACAATCAACCATATCAAAACTGCAATGAGTGAAGCAGATTTAGACAATGGTGAAATCAAAGAGATTATCATGGTTGGTGGTTCTACTCGTGTTCCAGCAGCACAAGAAGCAGTTTCTAAATACTTCGGTGGAAAAGACCTTAACAAAGGTGTAAACCCTGATGAAGTTGTAGCCGCGGGTGCTGCTATCCAAGGTGGTGTTTTAAGAGGAGATGTAAAAGATGTTCTTTTACTTGATGTTACTCCATTAAGCCTTGGTATCGAAACTTTAGGTGGTGTTGCAACGAAAATCATTGAGAAAGGAACAACAATTCCTGTCAAAAAATCTCAAGTATTCTCAACTGCAGAAGACAACCAACCAGCGGTAAGTATCTCAGTTGTTCAAGGGGAACGTGAGTTTGCAAAAGATAACAAATCTTTAGGTCTTTTTGAACTCGGTGATATTCCAGCAGCACCACGTGGTGTTCCACAAATCGAAGTAACTTTTGACATCGATGCGAATGGTATCTTAACTGTTAGTTCAACGGATAAAGGTACTGGTAAATCTCAGTCAATCACAATCTCTGGGTCTTCAGGACTAAGTGAAGAAGAGATTAATAAAATGGTTCAAGATGCAGAAGAAAATAAAGCTGCTGATGAATCAAGAAAAGCCTTAGTTGATTTAAAAAATCAAGCAGATGCACTTATTGTTCAAACTGAAAAATCAGTAGAAGAAATGGGTGAAAAACTTGATGCTGAGGAAAAAGCAAAAATCGAAGCTGCGGTAGCAGACTTAAAAGAAACACTCAAAGATGAAGCTGCGACAAAAGAGCAAATCGAAGAGAAAATCAAAACATTAACAGAAGCTGCACATAAAATGGCGGAAGAAATGTATAAAAAAGAGCAAGACCCAGCAAAAGCAGAAGCTGATGCGAAGAAAAAGAAAGATGACGAAGATGTTATCGATGCAGAGATAGAGTAAGTTTTACTCTACCTCTCAAAAGCTAAGGTACTAGATGGTTTACCCACATAGTACCCTTGGGCATAATCAATGCCCATTGCTTTAACAACCTTATAAATCTCCTCTGAACTCACATACTCAACAACAACTTCTGCCCCTATCTTTTTCGCTACAGTCATAATCGATTCGACTAAGACTTTTGATTTTTCACTCTCTATGATTGATTCAACAAGAGAACCATCTATCTTTATAAAATCTATGTGAAATTGAAAAATCGTTTCATAGTTTGAGTACCCTACCCCAAAATCATCCAGTGCCAACCCAACACCTTGTAAGTGCAAGTCATCAAAAAAGAGTTTCATATCTTCAAAATTACTAATAGAATCATACTCAAGCAATTCAAATATACAGCGAGATGCCACCTCAGGGTTTTCTTTTATAATTTCTCGAATAAATGCTTTTGTATCTGCATTATTCAAATCCTGATAAGAAAGATTGATTGAAAAAGTAACTGCTTTATCGTGAAAAAACTCAAAACTATTTTTTATCATCAGTTTTGTCACTTCAGGATAAAGATACATATCTTGTAAGACACTTAAAAAATCTGCCGGAGAGAGAATTGATTTATCTACATCTTGCACTCGCATCAAGACTTCATATTTTCTTACTTCACCCGAGTGCAAGTTTTCTATGGGCTGATAGTAAGATATAATTCTATTGTCTAAAAATGCTAGTTTGAGTTTTTGTGACAAGTTAATCTCACGCGCATATTTTTTTAATACATCTTTATCCACCGTAGAAACATCTATGATTTCACCATTTTGATGTTTAGAAATCATCAGGCCATATTCACAATACTCTAAAATATGTTTTGAAATTGTCGCTACACTTCCATAAAAAGAGAGAGACATCTCCTCCTTTCCAAAATCAAAAAGATACTTATAGAGTTTTTCTTTAAACTCATCTAAAACATTCTTTCGATACTCTGTAGGAAATATGATAGCAAACTCATCCCCATATATACGATATGTACTCGTAACTCCCTCAATCTCACTAACAATATCAGCAACACTACGGATAATCTTATCACAAACATCATGACCATATAACAAGTTCATTTTTTTAAACTCTTTGATATTGAAGAGTAAAATAGATGACTCACTCCCACTACTTTGTATATCGTTTTTGAGTTGAAAGTAGTTAAATTGCTCACTCAAAGGGTCTTTAAATATCGAAGTAAATCGGCGATTGAAGTAGATATTCATGATGGAATCACGAATTTGATAAGACGATGCTAAAATATCCATGTATAAAAGTAAAAAGTAGGCATAATCTTTTTGTTGGTACATTCGTAATGCACTCTGTGCCATAGAGTGTAGATTGATATGCTGATTTACTAAAATGTGAGGAATATTCGTTTCCTCTTCAAGTATCCATCTCCCAACATAGCATTTTCTTGGGTCTAGTTCAAAGTATTCTGGTACTCCAGTTACAGTGCTGATAAACTTTTTCATCCAATGTAAATGTGCATTTATCAACTCTTGCTTTGATTCCAACAAAACAGATAAATTTTTACTCAATTCCATAGTGATAAGTTTTTTATCATGTATCAATTTTTTATTTAAATATGCCTCGGCAATTTTATTTTTAATAGCATGCCTTTGCCCATCATCCTGAAAGTATCGAAAAAATTCATCTATATATTCACTCACTATCACATAAGGAACATCATGTAGATGGAGTTGTTCAGCAAGTGCTAAATATGCCATATCATTTTCATAATCTTCAAGTAACAAACGCCAGTTCTCAACTGCGTCACTCCCTAAAAGTACATGACTCCATGCATCAAAATAATTTGAATCTTGCATCAGTCTCATTATTTCTTTAATATCTGTAAGCATTTTTTCTCCTCTATGCAATATCATACCAGCAAATACGCAAACTGCTCTACCCACTGCTCAAAAACTTCTGAGTTTTCCATTGTCATGCCATTTCTTTGTAAATCTTGCACTATCATCACTGCAAATTCACTCTTCATTGCTAAAGAATAGTGCAAAACATTGTCTAAACAACTTTCATCCAGTAAAACAGCACTTACAAGACCAGCACTCAAAGCATAGAGTACATCTACCTCATCACTCTGCTCTCCTTCACCTGTTTGCAAAATATTTTCTATACTGGGAAGTTTGTGCATTACCTTTATAAAGCTTACAAAACTCACAGCAGTTTCACTCCCCACAGCACCACTTAAAACATCTAAAAGAAGTGCTGTATCTAAAGAACTTTTTAAAATATTATTAACATATTCCCAACTTCTTGGTGTTGCAAAACTTTTCACATTACTCTTTGCATCAAAAGTAAAAAGTTGCTCATTTTTATAAGATATATAAGCAATGATGCGACTATCTAAGCCACTTTTATATGCCCATTCTCTCCAATCATCCACATCCACTTCCATCTCAAAATGCACAAACCTATTGGCTAAAGGAGCAGGCATTCTATAGGTCACACCTCTATCTCCATCACGATTTCCAGCGGCGACAATCGCCCACCCCTCAGGTAAGACATACTCCCCAATTCTACGGTCGAGGATAAGCTGATATGCAGAAGATTGCACACTTGGTGGTGCAGCATTAAGTTCATCTAAAAAGAGAATGCCTTCTCCTTCTTTGGGTAAAAAGGCAGGAGGCGCCCACAAAGCCGTATGACTCTCTTTATCATAAAAAGGAATACCCTTCAAATCTGTCGGATCCATCAATGCCAAACGCAAGTCGATAAACCCTATCTCTCGTTCATGTGCAATCTGCTTCACGAGAGAAGACTTCCCTATCCCTGGCGCACCCCAAAGAAAAGTCGGTACTTTCTGCTCTACTAAAGCACTTAAACTCGCTGTTATATCTTTTGCTCTCACACTAACCATCCTATATTTTCACTTTGTATATGTTTTCCAAAACCTGCATTTGTTTTGACAAATCGCTCATAGCGTCCATCAAGTTGGAGTTGATACAAAATCTCAACAGGAGTATTTTCATTTTTCGCAAGTGCCTCATGATAAACAGGATTTTTGTAGGCTTCTTGGAGGATATTTTGCGGTGTTGCACTATTGGTATAGACATGAAGTGCTAATGCTTCTCCAGCATTTTGAAGTAATTTTTCGACTGTTGAGAGTGCTATTTTCTCATTTTGTGCCAAAAAGAGTTCTACTTCTCTATCTTCCATTGCTAAAAGTTCCTCTTGCATTTGTAGTGTTAAACTCTCGTTTTGTGCGACTTCTTTATACTCCCTAACAAACATTTCAAAAAGTCTCTCCGTCAGTTTTACAAAGCGAATCACATTGTATTTTAATCCCTCATCAAGTAAAAATTGTTCTATCAAAGGCTCTGCAAGATTACTATTGAGAGAGAGTGCTTCAAGTATCTGTTCTCCGCCTTTTTGTGCAAACTTCATTTGTGTACTCGCTTCAAGAGAGACATTCATGGCAATCGCTGTTTTTATCTTGGGGTGAAATTGGAGTGGTTCAAGTGCAGCAATCGCATTTAAAAGTTCACTTGTTTTTGCCTGTGCAACAAGATGCATAAAACCTGTTGTAGCATACTGAACATTATGATTGCGTTCTATGTTTTCATAAAAGCGTCCTATAAAGGCAGCACTCACATCACGGTTTGCATCATTTTCAAAAAAATCTTCACCCTTCCAGTCATACATTTGTATCAACTGAAAAAAGAGTGTATCCGGAATCATTGTGTTTTGTAAAAAGCTTTTGAGTCGCTCTTTATCATGTGAAAGCTTCAGACTCATCAAAAGTGTTTTTTCATTGATACTTTTTGCAAGTTCTCGCTCTAAAACATCTATAGAGAATGCCTTAACCCCCTGCTCTTCATAGAGTGTATCACTTTTTATCTGTTCATAAGGCGTCATCATTCGACCATCAACAACATAAGCAACATCTTCGGCATACTCTGTGACAAGTACTATGGCATGATGTGCAAGTTGTGCATCAAACTCTGCTTGTGAAAAAGCACGTGGTTTTCCAAAAAGTAAAATTTTTCTTCTTTTTATTTCTTCTAAATTCATAAAAACATTATACACATTTTTAGTTATAATAACCAAACAAATACTTTTAAGGAAGAAGAAATGAAACTCTATGCCCCATGGGAGAAAGCATTTAACCGTATTGCCACACCATTTGAACACTTTATCCATGCACAAACAACCACTGGATTGGTCCTCATGGTAATGACTCTCATAGCACTCATTTTGGCAAATTCACCTTTGCATACTTTTTATGAGCATCTTTTTCATGTCAACATAGATTTTAATGTAGGTTCATGGAAACTCTCACACTCTCTACATCACTGGATTAATGACGGACTCATGGCTGTCTTTTTCTTCATCGTTGGCATAGAGATAAAACGCGAAGTGCTTGTAGGAGAACTTTCCGACATCAAAGTTGCCATTTTACCTATACTCTCTGCTGTTGGTGGTATGCTTATCCCTGCACTCATCTATTTTTCTATTAACCATGGTAGCGAAGGAGCTAATGGATGGGGTATCCCGATGGCCACAGACATTGCGTTTGCTATTAGCGCACTTGTACTCTTAGGCAAACGTGTACCCCCTGCTCTTGTGACTTTTTTAGTGGCATTAGCGATTGTCGATGACCTTGGGGCTGTACTTGTCATCGCTGTTTTTTATACACAAGAGATTCACTTTTTAGCCCTCTCGTTGGCAGGAGGTGCTTTTCTTCTTATGATAAGTATGAACCGTTTTGGGATTCACTCTATATTAGCCTATTTTCTTGTAGGAATTTTCATGTGGTTTTTTATGCTCGAATCAGGAGTACATGCAACCATCGCAGGAGTTATCGCAGCTTTAGCCATCCCCTCAAAACCAAAACTTGCTCCAGTAGATTTCACTAAACACATCAGAAACTTACTCAATGAGTACGATAACTATCCCGTAGCCACCGACCATACCATGCATGAAGAACAAAAGGCAATTTTACTGAACATTAAAGACAAAACAGATGCCGTCACTTCTCCTTCTGCACGACTTGAGCATGACTTACATTTACCTGTTTCACTTGTAATTATCCCTCTTTTTGCCCTTGCAAATGCAGGGATTAGCATAGATTTTTCAAGCATTAGCACAACCATTACACAACCTATTTCTTTGGGTATCATTTTTGGTCTTGTTTTTGGAAAAGTTTTAGGCATAGGGGGTGTTGCTTTGCTTGCTATCAAACTTGGCATCGCGAAACTTCCAAAGGAAAGTAGTATAAGCCAACTCTTTGGTGTTGCCTTTTTAGGAGGTATCGGTTTTACAATGAGTATCTTTGTCGCTGACCTTGCATTTGCAGGTCAAGATTCGCTTATTTTTCAAGCGAAGATTGGTGTTTTAACTGCCTCTTTATTAGCCGGATTTATTGGTTACATTTGGCTCTATAAAAGTGCAAAAATTTAATTTTTTATGCTAGAATTATAATAAATACTAAATAAAGTGAAAATAGATGACTGTAAAGCCAACAAACCATGAAATTAAGTTTACAAAAGATACCATTCTTGTGACTAAAACAGACCTCAAAGGTATCATTACTTATGCTAACCGTGCTTTTGTAAAGATAGTAGGATTAGAAGAAGCAGAACTCATTGGACAACCGCACAATATCATTCGTCATCCAGATATGCCAAAGATAATCTTTAAGTATCTTTGGGAGTACCTTCAAAATGGACTCGAAATTCATGCTTATGTCAAAAATCTTTGTAAAGATGGCTCTTTTTACTGGGTTATGGCAAATGTAACACCTTCGATAGACTACTCTATCAACAAGCCCATAGGATACCACTCAGCAAGAAGGCTACCGACGGCTGAAGCACTCGCCATCATCGAACCGCTCTACAAACAGCTTCTCCAAGCAGAGAAAGTTGGTGGAATGCAAGCAAGTGAAAAAATACTTAAAAACTTACTTCAAGAAAAAGGCATGCAATATGACGAATTTATCCTCTCTTTCTAAACTTCACTATGCAAACTATCTCCAGATTGGACTTGTACTCACTGTACTGCTTGTAGATTCGATTTTTTTTGAGTTTTCTGTAGAACATCTAATTTTCAATATCCTTAATATCATTGTCGCCATTTTTATGTTTCGTCAGATAAATATTACGAGAAAAAGTATAGACAAAACATCCCGACTTTTAAAGACTGCTGCACTTGATGGTAATTTTGAACAAAGAAACATTAATGCACAAGGCGGGGGTGAGCTCGAATGGCTAGGCTGGAACCTCAACGACCTTTTTGACCAGTTAGAACTCCTACTTCGTGAGATAAACACTTCCATAGAGTATGCAGCGAAGCAGAAGTATTTTAGAAAAATAAACACCCTAGGACTCAACGATACTTTTAAAAAGACGGGAGACCTTATCAATGAAAGTATTGAAGCAATGCAACTCGAGTACAAAGAGCAGGCAAAGAAAAATTTCTTTACTGACTTTTCTAAAATTGGAGACAACCTTACAAAAAGCTTCCAAGCTGTGCAACATCAGCTTGTTGAAACAAATGATACCCTCTCAAACCTTGCTATACAGTCTCAAGAAACCGCTTCACTCTCTCGCTCAAACAATGCAGTCGTTGAAGAAATGAATCAAAACTTTGATAAACTCTCAGAGATTATTGCACAAAATGAAGAGTCTGTGAGTAGTCTGACGCAAAGAACTTCTGAAATCAACTCTGTTGTCGATCTCATCAAAGACATCGCTGACCAAACGAACTTACTTGCACTCAATGCTGCCATAGAAGCAGCACGTGCAGGAGAGCATGGGCGTGGTTTTGCTGTGGTAGCAGATGAAGTGCGTAAACTTGCAGAACGTACGCAAAAAGCAACCAGTGAGATAACTATCTCTATCTCCACACTCCAACAAGAATCAGGAACTATGTTAGAAAGTTCAGAAACACTCAATACCATTGCTTCTGAATCGATTGAAAGTGTCCATACCCTCTCTGAATCTTTAGCACAATTTACTAGAACATCTGAAGAGGTACTGAGTTCAAGCCGTTTTATGAAAAACAAAAACTTTATCATCCTTTCCAAAATTGACCATATTCTCTTTAAAGCCGATGCTGATGAGCATTTGGAGAAAGAAGAATTTAAACAATTTACAGACCACCATAACTGCCGTTTTGGAAAATGGTACGATGGTGAAGGAATGTCAGAGTTTGCACATGCCCCAAGTTTTCAACAAATTGAGCCACAACATAAAATCGTTCATGAAGGGATACTTCAAAATTTTGAAATACTCAAAACTTCTGATGTGCTTTCTAGCAAAGAAAAAATTGTCGCGAACAAAAGAAAAACGGAAGCAGCATCATCCAAACTTTTCACACTCCTTGACACAATATTGGCTGAGCAATCAGAGTATGCTGATACCCATGCTCACGAAGGAGAACTCGAGCTTTGGGATGAGGAGTAAAATCTTACATCAAATCACAAATTTTTGCTTTTAATTGTTCTAACTCATAAGATGAAAGTTTTGTAATCACACCTTTGTCTAACTGTATTCTTTCTATATCAAGTGTACAAAGCCAATTTGCAACGATAAAACTTCTCTCTTTGAGATTATCTCTTGGTGTAATTTCAATTTTATAATCTGTCTGTTCATCTTTAGTTGAGAGAGGAACTACAAGAACAGATTGGTAATTAGTATCATGAAGCGCACGATTGAGAAAATTGTTCTGTAAAATAACAGCAGGTCTTACTTTACCAAATTCACTCTTATATTTTTTTGCAAAATGTACAAGATACACTTCACCTTGTTGTATCATATCTTATCTCCTATATCATCTAGAACATTTTCAAGAATTTCAGGATGTTTGTTTTGAAGTAATCCTTCATTACGTTTGAGCCACATTTGATACTCTATTTCTTTGAGTGCATCATGTAGATATGGTTCATAACTTGCAGGAATCACAATACTTTTTAGTTCTTTTTTTCTTTTATCTTGCACATACACTACTTCATTAATATCACTGATAAGCTTTGGATGTTTTGCTATTTCATTTACTGCTACTATCATACTCTCTCCTTTATATGTATATTAATATACATATACTAACACTCTGCTTAAAATTTAAAGATTAGCTTTTAGCTCCGCTGAATTTTTCATACTCAAGCAGCTACATGATTAATTGTTTCAAGAGTCTCTTTCTCTTGTTCATATGTTTTATATAAATCATAAGCATTTTGTAAATTGAGCCAAAACTGTGGTGTTGTTCCAAAATACTCTGCTAGTTTTAATGCCATAAGAGGGCTGATACCCCTTTTCTCATTATACAATTCACTAAGTGTTTTGATACCGACTTTTAAGTCTTTTGAAAGTTGTGCTTGTGTTAATTTTAAGGGTATTGTAAATTCTTCTTTCAATATAATTCCGGGATGTGTACTTGGTCTCATTACTGTCATTTTTTGTCCTTATTAATGATAATCGCTGATATATACATCATAAGCATTTGAATTTTCAAATTTAAATATTACTCTAAATTGGTCATTAATTCTAATGCTACAAAAACCTTTCAAATTACCTTGTAAATGTTCAAATCTATTGGATGGTGGAGTTTTTAAGTCTTCCCAATCAAATGAAGCTTCTAACATATCTAGCTTTCTTTTGCCTATTTTATTAACTGCTTGAGAAAACTTTTTTTGATATTTTCCATCAAACAGTTGCTTTGTATTTTTACATTTAAAAGATTTTATCATATGTACATGTTATCACAATATGATAATATAGTCAAGAAGAGAATTAATCGCCTTTATTCAAGATTAGCTTTAACCTCTTCTACAACACTTGCATCTTCTGCTAAATCTACCCATTGGAACTGAGAACCACTTTGATTTACTCCTTTGAGTAAATCTCCACTTTTTCTAAACTTCAAGTCCAAATTTGCTATGTCAAAACCACTTGTTGTTTTGACAAAAGCCTCAAGTCTTTGTAATTTTTCTTGATTTGTATAGAGATAACAGTAGCCCTTTAAGCCTGTACGACTCACTCGACCTCGGAGTTGATGCAAAGTTGAGAGTCCGAGTCGCTCCGCTCCTACAATGACTACAGTAGTAAGTCGAGGTAAAGAGATACCTACTTCTACTACTGTCGTCGCTATTAAAAGACTCCCTTTTTCCCGAAAATCCAACAAAACTTGTTCTTTGTCTTTATCTTTCCCATGCGTTACAAAGACATTTTCAAAGTTCTTTTCCCAGTATCCTCGTGCCTCATCTATACTTTGGTAAGCTATGGCTTCACTCTGCTCGACTAAAGGATAAACTATCAGTACTTGATTTTGCTTTGCTATCTCACGCTTCATATGTGTGAGTAACTCTTTGAAATCATCTTTATGAATGACACTACTTGTAATATCTTTTGTAAAGGGTGTGGAAGTAATGAGACTTACATCTATATGTGCTGTCTCTATCATCGCTTGTGTTCGTGGGATAGGAGTGGCTGAAAACTGTAGGTAGTGTGGTTTTTTCTTTCCTTCACTTACCAATTTTTCTAACATATTTCGCTGTTGTGTTCCAAAACGGTGCTGTTCATCGACCATTACCAATGCAACTTGTGGTAACTCTCTATAGAGTAAAGCATGTGTTCCTATGATAAAATCATATCCACTCAAATCAATTTTTTTCGTTTTGTTTGTCACTAAAATAACATGAAGATTGGGCAAAAATTTTTCTGCTTCTTCAAAAAGTTGATTTGCCAAAATAGTAGTCGGTGCCATCAAAACGGAGCGATGTTTTGCCATCATAAACGCAGCTGCTAAAATAACCATCGTTTTCCCACTCCCGACATCACCCACTACCATTCTTTTAGCTGCCACCTCTTTTGCAAAATCACTTTTAATATCATCGATTGCATTTATCTGCTCTTTTGTCAGAGTAAAGGGCAGTGTTGAAAACCAAGCAGTATATGTTTTTTTTAAAGACTTGATAGGCTCAAAATATCGCCGTTTTTCTGAGAGTTGTTTCATATAGAGAAAAAGTTCTGTATATTTTAAAGCATAGAGACTTTTTTCAGGAAGTGCTTTCAAATCTTTTATCTCTTCATTTGGAAAGTGGAAAGTAAGTAACTCCTCGGCTATTTTTTCACTCAATCCCTCCTGCATTAAAACATCTACAGTCAGATTTTTCTGTACAAACCGAAGCATGACATCACTTCGGAGTCTGCACTTATATTTTGGTGTAATGGCACCTATTGTAGTGATTTTTTTGGGCATACTCATACTACACGAACCCATCTTACACTCTATCATACCAAAATAGTAATCTCGACTGCCCACACTGTATTGGTGCATCATATAAGGTTTGGGACGAAAAAGTACACCTGTCACATTATGTCCAAAATTATGTGCAAAAAAAGTTATTTGAATACTATTGGGACCTCGAAAGAGAGATTCGACTGTCGCATCTATGAGTTGGTTTTGGTGGGGGATGATTTTCTCTTGAAGTCTATAATCTTCGTAAGAAGAAGGAATACAAAGAGCAAGTTCACAAAAAGTGTGAATGCCAAGCTTTTGAAATTTTGTTGCTTGCTCTTTGCTAAGTTTCACATTCTTGGCCTTAGGCTTGTACTCGTTGTAAACGCTCTGGCTCTTGTGCTTTGTAAAGTTCGGCACACCCTTTGGAGAGTTCACGGATTTTGAGCATATAGTTTTGACGTTCTGTTTGCGAGATAGCTTTTCGTGCATCTAGAACATTAAATACATTAGAAACCATCATACACAAATCATAGGCAGGCAAAGGAAGTCCCGCTTCAAGTGTTTTTAAACACTCCTCACTCTTCGCTTCAAACTCTGCAAAGAGCATTTCTGTATCTGCTACTTCAAAGTTGTACTTAGAAAACTCGATTTCACTCTCTTTATGCACATCTCTATAGTATGTTTTATTACCCTGCTTATCTTCATTCCAAACAATATCAAACACAGTATCTACCCCTTGCAAGTACATTGCAAGTCGCTCTGTTCCATAGGTAATCTCTGCTGTTACAGGGTTACACTCTATCCCTCCAACTTGTTGAAAGTAAGTAAACTGTGTCACTTCCATACCATTGAGCCATACTTCCCAACCAAGTCCCCACGCCCCTAAAGTTGGAGATTCCCAGTTATCTTCGATAAAACGAATATCATGATTTTTCACCTCAAGACCTAAATACTCTAAAGATTTAAGATAAAGCTCTTGAATGTTATCAGGACTCGGTTTGATAATCGCTTGAAACTGATAGTAAGAGCCAAGACGATTTGGGTTTTCACCATAGCGACCATCTGTCGGACGACGAGAAGGCGCCACGTAAGCTGTTGCCCAAGGTGTTGAGTCTAAAGAGCGTAAAAAAGTAGCAGGATGAAAAGTCCCTGCACCTGCGGGGATGTCATAAGGCTGCACAATATTGCACCCCTCTTTCATCCAAAATTCTTGTAATTTTAGTAGCATTTCGCTAAAAGTTATCATTTTTATCGCCTTTGTTTTTATAAGTGTGCAATTATAGCTTATTTGACTTTTTTAGTATTTAAACGCAATGCTACTTAAAAATTTTACACCATTTTGCATATAATATCTCCTATATTTTTGTTTAAAGAGTTGGCAACAACGCCACACTTTACTTTGAGTAAAAATGTTATATCTCTTCTATGCGAAGGAGTTAAACACTCATAATTCCCCATTCCCTTACTTACAACTAAATCAGCACTATCGAAAAGTTTTTGCGATACCTCATTGGCTCTATCATAAGTAAATCCAGGGGTATTTACCCCACTATCTACAAGCTGACACAGCCTATCAAAGCCTGCTTCTTTAGCTTCTTTCATTGTCACATCATTGATGATGGGATTACCCCGTACCATGTAAGAAACTTCTATCTGCGGATACAATGCTTGCACTGTCTCAATGAAGAGATAATCAAAAATATGCTCGCCTACATTATCACCTAGAACCAAGAGACTCTTAGCACTTGCTAATTTCAAAGCAAATTTTTCAAAGTCATCCTCTGCAAACGCTGTCTCAAAAATCTTTTCAAGCTCCTCTTCTAAGTCAAACTCCACAGCAGCCGCCAAATCAATCACATTACCTGCAACTGCTATTTTAGTAGCTGTTAAGAGTTTGTTAGAAGATTTTTTAAGCTTTTTTTCTAATGAAGGGATGAAAGAAGCTGCTTTTTTTGTGGAAGCTTTTTTTACCGCTTCATAAAGGTCTACACTCTTCGCAATCATCGCCATATCTTCATACACATCTGCTGCTATTTCTGGAGGAGATTTTTTATAAGAAAAAGTTTGACTGAGTCCTTCTACATGCGAGTAGAGTTTTTGCTCTAAGGAAGCATCTGCCCCTAAAGCATTTGCAACTTTTGTGCTTTGATTTACAATGCACGAAACACAAGCTTCATCTATAAACATGATTTAGTTTGTGTGTTCATCTATCGCCTTGTTCCACATCAGTTTATATTTACGGCGCATAAATTCGACCTCTTGCTGAGAGAGTTTAAGCTGTTCTTGGAGGGTATGGATGGTTTTTCTATCTTCATCGTAGAGTTCTTGCAAAGAGTTAAGGGCTTCACGTAAAAATGTATTTTCCACTTTTACAGCTTCTATCGTCTCATCTTTTGCATCGAGTACTTTTTCATGAAGATTGATGATAGTCCCTATCGTTTTTTCTACAAATTCTGGTTGGACAAGCATCTCTTGAGTGTTTCTTTGGGAGAGTTCTTTGAGTTTCTCAGGAACTATTACTTCTCTTGCTCCCGTAGAAGAGTCAATCAAACGCACACCATCTTCTACTTTAACATTGAGCTTCCCACTCTCTACCATCTCATCAATCACAGACATGTGCAAACCTGTTAGCTTACAGTACTCATCATCATTTAACCACTCCATGCAAACTCCTCAATTTTACTCTATGATAGTCTCTATCTCTAAAGAATCCATTTCAACTTTTTTCGCTTTTGCTATACGGTCTTCTTTGAGTTTTATACTTAATTCTTCATTATCAAGTGCCATTATTTGCATAGCCAAATAAGCCGAATTGATAGCACCTGCTTTTCCTATAGCTACTGTAGCAACTGGCATTCCAGCTGGCATTTGAACTGTTGAAAGGAGTGCATCTATACCGCTTAAAGCAGAAGCTGACATCGGTACCCCAATAATCGGTTTAATAGTTTTAGAAGATAAAACACCCGCTAAGTGTGCTGCCATTCCAGCTGCTGCTATAAAAACTTGCGCCCCTTTTTTCTCTGCTTCTACTATATACTCTTTCGTTCTCTCAGGAGAACGGTGTGCCGAAGAGATAATCAACTCATAACTCACACCAAAACTCTCCAAAGTATCAGAACACGACTTCATTACCTCATAATCACTTTTACTACCAATTATTATAGATACAAATTTCATCTATTTTTTTCCTTTATTTTTTTAAAATTATACATTATTAGTTTGGATTTGTCCCCATTTCTAGGTTGGAAGGCACTCTAAAAAATGTAAATGAGGGGAAGTTTGTTGGTAATACTATCTCATTTGTATTGCCACTGTGAATAGCCTCATAAACCTTTCCTTTTTCAGTTTTAAGTTCTTTAAACTTGAGATAAAATCTTCCATCTCTTTCATATGTAGTTCCAATCTCATTATCAACTTGAGCAACCTCACTTCCTAAAGGAAAGACAACTTCAAGTTCATCGTTTGGTTCAGTTTTAAACTTACATAAAAAATGTGTCCCTGCTTCATTTACCACACCACTTACTTGATGGGTGCCGAGTTGCATACTAAAATCCAAGCTTTGTGTATCGTGCTTTTCAAAGGGACGTGAAACAAGATAAGCATCTGTATAGCCACGATTTTGAAGTGATTGGAGTTCATATTGGTATTTGGTTTCATTATATGCACCCGCATAGTAATCATCAATCGCCATTCTGTAAGCTTTTGCCGTTGTAGCTGCATAGTAAGCTGTTTTTGTACGCCCTTCTATCTTTACACTATCTACCGCACCACTATCAAGTATCTCTTGCATATGTGAGGCTAAATTGAGGTCTTTAGAATTCATAATGTAAGTTCCAACACCTGGTTCTTCTTCAAGCTTAAAGAGTGTTCCTGTCTCAGGGTTAGCAGCATACATCTCATACTCAAAACGACAATCATTGGCACACGAACCACGGTTTGGAACACGTCCACTCTGAAGTGTAGAGATGAGACATCTTCCACTATAAGCAAAACACATACTCCCATGCACAAAAACTTCCAGTTCCAAATCAGGCAATTCTGCACGGATGGCTTTGAGGTCTTTAAGAGAGATTTCACGAGCTGTAATGATACGAGTCGCTCCCATTTCATGATAAATTTGAGCATCTAAGACATTCATAACATTCGCTTGAGTAGAAAGATGTAAAGGCATATCAGGCACTAAATCATGACACAGTTTTAAAACCCCTGGTGTTGCTACGATGAAAGCATCGGGTTTGAGTTCACCCATCTTCACAATATGCTTTTTTAAAAGCGAGAGTTGGGAGTTAAAAGGAAAGCCATTGATAGTCGCATACACTTTTTTTCCTCTTGCATGGGCATACTTGATTCCCTCTTCAAAATCTTCAAAACTAAACTCTTTTCCAGAGCGAATACGAAGTGAGAAGTGTGAAACACCACCATAGACGGCATCTGCACCAAAGTCAAATGCAATTTTAAGTTTTTCTAATGTTCCTGCAGGAGAGAGTAATTCAACTTTTTTCATTACTGTCCAAACTGTTCGAGGAGTGCTTCAATATCATCAGTAGAGGCTACATCATTGTGTGTGTCGCCTACTATATGTTGTGCAGAAGCAACACGTTTTTCATCATCAATTTTTCCTTCAAAGAGTGTGTTCATATACTTAGAAAGAGCACGCATCACATTGATAACACGTTCAATCTTTTGACGGTGAATATCTTGATACTGCATAATATCCATAACACTCATGATAGAATCGCCACTATTTTGTAAAACTTCAGTAATGTCATCTACTTGTGCCAAAGCATCTTCATTTTTTTCAAGTTGTGTTTTAAAAGCTTCGACATCAGGGAACTTTTCGTTAAGTGTTGTAAAAAGCTCTTTATTGGAGTTTAAGATATCAGTAATAGCATTAAGATTTTCCTCTTTATCCATCAAGTCACCACTAATAGTTTCAATGATGTCAAAAATCTCCGTCGCTTTTTCTTCACTCTCTTTAGTTACATCATCAAGTTGGTGTACCATCTTGTTCTCATCAGTCGCAGGAAGAGGCCATTGACCTGCTGTCTCATCAGAGTAACCTTCAGGGACATCCTTAGCTGATTTTTCCTCTGATGCAACACCAGCTGCCGCTAAATCGTCTGCTAAAGTGTCTGTCTCTTCTTCTAAAACTTCATCATCCAATGCATCAATATCATCAGTTGCACCACTCATTAGAGCATCTAGTTCTTCTTGTGTCATGTAAAATCTCCATCAAACTTGGGTAAAATTTATTAATTAGCACTATAATAGCATAAATAAAATAAATGGAAGAATAAATGCTCGTAGATTTACACAACCATACACCACTTTGTAATCATGCCGAAGGGGAAATGTCTGAGTACATAGAAAGTGCTATAAAAAATGGGACACAATACTTTGGTTTTTCTGACCATGCCCCTATGGATTTTGACCCAAAATATCGAATGCAGTTTACACAAATGCAAGTATACGAAGATGATGTTTTAGCTGCACAAAAAAAGTACAAAGATGACATTAGCATTTTACTCGGCTACGAGGTCGATTATCTCCCCAATCACATGGATAAAAGAGTTTTAAATGCAGATGTGGACTACCTCATCGGTTCTGTGCATTTTTTAGAGGGTTGGGGCTTTGATAATCCTGAGTTTATCGGTGAATGGAAAAAGCAAAATATAGATGCAGTTTGGCAAAAATATTTTGATACCATCGAGGAGATGGCAAACACAAAACTTTTTGATATTGTAGGGCATTTAGACCTCATCAAAGTGTTTAAGTTTCTCCCTCAAGGCAACATAAATACCATGGCAAAAAAAGCCCTTGAAGCCATTAAAAATGCAAATATGGTCTTAGAACTCAATGTTGCAGGATTGCGTAAAGATGTCGAGGAAGCCTACCCTTCGATTCCATTACTTCAACAAGCCTTTTCACTCAACATCCCTATAACATTTGCTTCAGATGCCCATAAACCCGAACAAGTCGCTCTTTTTAGTAAGGAAATCATCAAGATTGCAAAAGATGTCGGCTATAGAGAGTGTGCTTACTTTGTCAAACGCAAGCGACACATGATAGAGTTTTAAGAGATTTTCACACTACAGGATTTTGGATTTTTTGTATTGACCATCCACATAGAATGTATGTCAAGATAATCCCAAAAAGATTGTATATACTCTTCACTTATCCCCTCATCTACTAACTCCATCAACAATGGTATATAAAGTTGCAACCAACTTTTACGTGCATCTTCATCAATCCGAAAAGGTGCATGACGACCTACCATTTGATGTTCACCGCGTGTTTGTGTAAAATAATCAGGACCCCCTGAAATCTCTATCAAAAAATCTGCTGCATGTTTTTGTGCTTCTGCAAAATCATCATCATCAAAAACAGGAAAAAGAAATGCAATATCACTCTCTCTAATAGACTCATAATGGTCAAAAACAAGCTTTCTAAAACGCGCTTCACCGACTTCATAAAAAAATCCAGGGTGAGGTTTCACCACAGGAGGACGGACATCAATCTTACCTTTTGTAATTTTTAGTTTCATTTTTCACTCTTTTTCTTAAATTGTACTGGAATTAAAACATATTTGAGCTAAAATCTCACTATGCTTACACAACTACTTATAAACACACTCACAGGTGCAGGGACTGGTTATATCACAAACAACATCGCCATAAAAATGCTTTTTAAAAAGTATTTTGGTCGTTTTGGAGGAATGATTGAAGATACACATGAGGAGTTTGTCGAAAATATCTCCGCTCTCATAGAAAAAGACCTCATCAACCATACCACTCTTGCCGATGAGTTCCAATCCCACGAGTTTGGAGAGTATATCCAAACCCTTGTCAGAGATATGTTTACACAATCACTCTTAAACCATTCTCGTGACTTACAAGCCATTGAAGGTATTTATGCCACACGTGACAATCTCTTGCACTTTTTAAACCGCTATGAAAAAGAACGAAAAGCTATAAAACAACAACTCTCTGCAAGACCTTTCAAAGAAGTAGTCTCACGTCCACAACTACTACAGATTACACAAAGTGTTACAAAAACAGTGGTGAAGGAGAAGCAAATATATTTAGATATATTGCTTCCTCTGTTCAAGCTTTTCAGAGTAGAAAACCTCATCACTGAAGAACTCTTAGAACAGCTTTTAAAGAATGTGAAAGATATTATTTTTACCCTAAAATTCAAGAAGTTTGACACAAACATCGATGAAACTCTGAAAAAATTGTTTCATGATGTCAAGCTAGAAGAACTGTTAGGTGTTATGAAAGAAGCACTCGAAGATATATATCTCAAACAACTTTTTACACATAAAGAGCAAAGTATCAAAAAAATCCTTGATACATTTATAGCTATCGCCCTTACAGATGCAGGGAAAAATGCCATCAACGAAAGTGTGTATGCTATTTTAGAAAACATTAAAACAGTAGAATCTTCTCTGCTCGATTTTCTGAATGAAGATATTACTACGGCATTAAAACGCTTTATTCAAACAGAATTACCCCATCTCATTGAACAAATCATCACATTTATAGATAGCAACGAAAAAGAGTTAGAACTTCTCATCAACACTTCCATCGATGATGCTTTAAGTGATGGGATTTTTGCACCCCTAAAACAGAAATTTGTTTCTATATTTTATACGAACATTGTACAAGATTTTGGTGTCTTAGAGCAAGTAAAATCTTTTATGCATGAAAATCAAGAGATGGCACAAGAAGAAATCATCAAGCAACTACTTGAAATTTTGGAAAACAAATCCATAGGAGAACTCTATACTTTTGTCTCAGAAAAAAAGATTATCACAGCAGAGAAAATCACAGAACTTATCATGGATAACCTCAACAAACTCCAAACAGATAAAAACTTCAAACTTGTCGATGTTGCCTTAGAAAAACAGCTAAAAGAGTACACAAAAATCGATATAAATCTCATACAAAACAAGCTTATTCCCACTGCTATACAAAAAGTCAAAAGTAATTATCTTTATTCACCCAATCTTCAAAAACTCATCGCAAACGAAACACGAAGCCATATCATGCAACTCAAAGAAAAAACCATACATGAGATACTCGGTTCACGGCTTGATACAATCACACACCAAATACTCAAGCTTATCGATGAATCGACACTCTTAGACACCCTCCTTCGTAGTGCAGATACGATTCTTCAAAAGCCTATCCATAACACCATCCAAATGACAGACGTCAACATCGATTATGAGACATATATCAATGATTTTATCGCAACAAAATCCATCAAAGATGTCATTATACAACTCCAAAGTGAAGAGCTTTATGAAGCAGTTGAACAGCTCCTCATCAAAGTGATTGTAGAAAACATCGAAGATATTTTACGCGGTAATGTTAGTGAAGCGGTAAAAAATGAGCTTACAAAACTCCCACCTTCACAGATTAAAGATATGGTCGAAGAGTTTATGGGTGAAGAACTCAAGCCCATTAACTACTTTGGTGCATTTTTAGGAGGGATTACAGGAGCGGGAATCGGGGCTGTTTCTTTAAGTGCCTATGCAAATCCTATCCTCTATGGTCTTGTGGGTGTTGCGACAAATTATCTTGCCATTAAAATGCTTTTTCAACCCTATACCCCTCTCAAAATTGGCAAGTTTAAGATACCGCTTTCCCAAGGTGTTTTACCTGCAAACAAAGCAAAAATGGCACTCAAGATGTCTGATTTTGTGGATGAATTTATGCTCAATGGTACTTCAATCGAAGACTTTTTTACCAACAACAGCAAGTCCCTCAAAGCATTTATCACGAAGCAACTCTCTGAGGACAATTATGCGATTGTAGATAAACTCCTTCACCAAAACTCCAATACATCTGATATTTCTAACAAGGCAGTCAGTCTGCTTTTTACTTTTCTTGAAAAAAATGAGACGATGATTGCCCAAAAAGTTTTTACTCTTACAAGGAGCTACTATGACAAGCGTTCCGAGTACAAAACATTCTTTACAAGATTCCTCGTAAATAAAGCGATGCAAGTTGATTTGAGTACATTTTTATATGAGCAGTTTGAGTATTTTGTAAACCAAGAGCAGTCACTCCGATTTTTAAGTACCGATATTGAAAAAGAGTTTATATATCTAAGAGATGCAAAATTTGATGATTTACTCTCTATACTTTCCAAAGAGGAACAACTTCAAAAAGTTCTCATACAGCTTGAACCAAATTTTCAATCCTTTCTCCAAACAAACAGCCTCAATGAAATTTTAGGCACAGAGATAAAGGCATCTTTAGGAAAACACGCAAACATAGCATTAATCAATCTCTTCTACGGTCATGGCAGTATCAATGAACTTTTAAACTTTTTTACAAAAGGGGAATTTGGTAAACATACACAGCTTTCCGATATGATAAACGGGATGCTTCCTGAGATTATAGAACGCAATCTCAACCGTATCATAGAAGAAGTTGTTTTACCTACTCTCAGAGAGAACAAAAAAGTCATTCGTAAAGAGATTTTGAAAAAAGTTCCTTTTGGTGCTGGGTGGGTTGTTAAACGCGACATAGATAAGACGATTGACATTATTTTAGATGAAAAAGTCCCCCATTTTATAGAAGAAAAACTTGAAGAGATAAATCGTATCATCAAAACATTTTTAAATACAAAGATTGTAAATCTAGGCTATCAAGACAACATTATTAAGCAAAAAAAAGTAGATGACCTCATCAGTACTATTCTTTCAAGTACAAATTTCAATACTGCTTTACAAAAAAGTATGTATATTTTTATAGAACATTTTTTTACTCTCAAACTCGTAGACATCTTAGAGCTTTTCCATATAAAAAGTTTACTCGATATTTATACACTTTTTCAAGTACCAATCCAACACATTTTACAAGCATTTTTCAAAAATATTTCTACTGAAAAACAAGCCATCTTTGCAACATTCAACACCCTTATCATTGAGACCATACTTCCAGATATTTTAAATCATGTCAAAATCAAATCTCTGCTCAAAGATGTTGATAAAGAGATGCTTTTACAAGAGTTTGCTTTTCTGCAAGACAATTTACGAGCCTCTCCTGCTTTAGAAGAAGCACTCAACAAGTTAGTCGGTTCCTTTATGGGTGTTTTCATAGAAGAAGAGTTTTTAGATACAAAAGTACTGCAAAAAGATTTAAAACACTTTTTAAAAGAGGTTATACAAGACAAAGAAGCACTTCGTACAGTTTTAGTACCGTTTTTTACAAAATTTTTAGAGCATATCAATGCAATGCTTGACACGAAGCTCAAAGACCATAGCTTACAAATCATCATCGATGCTGCATTTGAGAGTATCCAGAGCAATATCGCAGAATTGATAAATGCTGTTGATTTTAAGAAGGTCATTACAAAAGAGATAAACGAAATGCACCCTAAAGAACTTGAAGATATGTTTTACTCCTTTGCAGGCAAGTATTTTAACAAACTCATTCTCTATGGTTCACTTGGATTTTTCTTTGGACTTTTCACTCTTATAGAACTTTAAAGTTACATTTAATCATTTGCTTTGTATAATACCACAAAACATAAGTAATAAAGGATTTATTAATGGCTAAATACACAGAATTAACTGGTGCAAATTTTGAAGCAACTCTTGCTGAGGGTGTATCTCTTGTAGACTTTTGGGCTCCATGGTGTGGACCTTGTCGTATGATCGCTCCTGTAATCGAAGAATTAGCAGAAGATTACGATGGAAAAGCAAACATTTGTAAAGTAAACACAGATGAAGAGCAAGAAATTGCTGTAAAATTTGGAATTCGTTCTATCCCAACTATCATGTTCTTCAAAAATGGTGAAATGGTAGACCAAATCGTTGGTGCGCAAAGTAAAGCGGCATTAGCTTCTAAAATAGACGCTCTTTTAGCGTAAGTTTACATCTAAAATGGCAAAGCAAAGAGGCAAAAGCTTCTTATCGCTTTCGACCATTTTAGCCTCTTTTTTTGGTGCGGCGATGATTGCTGCTGCCTTTGCATACTTCAACTACAAGTTTTCAGAATACAAGTTTATCAACTTTAAAGATTGGACTTTTTATGAAAAAAGTGACCTCTTTACACCAAAAGCAGATAAATACATTGTTGTTTTTTACTCTTCTCGTGAAGCAGATACGATGCAACTCCTTGCAAAAACACAACTCAAACTTCCAATCTTAGCGATTGATTACTATAACAAGGTCCGTAAAAACACAAAAAGCACCACTTTTTTAAGAAGTGGAACAAGAACATCTCTTAACTTTATTCAGAGATTTAACATATATAATTCTCCATCTATTTTTATTATAAAAAGAACTAAAGATACACTTTATAAACAAGATAGTATGATTAGAAAATTAGACAATCTCAAAGAATTAGCAAAAAATATAAATTCATTATAAAGGAAATACAATGGCAATATTAGACTGTGCAATTATCGGTGGAGGTCCTGCAGGACTTACAGCAGGACTCTATACAACTCGTGGTGGTTTAGAAAATGTAACAATGTTTGAAAAAGGGATGCCTGGTGGGCAGATTATGAACTCTTCGGAGATTGAAAATTATCCGGGTGTGACAGGTGAAATCACAGGGATGGAACTGATGAATCCATGGCCTGAGCAGTGTCAAAGATTTGGACTCAAACATGAGATGGTAAACATCACTCGTGTGAGTAAATCGGGCGATATTTTTACCATTCATAAAGAGGATGGCTCAACTGAAGAAGCACATAGTGTTATCATAGGTACGGGGTCTTCTCCTCGTCGTGTTGGCTTTAGCGGTGAAGCTGAATTTTTGGGTAGAGGTGTGAGTACCTGTGCAACTTGTGATGGTTTTTTCTATAAAGGTAAAGAAGTTGCAGTGATAGGTGGAGGCGATACAGCCCTTGAAGAGGCACTTTACTTAGCAAAAATCTGTTCTAAAGTTTATCTTATTCACCGTCGTGACACTTTTCGTTCTGCTCCAAACACCATAAAACGTGTCGAAAATACGCAAAATATTGAACTCGTTTTAAACGCTTCCCCTGATGAAGTCTATGGGGATAATATGGGAGTTACTGGTCTTCGTGTGAAAAACAAAGCAGGTGAAATGCGAGACATTGTAGTACCTGGTGTTTTTACATTTGTTGGGAATGATATTAATAACCAAACCCTTATACAAGAAGATGGTAACTTTTTATGTGAGATGAATACACTTGGACAAGTCAAAGTAGATTTAAAAATGGCAACTTCAACGGCAGGACTTTTTGCAACAGGCGATATGCGTCAAGATGCTCCAAAACAAGTCGTGAGTGCTGCTGGAGATGGTGCAGTCGCTGCACTTTCTGCTATCTCTTATGTGGATGAGCTTTTAAATTAATCATAGTGGTGATCTCTTCACCACTATTTCCATTATCTTAATTTAGATATAATTTACCTAATCAATTATTAGGAAAACTCATGAAACTCTTTCTTACACTTCTCTTTTCTTCAGCCTTCCTTTTTGCATCTTCTGCGTTTATCACACCTGATGAACTCCGTCAAGCCATGAACAAAGAGAAAATTATTCTTTTAGATACCACCGATAGCCAAACATATAAACAAGGGCATATCCCAACTGCTTTACGTGTTGATATCAATGATTTTAGACATCAAAAAGAGCAATACCAACTCATGAATTCACCACAACAAATTCAAAAAGTTGTTCGTTCTTTGGGAATTAACCAACATTCAAAAGTGGTTTTGTATGGACATAATAAACCCAAAGAGTTACTCAAAGCAAGCTATATCGCTATGGCTCTCATTACAAATGGACTCAAAGATGTTTCTATCCTCGATGGTGGTTACCATGAATGGCTCTTTCATTATGAAGGCTTTACATCGACAGAATCTCTTCCAGTAAAAAAAGGCAATTTTCGTGCAAAATTCAATCCAAATATTTTGGTCGATTTAAACTATGTCAAGCAACACATAGGGAAGGTTCCTATGATAGAAGCAAGACCAGTACGTTTTTATAATGCGAAAGCAAAATCTTCTGGTGTCAGAAGACTTGGGCATATCAAAGGAGCGACAAGTAGTGCATGGGCAGATAAAATCGACAATGATTACTGTATTAAATCCAAAAAAGAGTTACAAGATATCTATAAACTCAATCCTAAAAAAGAGGTTATTACTTACTGCACAGGTGGGTTAGAAGCCTCTATGAACTGGTATATTCTCTCACAATATTTACACTTTAAAGACGTCAAACTCTATGATGCTTCTATGCGAGAATGGGGTAATCGCGATGACACACCTATGGAAAAATAAAACAGATTTATTTTTAGTTCTTATTTTACTCCTAAGTGTTCCCCTCTTTTTTCTTTTTGAGAACACTACCACACTTGTCTGGACGATTGTGGTACCACTTCTCCCTATTTTTATTGTACTCATTGGCTTTTCACGATGGCGAAATAGTTGTCCGCTCGCTGAAGTTTCTAAAATCTCGCAAAGGATTAATTGGTTTAAGAAAAAAAAAGTTCCCAAGTGGGTTGAGTCTAATCTCTATCTCATTCAGTACTTTTCTCTTTTTTTAGCCTTGACACTCCGTTTAACTATTCTCAATTTTAATCACTTCTATCTCCTTGGATTTTTTGTTTTTATCTTTTTTGCTGCCTTTATGACAAATCTCTTTTACACAGGAAAGAGTTGGTGTAATTATTTTTGTCCTGTTGGTGTGGTAGAGCGTATTTACTGTCTCTCCAATGCAAGTAATTATATAAGAAATTCTGCCTGCTCGACCTGTACTGCTTGTACAAGAAACTGTCCCGACATTGATATGGAAAGCAACTACTGGAAATCCAATATGAACCAACAAAAAAGTTTCGCTTTTTACTCCTTTAGTGGACTCATTTTAGGATTTTATCTCTACTTTTACCTCCAATCAGGGAGTTTTTCCTACTACTTTAGCGGAGATTGGACGGCTATTCACCTCTCCTTGTTTTCAGAAGGGTTTTACTTTGCTCCTTTTATCCCCGTTCTTGTTGCAGCCCCTTTAACACTTGCATTTTTTGCACTTGTAAGTTTTGGCGTATTTTTAGGCATAGAAAAATATATATGGAAAAAGCAGCTTATAAAAAATCTTGACTTTATCACACTCAAACACCGCATGAATGCAGTCAGCTCTTTTGTGGCGTTTAATACCTTTTATCTTTTTGCAGGTGCGCCCTCTTATAGCAAATACCCATTTCTTTACTCCATTTTATACTTTATGATTGTTGCCATCTCCTCAATCTTACTCTATAAAGAATTTTATAGAAAAGAGATGGATTTACTCCAAGAAAGATTTGCCTTAAAAATCATCAAAAAATGGGATAAAGCCAAAGAAATCCCAAGTGATTTAAAAGAGATTTATTTTCGCTATATCAATGAAACGAAAAATAAAAAAGATATTTTAAATACCTATAAAGAGAGTATTGAAGAGTTACTTTATGATGGTATTTTAGATGAAAATTCTCTTGTTAGCCTTGAAAAGCTCAGAGAACAAATGGGGATTTCAAAAAAAGACCACTTTAATATTATCCGTAGTATTCAACTTAAAAATGAAAAAATATTTGAAGATAATTTTGAAAAATCTTCTGAAAAAAGACATCAAGTTGAGAGCTATAAAGGCATGATTCTCAAAGCACTCGATAGCCATACAGAACTCGAGATAGATTATATCCGTTCACTTCAAAGTCAATTTCAAATCACAGATAATGAACATAAAGAGATTATGCACACAATCTTCAACACGGAGGAGAAGGTGCATGATGACATACTCAACCTTCTCGAAAGATTGGATGAGTTGATAGAGATTAAAAAGTCTATTTACAATGATGACTCCCGAGAAATCATATTTTTAATATATATTATTCAAAGCCAATTTAGAGTATTTACACGAAAACTTTTCTCTCTGCTCTTTGTCATTTATAAAGACCATAATCCAATTCTGCAAAATCTTCTCAATATGGCAAAAGGGTATCAAGTTCCTGATAATTTTGAGATAAATGAACAAACATTAGCTTTTATGGATAGTACAATTCAGCAAAAAATGCTTCTCCTTCACTCTCGATTTTTTGAAAAAACAGCACCAAACAATACAACAAATCGTATCATCATCCCAAAACTAGTAGAGTACAAATCCATAGAAATAGCAACCGCCTCTCTACTCTGCTCCTTTTACAAATACAAAAGAGCCATCAAAAATATATCTTTAGATAGATTTTTACTCGATGTTCATAGTGAAGTCAATGAACTTGCAACAAAGATTCTCAATGCTACAGAAAACCTTACCCTTTATGAACGTATGATGTACCTCAGTTCGGTCTCCATATTTGACGATATCAGACTCTATGATCTCAAAAGTTTAGCAGAATCAGCAAAGGTACAAAGATTTTCAAAAAAAGAGTATATCATCCGACAAGGAGGTGTTGGCGATACACTCTTTATCTTGATTCAAGGAAAAGTAGCTGTGGAAGTTGACGAAAAACGAGTCAATACTTTAGGGGATAGAGATTATTTTGGAGATATAGCACTCATCGGAGATACCAAACGCACAGTTTCCATCAAAGTACTCCAAGATGTTAAACTTCTCACTATCTCAAAAAAAGAGTTTCGAGACTTCTTAGATGAAAATCCAAAAATTTACAATAAAATTATGAAAAATATCATCAAGAAGCTTCTCCAAATTCAAGCCAATGTACAATGATTTTTTGGTATCATATCAAAAAATAAATAGAAGGGATGAAAATGATTAAAGTAGGTGTATTTGGAGCAAGTGGTAGAGTTGGCAAACTTCTTTTAGAAAATTTAAAAGATGCAGAGGGAATGAGCCTTAGCAGTGTATATGTACGCAATAGCTTAGATTTTACTATTGACCCTTCTGTTTTAGTTACTTCAGAGATGAAAGCATTTTTAAGTGCTTGTGATATTGTGATTGATTTTTCACTGCCTGAAGCGTGTGAAATCCTTTTAGAACAAGCTATCAAAACACCCAAGCCATTGGTCATAGGAACAACAGGATTAAGCCAACATCAATTAAACTTACTCAAGCAAGCAAGTGAAATTATGCCAGTACTCTATGCTACCAACATGTCTCTAGGTGTTGCGCTTTTAAACAAACTTGTTTACCAAGCCTCAGCAGCACTTGAAGGTTTTGACATAGAGATAGTAGAGATGCACCATAGACATAAAAAAGATGCACCAAGTGGCACAGCACTTACCCTCAGTGAATCAGCAGCTGCAGGAAGAAATCTTGACATAAATAAAGTCCGTGTAAGTGGAAGAGATGGCAACATCGGTGAACGAACAGAAGATGAAATCTCAGTTATGGCACTTCGTGGCGGAGACATTGTCGGTCGTCATACTGTTGGCTTTTACAATGAAGGAGAATTCATAGAACTCAACCACACAGCCACTTCAAGAAGCACCTTCAGTAAAGGCGCCCTCCGTGCTGCAAAATGGCTCGCAGATAAAGAAGCTGGAATTTACTCTATTAGTGATTGTTTGGAGCTAGATTAGTATTTGAATATACAATGTAATATATATCAAGGAAAATAAATGCAAAGAAAACTTATCTCATTTGATTGGGCAATAAAAAGAATCCTAAGAAGTAAAGCTAACTTTGATATCTTAGAAGGTTTTTTATCTGAACTTCTCAAAGAAGATATAACTATCTTAGAGGTTTTAGAGTCTGAATCAAACCAAGATTTAAAAAATGACAAATTTAATCGCCTTGATATAAAAGTTAAAAACCAAAAGCAAGAGATAGTTCTTATAGAAATCCAATACGATAGAGAAATGGACTATCTCCAAAGAATTTTATATGCTTCTAGTAAAGCTATTTCTGAACATATGAAAGAGTCTGATTCTTATGCAAAAGTTACTAAAATCATATCCATATCTATTTTATATTTTGACTTTGGAGATGGAGATGATTATATTTATAAAGGAACTACAAACTTTATAGGTCTACATAAACATACACAACTAAAACTCAATGAAAAGCAAAAAGAGTTATACAAAGTAGATAATGTTGAAAATATATATCCTGAATACTATCTTATCAAAATAAAAAACTTTGATAATAATGCAAAAGACAGTTTAGATGAATGGATTAACTTTTTAAAGAATGAAGAGATACCTGAAAATCCAAAAGCAAAAGGATTATTAAAAGCTAAAGAAACATTAGACTACCTCAAAATGGATGATGAGGAAAGAGCAGAGTACGAGAGGTATCAAAAATCACTTCATGACCAAGCGAGTGCTTATGAATCTACTTATGTAGTAGGTAAAATTGATGGATTAAAAGAGGGGATAGAGAAAGGAATTGAACAAGGAATTGAACAAGAAAAAATCAATATTGCTAAAAATCTCTTAGAGATTTTAGATGACAAAACAATATCCCTAAAAACAGGACTTCATACAGATTTTATTAAAAATTTAAGAAATACATAGACGACATATTAAACCTCGCAAATGCGAGGACGAAGTAGTTTATCTCACATTAAATCCAATCGTACTCTCACGGACTGTTCATGAGCCGTTAAGCCTTCAGTATTTGCGATTAATGCACACTCTTCACCTATCTCATTGATAGCATTTTTACTAAATGAAATGATAGAACTTTTTTTCATAAAATTCTCTACACCTAGAGGAGAGTAAAATTTCGCTGTGCCTCCTGTGGGGAGAGTATGGTTTGGTCCTGCTACATAATCGCCTATCGCTTCAGGAGTGTTGTGTCCAAGGAAAATAGCACCTGCATGTTTTATAAGCGGTAAAAGTTCAAAAGGGCTGAGTGTTGCGACTTCTAAATGTTCAGGAGCAATTTTATTCATCAAGACTATTGCTTCTTCCATGCTATTTGTTACGATGATAGCACCACGTTCTTCAATGCTTTTTCGTGCTATCTCTTGACGAGGTAATTTCACTAACCAATTTTCTATCTCTACTTTTACCTCATCTGCTAACTTCTGAGAAGGTGTGATTAAAATAGAACTTGCCATCTCATCATGTTCTGCTTGAGAGAGCAAATCTATCGCTAAGTGATTTGCATTGGCACTTTCATCTGCTAAAACACCTATCTCACTTGGTCCGGCTATCATGTCAATGTTTACTTCACCAAAAACCATTTTTTTCGCTGTTGCCACAAAAATATTTCCAGGCCCAGTAATCACATCTACTTTAGGAATGGTCTCTGTCCCATAAGCCATTGCAGCAATAGCACTCGCCCCTCCAACCTTATAGACTTCACTCACACCACAAAGATGACAAGCCGCAAGAAGGAGTTCATTTGGCTCATTGTCTGGAGTTGGTGTACAAACCACAATCTCCTCTACTCCTGCTACTTGTGCAGGAATGACATTCATAAGCAATGAAGAAGGGTATGCCGCTTTTCCCCCTGGGATGTAAAGCCCTGCACTATCTACTGCTGTAACTTTTTGTCCAAGAATCGTTCCGTTTGCTTCTGTATCAAACCACGATTTTGGTTTTTGTTTTTGATGATAGGCTTTAATTCTATCGTATGCTAAGTGGAGTGCATCACGAAGGTTTTTATCGATGTTTTCATAAGCCACTTGCATAGAATCGGTAGAAATTTTCAAGTCATCATCACTCTTCGGTGTCCATTTGTCAAACTTCTCAATATGCCCTTTAAGTGCAGTATTTTTATCTTGCTTAATCTCTTCTATAATCCCACCAACGATTTGGCTTACCTGTGCCATATCCATCTTACCACGACCTAAGAGTTCCTCAAAATTGGCTTCAAAATTAGCATCTTTTACATTTACAAATATCATTTCTTTTTTCCATTTTTATTAATTTTGTCAAATTTATCTTGCACTACTTGTAGTGCATACATATAAGCTTTTGGAGGTCTTGCTCCTGAAACGGGAGAGAACATCGGTGTTCCATCTGAATTTAAAAACCATGTTGTTGGTGTACCACCTGTGAACATTCCATACGGTATATAATCTTGCTCATCCGTATAAGAGATAATCGAGATATAATCTTTGTTGAGTCTTTCAATCACTCGCTTATCTGAAAAAGTTTTTTCTTCTAAAATCACACAGTATTGACAAGTATGACGAGAGATAACAAACATTACAGGTTTTTTCTCCTTTATGGCTTGCTTGATACCTGACTCATAATCTTTCGCCCAGTGAATGCCCTCTGCAAAAAGCGAAGTCGCTAAAAGAAGCAGTCCATATAGCACTATTTTACGCATATTTTTTTACCTTTTTAAGTAATTCTTTAGAGCAGTCTTGCGCACTCTTTTTTGTTACATCTATCACTATATCAGAAAGTTTTAAATACTCAGGTCTTCGTAAGTCATAGAGTTCTTTTGCCTTTTCCAAATCTTGAAGTAAAGGTCTCTTTTTGAGCTTGTTTTGTGCATTGGGATGTTTTTTAATTCTTTTGATAATTTCATCAAAAGGAGAGTCCAAAAAAACGACAGTTGCTATTTTTTTGATATTTTTTTGTTTATAAAAGCCACCACCTGTAGAAATCAAAGTATTTTGCACATTTTTTTCTAACCATAAAGCCACTTTTTTTTCTAAACTTCTAAAGTACTTTTCACCCTCTTGCTCAAAAATCTTTTTAATCTTTTTGTTTTCCATACTTTCGATTAAGTCATCAGTATCTATCGTCATATAAGAAGAGTTTTGAGCCACTTCGCGTGCGACACTTCCCTTACCTACTCCCATAAATCCGATTAAAATAATATTTTTCATCCCTTAAAACCCTTAGCTTTATCTTTATTTCGCATTATACTCAAAAGTTATTTAGCATTTAATAAGTATCGCTATAATGTCCCTACTAAAATCACACTTGGATAAACAATGAAAAATAAACGCTATATTACCCTCGGTTTTGCTTCGATTGCTATCGCTTTCTCTCTTCTTTTGACCTCAAATCTCTTTGCAGAGACACCTACAAAATCAACTGAAAGCTCACGCCTTGAGGCACTGACAAAATTTACAAAAGTTTTAAGCATTGTAGAGCAGTACGATGTAGATAAACCTACTATTGAACAACTTATTGACAAAGCTTTAGATGGCATGATGAAAAATCTTGATGCCCACTCAAACTACCTCACTGCAAAAGATTATAAAAGTCTGCAAGTACAAACAAAAGGAGAGTTTGGAGGACTTGGAATCACTGTAGGCATGAAAGATGGTGCGCTGACTGTCATTTCTCCTATAGATGGTACTCCTGCGGACAAAGCGGGACTCAAAGCAAAAGACATCATCCTCAAGATTGATAACAACTCAACTATTGGAATGACGATAGACGAAGCTGTTTCACTTATGCGTGGAAAAGTGGGCGACCCTATCGATGTTACCATTGTGCGTGCAGGTGAAGTCAAACCACTTAAAGTGCATATTGTTCGTGGTGTGATTACTATAGAATCTGTCCATGCAAAAACAATCGGCGATGATATTTTATATATCAGAATTGCAAGTTTTGACCAAAAAGTTGCAAAGGATGTCAAAAAAGCTATCCTTGCACATAAAAATACAAAAGGGATTATCCTTGACCTACGGAATAACCCAGGTGGATTACTCGACCAAGCGATAGATGTCGTAGACCTTTTTGTTGACAAAGGACCTATCGTTTCACAAAAAGGGCGAGAAGCAAAAGATGAGAAAGTCTACTCAGCCACTACAAGTACTACTATCACAAAAGTACCGATGGTGGTTCTTGTCAATGGAGGAAGTGCAAGTGCGAGTGAAATCGTAAGTGGTGCCTTACAAGACCATAAACGGGCTGTTTTAGTCGGAGAAAAAACATTTGGAAAAGGAAGTGTTCAAGTTGTTTTACCTATCACAAAAACAGAAGCTATCAAACTCACTATCGCAAGATACTATTTACCAAGTGGAAGAACGATTCAAGCGGTAGGTGTCACACCTGACATTAGTGTAACAGCAGGTGAAGTAACAACCCATAAAAATGAGTTTGCCATCAAAGAAGCAGACCTAAAAGAGCATCTTAAAAAAGAACTTGCTAAAGTTGATGGAAAAAAGAAGGCAGATAAAGAAGATAAAAAAGCAAATAAAGATATAATTACACCAGAAATGCTTAACAAAGATATACAACTCAAAGAAGGGGTGGATATTATTAAGGCGTTAGCAATTATAAAAGGATAAATCTTACTATGGAAAAAAGAGAATTACTTTACGAAGGAAAAGCAAAAAGACTTTTCCTCACGGATGATGAAAATCTAGTAATTTCAGAATTTAAAGATGACTTAACTGCGTTTAATGGCGAGAAGAAGTCAAGTGAAGCAGGCAAAGGTGCGTTGAACAATAAAATCTCAACAGAACTTTTCAAACTCCTTGAAGCCAATGGTATTCCAACACACTTCGTAAAGATGATTGATGACAATCATATGCTCCACACAAAAGTGGATGTTATTCTTATAGAAGTTATCGTTCGTAATATCGCTACTGGTTCCCTTTCTCGTAACCTTGGCATTGAAGATGGTAAAGTACTTCCATTTACACTTGTAGAGTTTGATTACAAAAATGATGACTTAGGCGACCCAAAACTCAATGACCAACATGCACTCATACTCGAACTTGTAGAACATCAAGATGAGTTAGACAAACTCCGTCGTATGGCACGTCAAGTCAATGATATTTTACGCCCTTACTTTCAAGAAAAAGGACTTAACCTTGTTGATTTCAAACTCGAATTTGGAAAAGATGCAAGCGGAAACATCATCTTGGTAGATGAAATTTCACCTGATAATTGCCGTTTTTGGGATGTAGAAAGTGGTGAAAAAATGGATAAAGATAGATTCCGTCAAGGTCTTGGTGGATTAACAGTTGCTTACGAGCAAGTATTAAATAGAATTTTAGGAAAATAGCAATGACAGCAATAGTAAATATATCATTAAAACAAGGTGTTTTAGACTCTCAAGGGAAAGCTGTACATCATGCACTTGACTCTTTAAAATTTACAAATGTTACGGATGTTCGTGTCGGTAAACAAATCGTTTTACAACTCGATACAGAGGACAAAACACAGGCAATGGCAGATGTAACGAAAATGTGTGAAGAGATTTTAGCCAATACCGTGATAGAAGATTACAAGATAGAGCTTCACTAATGAAAGTAGCAATTTTACAGTTTCCTGGAACTAACTGTGAGTATGACACACAACATGCTTTTGAAACACTCGGTGCAGAGACTGAAATAGTTTGGCATAAATCAGAGCATATTCCAGAAGATACAAATCTTCTTGTTGTAGCCGGTGGTTTTTCTTATGGTGACTACCTCAGAAGTGGTGCTATTGCAAAATTTTCTCCTGTGATGAAAGCTGTTAGTGCGTATGCAGATAAAGGGGGAAAAGTCCTTGGTATTTGTAATGGTTTTCAAGTCCTTACAGAAGCGGGTCTCCTCCCTGGTGCGCTTAAACGCAATGAGGGTTTACATTTTATATCTAAACACCACCATCTTAAAGTTGCGAACAATGACAATACGTTTTTAGAAAAGCTCAGTAAAGGAGATGTTGTCAATGTTCCTATTGCACACCATGATGGTAACTATTTTATAGATGATGCAGGGCTTCAAGAGTTAGAAGAGAACAATCAAATTCTTCTTCGTTATACAGATGCGAAAGGTGAAATCCTAAATCCAAATGGAAGTGTAGATTCTATTGCTGGTGTATGTAACAAAGAAAAAAATGTTTTTGGTTTAATGCCTCACCCTGAACGTGCGATGGAATCACTTCTTGGAAGTGATGATGGCGTTGCGATGCTCCAAGGATTTTTAGAGTCGTGAAAAAATTCCTTCTTGTAAGTCTCTTTTTTGTATTTTCTCTTTTTGCAGATAAAGTTATCTACATTAACTACGATAAAATACCTGCAAGAGTCATTCAAGGGGAACTCTCTTCTTTTACTATCAAATCTCTCTCTACAGTGAGAGATTATCCGCAAATAAAGTATAAATTTTCCAACTATGCAGGTATAAAACTACTCTCACAAAACAGAAGTACAAAAAAAATTGGAAAGTATAACTATCAAACATTTCCTTTTCTAGTTACAAGCAAATACCCTCGTCTTCCAGATGTTACTGCTTCACTCAAAAATACACAAGATTATGACACAGCAATATTACATGGAGTGAAACTCAATGCCATTGCTCTTAATCCGAGAAAAGATTTTTCCAATATTCTTGCAAATAAACTTTCTTTGAGTGATTTCAAAACAACAAGTTATGACAATCACAACAATATTTTACTTTTTCGTTTACAAGGAGAGCATACTTATCTCAAAGTAACACATTTTAAAAATGTTCTCAAACAAGGTATAGAATCACTCAACAACTCTTATGAAAAAGCAAAACTCACATACTATGTTGTTATTCCTAAAGAGCTTGAAAACTTTTCTTTTTCTTACTTTAATCTCCTAGAAAATAGATTTCTCTCACTCTCAATTCCTATCGTTGTTGATGATGATAGTGTTGTGACACAAAGTGACTTAAAGCCAAAAGACCAATCCCATGAACTTCTGAAAGTTGAGATTGCTGCGGGGATTGCATTTGTTGGTTTGTTATTTATAGTGTGGAGAAAAAAGTATATTTATCTTATATTTATTCTTATTCCTCTTGCCTATATTGCTTGGATGGAAATACCAGCAAAAGAAGTTTGTATCAAAGAAGGTGCAAAATTGCATCTTTTACCTGTAGATAATGGAACTATTTTTGAAACAACAACTTCAAAACTCATGCTTACAAAAGAAGGAAGTACCAAAGGCTATACAAAAATAAAACTTACAAATGAGAAAATAGGATGGGTCAATAATGAAGATATTTGCTCATATTAATTGGTTTATAGCCACTACTATTATATTTGTTGGGCTTACACTTTCTATTGTTTTATACTATCTCCTACCTCGCCCCTTTGCAAGAAAAATTGCTGCTTGGCTTATTAGGCTCACTATTTTTTTCCGTACAACAAAAAAAGGAGTTGAGGCGGGTGATGCACAAATGTTTCTCATCAACCATCAAAGTGATTTAGACATTGGGGTTATGGAGACAGTCACAAGAAAAGATTTAGCATGGGTTGCAAAAAAAGCACTTTTTGATGTCCCATTTTTTGGTCTTGCTATGAGTCTTCCAGAAGATATAGAAGTAGAAAGAGAGAGTAAAACATCGCTCATAAAGCTTCTGCATGCGGCAAAAGATAGACTCGATAAAAACAGAGTTATCACAATGTTTCCAGAAGGAACACGTTCAAGAACAGGGAGAATGCTTCCCTTTAAGTCAGGAGCAAAGGTTATCGCTGATAAATATGCTCTCAAGGTACAGCCTATTGTCCTCATAGAAACAGCGAGTTGTTATGACATTAAACGCTTTTACTATAAACCAAAAGATATAACAGTTATTTTTATGAAACCTTTTATAGCAAATAAAGATGATAAAAATTGGCTGAATGAATTAAGAATTAAAATGCAAAAGGTATATGATGATGAGTTGGCAAACACTCTTAGCCATAGGTAGTGGTGGTTTCGTAGGGGCTATTTCAAGAGCTTATCTCAATGGGCTTATCTCTTCTAAAGTTCCCCATGAACTCCCATTTGGTACAATGGGAGTCAATCTCATTGGAAGTTTTATAATGGGCTTGCTTGTCTCATACTTTATGTACTCTACGCTTTTTTCTGTGCATGCAAAATCATTCCTCACGACAGGTTTTTTAGGAGCATTAACAACCTACTCTACTTTTGCGATAGAGAGTTTTTTGATGTTACAAGCAGGAAGTATCACACTCGCACTTCTCAATATGTCACTGAATGTTTTTGGAACTGTTTTTATGGCGGGTAGTGGTTTTTATATCGTAAAAAGTATCATGCACTAAAAAAAGGCAAAAAAAAAGCCCAAAGTGAAAATCACTTTAGGCTTTGAGAAAAGGGAAAAAGTTAAAAACTATTCAGTAATTTTTTTGTAAACACCTTTAGCAGCACCTGCCATGATTACCATTGGAGCTGAACCAACAGCCATACCAGCACCAGCAGCTTCACCCATATAACCAGCTAATTTTTCGATTAACTCAGCCATTTTAGTTTCACCACCAAAACCGCTTACGATAACTTTTGCTTTATCAGAACCAATTTCACGAGCCGAAGTGATTTGAGTATCTAATGCAGTCAATGCATTTACTACTGTTGCTTCTGTTGCGTCCATTTGTGCTTCTGCGATATCTACTAATTTGTTTGTTGCCATGTAAAATCCTTTGTATTTATAAAATATATTATTTGCAATGTACTCATTGCTTAATGAAATTATAAGGCAAAAGAGTTTAAATATAACTTAATTCTATATTTAGTATTTTATTTTTCTATACTTAAAAATAATAATATAACATTTGTTACACATATGTCACATTATTATTTTTAATAACTTAACTTTAAGAGTATTTTAATATTACTTCCACTATAGTTGTGACATGTTTGTGACTTCAGTTATTTTATTATAAAAAAATATTTTAACTTAAATCTTAAAAGTCACAATGTTAAGGAGTCAAAATGTTAAATCTCAAAACAAAATTGATGGCTGTAGGAGCACTTTCAACGCTTCTTACTAGTAGTTTATTTGGTGGAGTTCCTACCAATTTAGCCTATCCAAAAGGAGAGTTAAAAGATGCTACGGCTATCATGGATAATGTGTATTTTGTCAATCACTTTTATGCATTTAAAAACTACTCTATTGAAAAGAAGCGACGTACTATTACCGTACTTGTTAAAAAATCTGAAGGGAAAAAACCACTTACAGATACAGTTGAGCGTTACTTAAACAATGATTACCTTGACAATCCAACTGTCAAAGCAAAAGACCTTGCGATTTTCCGTTCTGGAAAGATGAAAGGAACAGGGATGCTCATTACTGACTATAAAGATGATGCACGTTCTCAAGAGTACCTTGTTTGGTTACCAGCTCTTCGTAAGATTCGTCGTTTTGCACAGCCTGCACATGATGATGCTTGGGGTGGAACAGACTTTACATTTGGTGATGTGACACTTCGTAAACCTATGCATGAAAAACATGAACTCCTCGGCACAGAAACATTTGGTAAACGTGTCCATGTCCTTGTAATTCCTAAAGATTTACAAACACGTACAACGAAAAAACTCCCTACTGGTACAGATGATTATAAAAACAGAAAAGTTTATAAAGTAAAAAGTACAACAAAATTTTCTGGTTGGTGGTATGACTACCGTATCACTTATGTAGATACAAAAAACTTTTCCGATTATCTTACAGAGTACTATAAAAATGGCAAATTAGTCAAAATACTTGAGAAAAACTGGAAAGCCATAGAAGGACAAAAAGACCCTCGTGCATTGCGTTGGTTTACTTGGTATGCAAAAACAATGGAAACAGGACATGAAACAATGGCTTACATTCCAAAAAAAGTTACAAAATTCAACACACACCTAAAAAGTAAGTTATGGTCTAAAAAAACACTTACTAAAATTAAAAAGTAAGGATTAGAAGATGAAAATGAACAAAATAGCACTCTCTCTCGCGTCAGTAGCACTTTTAGCACTCCCATCATTTGCACTAGCAGATGATGTAGATGCCGATGAAGAGTATGAATTTCCAATCGATATCTCTGGTGAATTACTCGGTAATTATGGTGCTTACATGAAAGCAGGTGAAACACACAACCCACTCAAAAATGCAGATGGAAGTAATCAAAGACATAATATCGGGACAAAAAGTTTAGCTGAAGTTCGAGCAAAACTTTATCTTAATCAAGAACTCTCCGATGATGTTAGTTGGCATGGTGAGCTTGATTTTAGTAGAGATTGGGCAGCGATAGATGGTTATGACAAGACACGCATAAACTCACAGTATGATTGGTTACGCGAACTTTATATGGATGTCGCAGTCAATGATGATTTGAGTTTACGAATCGGTAAGCAACAAGTAGTATGGGGAAAAGCGGATGGTGTAAAATTTCTTGACATCATCAACCCAACAGACTTCCGTCACTGGGGTCAAGACTCTATGGAGGATAGCCGTATAGCATTATGGATGTTAAACGCAGAGTATGCCATAGATGACGATAGTTCATTCCAAATGATTTATGTCCCACAAGTCAATGTAACGAACCAAATCCCAGGACTTTATAACCCTGAAACTGGTGACCAAGGACAACAATTTGTTCCACTTGGAACAGATACTCTTTTTGGACAGTATAATGGATTTTATAATATAGGTCCAGATTTAGGAGCAGTTGCAGGAGCATTTGATGCCGCATTTTCTGCTGGCTTTGGATTACCGCTAGGAGATGCACTCCTTGGACAAACTACAACAGTAGCACAGTATGCAGCAAATCCCAATGCTGGTGGGGCTGGTGTTTCAGGAAACGATGTACTCGCACAAACAGTTCAAGGAACAGGAGCTACAACTAATCTATTTGGTGGAACTTTAAATACTGACAACCCGACAACTATGTTTGACTATATGGGAGACACTACTTTTGGAACCTTTGATGCATTTATTGGTCTTAAAACAAAATATGTAAAAAAACATCCAAATAATGACTTTAAAAATGGAAATATAGGCTTTAAATATGCAGGGACAAATGATGACATAGGCTTAAACTATACATTTAATTACTACTACCACTATGATAATAATCCTGTATTTGATATTTCTTGGGAAGGTGCAAATGGACAAGCTTTAGATGCAGTTACTACTGTTGATGCAGCAACAAATACTGCGACTATAAGCCTTGTTGATGCAGTAACTCGGGCAGCATATAATCCAACAGGGGCAGGAGCGCAAGGTGGAGCAACAATGGTCTTCACAGAAAAACAAAACCGTGTAAACTCTTTTGGTACTTCATTTGACTATGCTATCGATAATGACTTTGCTCCTGTCATCGTTCGTAGTGAGATTGTTTATGACAAAGGAACACTCCAACCTATCGTTGACCTTGGAAAACTTGCTTATGGTGATTTAGCAGGTGCTTTTACAAACAAAAAAGCAGACTTCTTAAACTATGTTGTTGGTTTAGATATGACAGTTATGCGAAACTTATTTATGAGTTTTCAGTTTATGGATAAATGGAATCTTGATTATGTAGATGAAAATGTACAATATGCTGGAGACTCTCGTGCGTACAGCAAACACACTGCAAACCCAGCGACTATGAGTCTTGCAAATGGTTTCAAAAAAGCAGAAGAGCATCAAATTATGTACACATTTTTCTTATCTCGTCCTTTCTTGGAGGGTGATGCACTGCGTGTAAATAACATCGTTCTTTTAGAAAATGACAATGGCGGGTACTGGGATAGACTTGACTTTGAGTACTCTTACTCAGATGATATTGTCTTAACAGGCGCACTTAATCTTTACGGTGGAGATGACTTTGGTGTCTTTGGACAAATGGCAAACTCTTCAAATATGCAACTTGGATTTAAATACATCTTCTAATCCAAACTATCTCACACTTCTGTAGAACACTCTGTTCTACAGATACATAGGAAAATACAATGAAACAAAAAACAAGTTTCTCATTTAGATATGCCACGTTTGCTATCAAAAATAGATGGCTCCTTTTTATCTCTTCTTTGATTATCACTGCATTTAGTGCATGGTATATTCAGTATGTAGATATACGTAATGACCCAGACACACTCCTCCCTCAATCAAATCGCTATGTAGCAACCAATGCATTTGCAGATTCTACATTTGGCATGGGAAATCTCTTTGTTGTCGGTGTTGAAGTTAAAGAAGGTTCTATCTACCAACCATGGTTTGTAAACATAGTCCGTGAAATTCACAAAAAACTCGAAAATATGGAAGGTGCTAACAAAGCAAACTTCATCTCTATAGCAGCCGATAAAGTTAAAAACATGGGTGTAGATGAAGAGGGAAGCCTTTCATTTAAACGCCTTATTCCAAACAATGGTATCTCCACAACAGACCCTATTGTTGCAAAACAAGAACTTGACTTTATGAAAGCAGGACTCGATGCAAACCCTGTACTCAAGCCGATGATTATTCATGAAGTTGATCCAAAAACGGGTGAAAAATGCACTAACAATGAAACAGGCTGTGTCGCAAAAGCTACTTTTGTGATTGCTGATTACTCTGACGAAATCAAACCACATTATGTTTCTTGGGTTCGTCAAGTTGTGGCAGACTTAGCACCCTACTATGATGATGATAGAATTAACATTACTATAGCGGGTGAACCCTACTTTTTATCTTGGATGATGGTTGAACTTCTCAATCATTGGTACCTTTTCGTCCTTTCTATTGTCATTGCGTTTATCATCCTCTTTATAGAAACTCGTTCACTCAAAGGCGCACTTTTTCCACTCATAGGTGTTGGGATGAGTATCGTTTGGACTTTAGGGATTATGGGCTTTTCAGGCTTCAAACTCACAACGATGGTTGTTTTAACACCTATGCTCATTCTAGCCGTTGGTATGGGTCATGCCATACAGATAACACGGCGTTACATGAAGTCTATTCGTGATGGAGAGAGTGTAGAAGATGCGAGTTATAATGCACTTGGATATACAATTATTCCTGCAACACTCTCTATCGTTACCGATGCTATCGGTTTTGCGACACTGGCTTCTGTGGACATCTCATTCTATAAAGCCTATGCATACTTTGGTATGTTTGGAATGTTCTCTTTACTCTTAACAACAACAACCATGATTCCTCTCATGATGCAAATGTTTCAAGATAAAAGTAAAAAAGCTGCACCAGAAGGCTATAAATGGGAAGAGAAGTTTGGATATATCTTGGCAAAAATGCTTACAGGCTATGGAAAAGTTATTCCACTTGCACTTGTTGCTATCATTATCGCTGTCTCTGTTCACTATACAAAAATTGATGAAGGTATCAAAAATATTGTTTCTTCAACAAAATATAGTGGAATGGAAAAAGTACAAAAAGTACTCCGTGGTGATGAGCTTGACTTAATGCCAGGGGTTGAGAAGGGAATCGACTATGCACAAGCAGCATTTAAAGTTTATTCACAACCTGTACAAGATATCTTTAAACTCAACACAATGATGCCAGGGGTTATCTCATTTAACATCCCTATCCGTGGGAAAAAACCACTCCTTGCAGAGTGTGATGATGATTACTATGATGCCCTTGATGCTGCTGATGAAGCAGGGACAACACCCCCTGCTAAAAACTGTTTTGACCCAGAAGAAGATGCACCACAAGGTATCTTAAACAATGCTACCGTTTTAAAAGCAATGGATACAATGGAAGATGATTTACGTAAAAATAAATTTATCGGTTTTACCGCTTCGTATGCACAGTATGTTAAAATTGCGAACATGATTTTGATGACAGAAGCAGGGAATCAACCAAGTCTCAAAGACTTCCAAATACCAACAACACAATTTTTACATGCAAAAGATGCAAGCGATGACCGTTCGCCTGATGAAATCGTGCAACTTTATAATGGACTCCTTGATGCCGCTTCAAGTCCAGGTGATTTAGCTTCTATGACAACACAAGATTATAACACAGGTGTTATCATGGGCTTTATCAACACAATGCATCCAAAAGAAACACATGAGGCAATGCTATTTATTCAAAATTACATTGAAAAGCATAAAAATGACCCAGGAATGAATCAACTTGAGTTTGGCTTTAGAAATGCCGATGCTTCTGGGGATAAAGGTCCTATAGCAGATGATACAAAACTAAGCTATGTAAAACCAGGTGTTGGTGGATTCTTAGGGGCTACAGAAGCAACTCGTGAAGTGACTTATGATAACTGGCTCTACAATCCACTTGGAACAGCCCTTGCAATTTTCATCGTGGTTACTTTAATCTTCCGTTCATTTATCATCTCTGGAGCGTTAACTGTGTTACTCTTTATCACACTCTTTGCACAGTATGGTATGGCTGGTTACTACACATCACTTCAGTTTTGGAGTGGAAATTTACACTTTGCAAACCTCATCGCTCTCTCTATCTCGATGGGACTCGGTGTTGATTATAGTATCTATATGATAGCACGACTTCGTGAAGAGCTAGAAGAACATGGCGATTGGTTTACAGCCCTTAAAAATACCATCGCAACAACAGGTTCTTCCGTTCTTATTTCTGTTGTTATTTTAGTAGGTGCATTTATCCCACTTATGGCAACTACACTTGGAAATACTTGGGGGGTTTCAGCATATATTACTGAAGCAATTCTCATTGATGTATTTACCTCTCTTACGATTCTCCCTCTGATTATATTTTGGCTCAAACCAAAATATGTCTTTGGTAAAAACTAATCCCTTTGGGATTAGTCACTTTCTTCTAAAATATTAGCTATAATAATGTTATGAATAACCTAGCCTACATTTACAAACTTTGGATTGAAATAGCACAAATAAGTGGAACACTTACTACAAGTGATGTTCTCTTAGCCGCAAAACGCCTTGTTGAAGGGCATAGTGATGCAGATATAAAGATGTCAATCGAAGAGTTTGATGAGTTTGCCAAAGATATCTCTTTAGAAGATATTATCCGTTACCTCAAAGAACTTACACCATCAAAAAAGTATATCATCCTTATCAATCTTTTTATGGTCATAATGCTTAAAAATATTCATAAAGAAAAAATCAACAAAAAACAGATAGAAGCACTCAAAGAGGTTTATATACAACTCGAACTCCCCTATTTGTACGATATTTTGTACCTCCTTATGAGTAAAAAGTATCATAAGGCACATACAACCATTGCAAAACATGCGAACAATATGGATTTTATCTGCTTTGACCAATCTGCAAAAAGCGAACTCAACCAATCTTTTCAAGCCTATAAAGTAAGTTTTATTATTTTCAAGATTGATGATTTTTTTCTCCTTTTAAACAACGAAAGTGAATCCCTCCATATATACAGTTATAAAAACAAAAAACAGCTCTCTCTCTATGAAAAATGCCAAGAGTTTAAAGAAGAGTCCTTCTCTTTTGCCAATCATCCCATCCGTAATCATTCTATCTACTATATCAACGAAGAGAGTTTTATACGTATAACAAATGAGAAAGAAGTTATTTATCTCGATATAAATGTACTTATCAAACTCTTTTCCAAAGAAACACCCATCCAATTTTTAGTTTCAGAGATTATCTACAAAACGAGAGATAATTTTAACTGTTCTATCGTCAAAGACCATATTTACAACATAAAAGCAAAAGATTTATCTGCTGGATATAGTAAAAACAAGGCAATCGTGAAAAATGTAAACTTTAATGTGCAAGAAGGGGAACTTGTAGCGATTATGGGTCCTTCTGGTTCAGGGAAAACAACCCTGCTGAGAACATTTGTAAACCAAGCAAAAAAGTTACAAGGAGAACTCCTTATCAACAATGAAAACATATCGCAAAACTATTTTCACCGCATAGGGTATGTCCCCCAAGATGATGTTCTCATCAAAGATTTGAATGTATATGACAATATGTACTACTATTACCGTCTCCATTTTGGGAAGCAAGCAAGTGATGCAGATGTGGACAAACTCATCTCTAAGCAACTTCGCAATCTTGGCATCATTGAGATTAAGCATAGTCCTGTTTTTAAAAATGGAAAGTACACAATTTCAGGAGGGCAAAGAAAAAGACTCAATATTGCTCTTGAACTCTTAAAGGATGTTGATTTAATCTTAATGGATGAACCAACAAGTGGACTTTCATCCTTAGATAGTGAAAATATTATTCAAGAACTCAAACAAATTACCTTGCGAAACAAAATCATCATAATCAACATTCACCAACCTTCGGCAAGTATGTACCGTGAATTTGACCAAGTAGTCGTATTTAACGAAGATGGAAATAATATATATACAAATACCGCACATGAGGTTCTCAATATCTTTAAACTTGTAAAAACTGAAGACACGTATGTCTTTAATGAAAGAAGAGTTGACCTCGAAGGAGGAGACCCTGAACTGCTCCTTGAAATTCAAGCAGAAGAGAAGAGTACCTTTTGGAATCTTTTTAGCTATCTCAATAATTTTACGGGAAAATAGATGTTTAACAATCCAATTACAACACAAATAAATTATCAACTGAGAAGACAATTTAAGATTAAAAGTTATGAAAAACTCAATCTCATCGTCTCTTTTTTTATCGCACCCCTCCTCTCTTTCTTATCGACCTATATTTTTCGTGCAAATGATGATTTGGTACAGAACAGTTCTTATCCTAATTATCTCTTCTTTATGCTTATCTCTGCTATCTTTTTTGGGCTTATTAGTTCCGTTTTTGAAATCATTAAAGACAAAAATATGGTACAAAGAGAGTATCTTGGAGGAGTATCAATTTTTGGATATTATCTTTCAAAGTATTATGTTTTAAGCTTTTTTGGACTGATTCAAACACTCCTCTATAACCTTGTCGGTATGCTTTTTTTACATATTCCATGGGCTTTAGTCGCATTTAACTCTGTCGTCATGTTTTTTGTCATTGTGGTTAGTATCTCTTTTGGTCTCTTTGTCTCTTCTTTTGCAAGAAACAATATGATTGCCTCAAACCTCATCCCTGTTTTAATCATCCCACAAATCCTACTCGGAGGGCTTATTCCTTATCAAGACATGGATAAGTCAATCTATATGTGGGAAGAGAACTTTAACAAAGCCCCTCCTATCGCCCAAATTATGCCTGTTAAATATGCTTATGAAGCTATTGTTACGGGGAATGTTATCTTCACAACAGGCAACAAAGAGATTAATGACCAAATTGCTCAAATGGTTGATTATCTTCAAGATAATCAGTTTATGAGTATGCAAACAGAAAGTTTTTTGAGTAAACTAGGCATATCTTATTTTACAGATACATGGTTTGTCAATTTACTCATTATCTTAGGGTTTATCCTTATTACCTTTACTCTTGGATTTGCACTATTTCACAGAAGGATTTTTCATGCTTAAATATTTTCTCTTTTTCACACTTCTCCTCTCATCTTTAGATGCTAAAAGTAGTAATGATGCTTGTATCCCCATAGGAAAAGTAATCATCTTAAAAAAGTCAATCATGACTTTACATTTGAGTAAAGAACAAAAAAAGAAGCTCTACAAGTATGAAGCAAAACTCAAAGATGATTTAACAAAGATTAGGGAGAGTACAAAGAAGAAAGGAATGTGTCTTTCAGGATTTTTTAATAAAGACAAATTTTTACCTAAAAATTTTGAAGATGTTACCAAAAAAGAAAATAGAGCCATTACATCTGCTATAAGTGAATATTTTACACATATGTATGCGACACTCACTCAAAAACAAAAACAAAAACTTGTTAAACGCTTCAAGCGGATAGAGAGAAAAAGAAGAAAAATACACTCTCAATGAGAGTGATTACATCACAAGACGGATGAGTCTTTCGTACTCCGCAGGGATGGGAAATTTTCCCTTTGGCATAAAGTTGTTGATAGCGATGTTCATCCATTCACGGTTTGTATGAATCCCTGAAACCTCGATAAAAAACTTTTCACCCTCACGGCTCAACTTATAATGATCTACATTAAAATCAATAGGATCCTCTTCACCTTTTGGATGAATAGAAAACGCAATTGAGTTTGATTTTGAATCTAATTTAAAGTCTATCATTATTCTAATTCCCTTTATTTATTTTTTGTATTTAACATCGATTTCTAAGCCAATGCCACCTTTTTTTCCAAGACCAATCGTTACATCTTGATCATTAACCTCTTTTTTGAGTTTACCAATGTTGATACCATTTGATTGTGCGGCTGTAAAAGTCATATGAAGTTCTTCAAAAGAGTCTTTTCCCTCTTTTATAAGATTTACAACTTGGTCAAAAGTAATGTTTTCTACTTTATTGAGGTCGTTTTCATTGAGACCTCTATCCATCATTTCCATCATACCCTTACCAACTGTATAGCTCATACCTATTGGTGAATACTTTGCGATTTTTTTAACAGCACCAACTGCTCTCTCTTTCAATGAACTTTTTGCATCTATCTCTTGACCATCTTCATCGACTATTTCTACTTCTTTGTTTTCATAATTTATATTTGCTTTTACTGACATATTTGTTTCCTTAAAAATTTATTGTATTATTATATCCAAATAATTCACAGCTTTACATAAAAGTTTGGATAGGTCCATTGAGTTTTGCAGGCAACTCAAACTCTTTGTTGATGATAAACATATCCATCAAAGTTTGCATCCATTCCCTGTTCGTTTTCATCTCATACATAATAACAGCAGTATGTTCTTCATGCTTTATAAACTCATAACTCGTAATATCTATAATAATCGGAAGTTTTTCACCCTTCATCATCAATTCAATCAAAAATGATCTATCTTTTGAATCAATCTTAAATGCTAAAACAGTTCCATAACTTTTCAGCATCTGATTGAGTACTGTTTTAAAAAGTTTAGAGTTTGTAGCATCCTTACTTGTATATACTGTGTCTTTTACAATATCTTTGAATTTATCCATGATAGACATAAATTAATCTTCCTTTTCTCTCTAGTTTGCTATAATTATATTCTAATTTAGATTAACGAATACTTCAAAGGACACTCCCGTGAGAAAAAAAACATTAACATATAAAGATAAGGAACTTGATTTATATATTAATGCTAAAAATGAATTCTTTTTTGATGATAAAAATATTGAAAATATCTTCAACCTTACAAGTGATAAACTCAAACAAATCGTCGATATCAACACAAATCGTCTCAGTAACCCAAAAGAATTTTTCTTAGGTGAAGATGATAAGAGATTTTGGAGTAAACTAGGTATCATCAAACTTGGATTTTTCACTCAGCATGATGATAACTTAGGCTTTATAGACTTTTTAGAAGGTCTCAAACTCGAACAAGCTGTCGCTGTTGAAGAACCAATGCTAAGTAAGCAAAACCTCTCGCAAGTCTATAAAACATTAGAAGAAAAATTTGTTGCTTTTTCAAAAAAGATAGAGGGACAAAAAGAAGAAGAGATTGACATGGATGAGCTTAAAAAGTTCATTGAAACTTTTAATCTTTTTGTCAAAACTAAGAGTGAAATCTTTCCACAAGAAAAGGCACCAATTCCCGCAGAACTATTTGCCAAATATGGCGGTAGAAAAGCAGAACATAAAAATAGCCTCCTGAGTAAACTTTTTAATCTTCCCTCACAAGTAGAACAAAGTGCCTTCAAATTTGCACAAGGCACGAGAGAAAATGCCTTTGACTTTGCACAAGACACACGAAGCGATGCCTTCACTTTTACACAAGACACACGCGATGATGCGTATAACTTTGCAAGTAACACCAGTAACTTAGCCTTTGACTTTGCCATGAAAACAGAAGATGATGCTTACAAATTTGCTTCACAACTCGCAAGTGATGCGTATCATTTTGCAAGCGATGGCATGAACTATGGGTATATGTTTGCTTCGCAAGGTGAAGAGCTAGGTCCTATGGCAAACCGTGTTTTATGGATGGCATCACAAATTGGACTGATGTCTGACCGTATAGGTGAAATGAGCGATAGAATCGTCCATACAGAACACCTCATCATCAATATGTCTGTAATGATTCTTAACTTTGGACTACTCATTGATGGAACGATTAAAACACTCACAGAAGCAGGTCTAGGGGCTATTGGCATGGTCTTTGACAAAGAAAACATTCCAAAACTCGAAGCTTCTTCTCAACACATCGACCTGATAGGGAAAAATGTTGAACTCATTTTAAAACAACAACATGAGTATGATTTAAAAGTTTTAGAAAATCAAGTAGAACTCAGAGAAGTTACCAATCGCGCTCTTGATAAAATAAAACTAGAGTACTAAACTAAGCAGCTAACAAAGAAGAAGTATTATCAACTTTATCAATTAAATTAATAACGACAAAAATACTCTCTTGTTCATCTTCACTTAACTTTTCAAACTCATTTGCCAATGGATGTATATCACTAAATAGCACTTCTTTTACATTAATCATTGACGTATGAATATCAGTCTGTTTTTTAGCAAATAGTATGTTTTTGATTTTATTGATAATCTCTATCTGTTTTTGAGTATAGCTACCTTTTGATATAAAGTTATCAAAGATTTTATTTGCAACTTCTTTTTTTGAACTATTTAAAATCTTATAAATTAAAGTATGAAAATCATCATTGTTATTCATTTTATCTTCAATAATTTTGTCTATATCGAAAACATGATATTTGATTTCATCAATGTCAATATCTGTTATCAAATCATTTCCCTCCAACTCTCTAATAATACGAAGTTCACTAATATACTTATCTAGTATATTTTGCAGTTCTGTTTTTACAGAAGTTTTATCTATATAATCATCACAAGATAACTTTCTCACATCTATAACTTCATCAGAAAATGTCGTTTGTACTACTTTCATGCCTTTACTTAACGAGAGATTTGCTAAATGTTCAAGAGAATTTTTCACCTCTTGTAAATCTTCTAAATTTTTCTCAAGTGCAAATGTATCATTGATAACTTTATCAATGATTTCTTCTTTTTCTTGTATCGCTTTTACATTTTTAGCTTTTGATTTTAAGATAATACATCTCTCTTTTATCTCTTCAATAAATGATTGTGAGCTTTTATGTTTTAAGATTGCCTCTTGAGTATTTAAAATCAACATTTGAAATCTTTGCACTTCAAAGTTTGTATTATCTTCAATGTATTCAGACATCTCTTTTAGGTTCTCAAATAGCTCATCTGTTATATATTTTAAATCAACACTCTGTAACTCTTCTACTATGTGTTTATGCTTCTTTAAATAGTACTGGGATGCATCTAAAGCATACACTTGTGATTGTACAATCATAAGTATCTCATCTTTTAAATCGCTCTGTGTCATTTCTCGTAAGAGTTTCACTCGTTTTAAAAAGAGTCTCTCTTTGAGTGAACTTGTTTTTTGAGATGGTAATCCCTTTGAGTTTATATCAAAATATGAAAAATTGGCACAAAAATCAAATATATTAAAACTCTGTTTGTCATCTGCATTCCCAAAAATATTTGGACACAGTCGTGTACCTCTTCCTATCATTTGCCAAAATTTTATTTTAGATTTTACTGGTTTGAAAAAAACTAAATTCAATAGTTCAGGCACATCTATACCAGTATCTAGCATATCTACACTTATTGCAATTTGAGGGTTTCTATTTGGATTTTTGAAGTTATCTATTAAAGAGTCCACATGTGATATTTCACTATGAATTATCTGTGCTTCTTGGGATTTTGCAGGATAAAGCAGGTCAAATATCTCTTTGATATACTCAGCATGATGTTTACTCTTTGCAAATATAATAGTCTTACCTATTTTATTTCCATCATCTATTTTAAAACCATGTTCATATAAATATTGAAGAACTTTTTCATTTGTTTGTTTGTTAAAAATTCTTTTATTTATCTCAGAAGATGAAATCTCTTCCTCCTCTTCTACATCAAACTTATCCTCAAACTCCTCTTTTTCCTCTTCACTCAAGTCATCGTACTTGATACCTCTCTTTACTATCCCTAAATCAATCTCATAAGGATTGAAATCAACAAGATGCCCATTGTCTATGGCAGTTGCTAAGTCATAGGTGTCAGTAGGTTCTGAGCCAGTTTGAAAAAACTCATAAGTATTTCTGTGTACTTCATCAGCAGGGGTAGCAGTAAGCCCCAATATAAAGGAATCAAAATACTCAAATATAGACTTATATTTTTTATAAAGTGTCCTATGAGCCTCATCCACAATGATTAAATCAAAATAGGCACTGTTATATTTTCCTTTTTTTATAAGGTTGTGAACTGTTTCATAAGTTCCAAAGTGCATACGGTTATCTAAATCTTTCTCTTCTACCAAGTTCACACAAGTCTCTTTGAGGTATGTACTGAAGTTGTTCTTAGCTTGTCTCACAAGTTCTTTTCTATCTGCTAAAAACAAAACTTTTCTAACCCAATCAGCACGAATGAGTACATCACTCAAACTAGCACTTACTCTTGTTTTACCAGTTCCTGTTGCCATGACAAGCAAGGCTCTCATCTTATAACTCTCAAAGGATTGTAAAACACTTTTAATAACTCTTTTTTGATAGACTCTATCGGTGATGGTGTTATCTATCTCTAGTGTTGAGGGTTTTATGGTTTGGATAGAGACTTTTTTTTGCAGGGAGCGAATGAGTTCAGCACGAGGAAAAAAGCTATGTATCTCACGAAATGGATAGATGCCATTTGTGTACTCTATAACTCTACCATTAGTTACAAAAGTAAGTACATTTTTGTTAAACTCTTTTTGTAAGGCTTTTGTGTAGAGTTCTGCTTGATGTTTTCCTTTTGTGACATTAGAAGAGAATCTTTTTGCTTCTATAACTGCAAGAGGTTTTTCATCTTCTCCCCATATCACATAATCAGCATAGCCAGTAGAACCATCTTCAAGTCTGAGTTTATACTCAATGTCAAAACCTTTTTTAAAGTTTTCTACATTAAAACCAGCTTCACTTAGTTCTAAATCTATAAGCCGTAATCTTGTTTCTTGTTCTGTGATATTTTTAACTTTTACCACTTGCTCTTTTTTGCCACTTTCAAAGTTTAATGAGCTGTATTCATTCCTTACTTCATAATCACTATAAACTTCAACAATCCACCTTTGAAACTTATAGAGGCATTGGTTAGCATAGAGGCTATCTTTTGAAGTAAGAGGCTTCTTCCCTCCATGCACAGCTCTATTGCCCACTTTTCTAATGAGGTGCAACTCATCTATCATCTCACTTGGCAAAATCTCTCTGAAATCTTTATGCTTAATGAGTCTGAAAGTGTCGTACTCTTTTATGAGACTCTCATCTAAATATTCATCAAGTTTATAGACAAACTTCACTGAGTTTTCTAGTGCTTTACGAGAGTAGATAGCTGAGACTTCAGGGTCATCTAAGATGTTCGACTCTGATTTGATAGACTCAGCTTGTAAGATACTAAATTCATTTTCTAAAAAAGAGAAGTTGCTCATGTTTAGCCTTTAAAACTCTGGGCTAAAAGTGCATCAAAGTTTTCTTGGAGTTTTGTTAGTTCTTCTTGGTAGAATGATTTTTGTTGTTCTATTTTTTGAATTTTTTGAGCAAAACTTTCTTGTTTTATCATTGGAGGTAATAGTATTCTGAAATTTAAAAGCTTTGCTTTTGAAATATTTGGCATTGAAGCAGCTGCACCATTAGCAATATTTCTCAGTTGAATTTTAACTTCATCATTGGTTAGGTATTTCCATAAGAATACTTTATTAACCTTATTATTGGTATTTAATCTAAAAATCAAATCTGGCATAAATAGATTATCTTCTGTATTCCAAACATATGCACAACTTCCAACAAGCATATATGTATTTTTTCGTGAAAACAGTAAGTCTCCATCTGAGACAAGTGTATTCATTTTAGGTTGGGTATTATCAAGCATTTTTTTATTTTCAGAAGAATGATATATATCATTTGACAGTGCAGATAATTTCAATATTCCATAATTATTATTATTTCTCGGATAATTATTACATACTGGACTCCAGCCTCCATCTATAGTATTTAAAATAGATTTAAAGTTGATAGCTTTCCATTTCATAGGGTTTGATACTGGATTACCAAATATATCAATAAAAATAGATTTAGCAAGTGCATCAAGCTTCTCTATGGACTCTTTTCGTAACTCTATAAGCTCTTGTGCCTTATCCAATGTTTTAGCGATTTGTTTTTGTTTTGTTAGAGATGGTACAAAAATATCAATATTACTAAATGTTGTTTTATTTATTATTGGAACGATAGGAGCATTTGCTATATGATTTAGGTATTGTTTTTTTGTAGAAATTTGATACATTAAATATTTTGCATCAATATTTTCATTAGGTATTATTGAATTTATTTGTTGATTTGTGGCAACTTCAATATCGTTAATTGCAACTTTACCAATAGTGCCAATACATGTAACTAAAACACTATTTTTAGGTATTTTATTTGCATTGCTAAAACCATCATTTGATAAATATGTATTGTATGAATCTAAGTTGTTAATACTTTGTTTAAAATCACTAGGTTTTACAAAAGGCACATCATTACTATCCCAAAAATTACTTATTTTTGTTTTGGGTGTTCTTCCCGTTATTATTGTGCCTATATCTTTTAACTTAACAATCTCACTCATAACAAACCCTAGTCATCTCTTCATAATTATCTAAGATATTTTTATGAAAACTCTCAGGTATTCTCTGCCAGTCTAATACTTGTACAATTATAGGAATATTAGAATCTCGCAGAGCTTCTTTAAAATCTATGTACTCAGAAATAGCCACTTTCTCACCATCTTTTGAAATTAAAACTAAATCCAAGTCACTCATATCATGAGCTTCACCACTTACACGACTACCATAAGCCCAAAGTTTAAGAGGTTGTTTAAATGTTTGTTTTGCTAAAGAGATTATCTGCTCTTTATCTTGTGGTCTAATGAGCATCTATCATAACCCCTAACTCATCTAATCCCTTAGTGATTTTTTCATTTATAACTTTTATATCTTTTAAAATTTTAGAAGGTTTTTCATGTATTACTTCTTCATAAACTATTGTCTTATAACGGTTTATACTAAGGTCGTAGTCATTCTCTTCTATCTCACTTATTGGAACAAAAAAGCTTTGCTGGGTTCTTGTCCTATTTTCTTCATCTTTTAAGTTATTAAATCGTTGTAAAATGTCAGGAATATTTGAGCCTTCACACTCTGTTCTGTTGTCATTGAGAGTATATCCATCATTTTGCATGTCATAAAACCAAACTTTATCGTTCTTATGTCCATCTGTCTTTGTAAAAAGTATGATAGCTGTACTTACACCTGCATAAGGCTTAAACACTCCACTTGGCATAGAAATGATAGCATCTAATTGATTGTTTGAAACTATCTCTGCTCGTATCTCTTTATGTGCTTTTGTAGAACCAAACAAAACACCATCAGGGATGATAACCCCACATCTACCACCAACTTTTAAAGATTTAAGTATAAGAGATAAAAAGAGTAACTCTGTTTTTTTAGTTTTTGCTACATCTAAAATGGGTTTAGCCACTTCATCGAAATCTAGTGAACCTTTAAAAGGTGGATTTGCTAAAATTAAATCATACTTCTCTTCTTCGTCCATATCAAATTTAGAAAGTGCATCATTGTTTAAAATATTTGCTCCACTGATGTTATGCAACATCATATTCATTGAAGCAATTCGAGCCATGGAGATGTCAAAATCATTCCCATAAAAGAGATTCTCAAACTCATTTATAGTTAAATCATTAAGAACTTCACTTCTATTTTCTTTGATATATTCAATAGAGTTTATTAAAAATCCTGCTGTACCACATGCAGGGTCGTATATTTTAAAGTCACTTGTGATTTCTGTTTTAGAAAGCATTAACTCAACCATCATTTTGATGATATGTCTTGGAGTTCTAAACTGTCCATTAGTTCCAGCAGTAGCGAGTTTAGATAGTAAGTACTCGTATAAGTCGCCTTTAATGTCTTTATCCTCAAGGTTTAACTTACTAACCATATCAACAACTTTTTGGAGTAGTTTAGCTGTAGGAATTAAAAAACTTGCATCTTTCATATAAGTTGAAAAGGCTGATTGTTCATGAGAAAGGCTTTTTATAAAAGGGAACATCTCTTCTTGAAATATTTTAAACATATTTTCGGCAGACAGAGTTGATACACTTTCCCATCTTAAATGTTGTTGCTTGTCTGAAAATATATCAGCAATATTTGGGTTTAGTCTTTTTTGTTTATCTATCTTTATTTGTGCTGTATTGAGACTTTTTATAAAAATAAGAAAAGTAAACTGTTCTACAACTGTCAAAGGATTAGAAATCCCACCAGTCCAAAATGTTTCCCAAATTTTATCTACTTGGCTTTTAAGGGTGTTTGTTATCATTTATGCTCTTTTTATAGATTTTAAGTTATTTTTTCTTTGCATAAGATTGTGCTAGACCTATTACCGTTTCTAAAATGTCACTGACATTGTTTGGTAATGCACTTTTTTGTGTACTGAATCCATCTCTTTTTTTTACCAAATTATCAAGTGTAATGATAAAATGATTTATCTCTTCGAGTGAAGCATCTGGATTATTTTTGAGTTTATTCAGTCGTGCTTGTAAAACTTCTTCTATCTCCGTGTAAAATTTATGTGTTGATGATTCAGTACTTTGTGAAAGCTTTATCCCCTCTATCATCTCTAAAAAGCTTAAAGCTTCATCTGTTTGCAAAATATAGGCTAAACGTACCATCCCTGTCTTAGAAAAAAACAACATTGCAGAAGTACGTTCGCCTTTCTGATACTCGTGAGTATAATATGTATAGTGTTTCTCTTCGGTTAAAATATCTAATGCTTCTACAAGTTTATCTATAGTTGTATGAAATGCAAGGGTTACTTCTTTGTGCGATAAAAACCATGTGTCATTCATAATAAGAGGATGGAGTTCTAAAGAGTTATATTCAATGAGAGAAAAAAAGTGTTGTGGCATCAAAAGCCTTTGTTATGTATTTACAATCTGTATGCGGAGTATTATAACATAAGAAATACTCCGCAAAAAAATTAATCTGTAATTTTTTTGTAAACACCTTTAGCCGTACCCGCCATAATAACCATAGGTGACATACCGATAGCCATACCTGCACCAGCAGCTTCACCCATGTACCCTGCTAGTTTTTCGATTAATGCAGCCATTTTCGTTTCACCACCAAAGCCACTTACAATTGTTTTTGCTTTATCTGAACCAACTTCACGAGCAGAATCAATTTGATTCTCAAGTGCAGTTAATGCATCAACAATCTTCGCCTCTGTAGCATCCATTTGCCCTTCTGCAATGGCATATAATGACCCAGATGTCGCAGCTACTTCCGCTTTTTCTGCTGGTTTTGCTTTAGGAGCCGCTTTTTTAGCAGCTGGCTTTTTTTCTGTTTTTGGAGCCGCCTTTGTTGCAGCCGGTTGTTTTGTTTCTGTAGTTTCTGACATAATAATTTCTCCATTTCATTTGTTTATTTTATGATATATTTCATGTAAGTTATAAGCTAAAAGTATATACCATATTACAAAATTATACTTCTTCTACTATTAATTTAAGCTTATCTTATCATCATTAAATCTTAATTATTTCATCTGCGCACCACGAAGCTAAATCATTGTCATGGGTGATAAGGAGTACTCCCATGCTATCTAAACCTTTCATGATACTTTGCATGACTTCGAGTTGTATCACATTATCAAGTGCAGAAGTTGGTTCATCGAGTAAGAGTAAATCAGGTTGCATCAACATGGCTCTCAGGATGGAAGCACGCTGGAGTTGTCCTCCTGAGAGTTCATGTGGTAATTTTTTTAAAAGTGTGCTATCGAGATTAACTAAGTTAAGGTAGTGTGCTAAATGTGTCGTAGAAGCCACATCTTGAATCTGATTTAAAAGTGTATAACTTGGGTGAAAAGAGCTATAAGGGTCTTGAAATACTTGCGAACATCTTTTTGCAAAGATAGTGCCTTTATGGGGTTTGAGATTTTCTAAAATGAGTTCAAAAAGGGTACTTTTTCCAGCACCACTCTCTCCAACAATCGCCTTTAACTCCCCTTTTTTGAGTGTAAGAGAAAAATCCTTAAAAAGCATTTTCTCTTGAGCGTATCCAAAGGCAAGATTTTCTATGTTTAAAACTAGAGACAATGGATAAACCGTCTACAATGCACTATAAGCTTTCTCAAGTTCCTTATATAAAACATCAGGTTTTATATCGGAATTTGTTTCCCAAATACGCTTCATGAGTACATTATCTTCTTCACCATTCCACACTTTTATGTAGGAACCATCTTTATATCCATGGTCTTGACGGAACTGATTTAAAATATTTTTTCCCACATACAAGCGATAGAGAGAGTCCAAATTTAATCCACTCATCAACACAAGTTCAAAAAAGTCATTGACCATTTTATCTAAATCCAGAGCATCACTTGATAAGGCTAAACGGATTAAATCCTCTACTTTTGCAATTACCTCATCTTGAGAAGCAAAATGTGTAGTTTCTGTGCTTATATTTGAAAATGATGGTAATTCTGAAAAATGTAAACTTAACTCTTCGACACCACCTTTTAAGTTTTGTGCATAATACTCAAGCCCTAAACTGATGATAAAATGCCAGACATCGACAACTTCTATCTGATGATTTGCCCAATCTGGTTCTTTGTCAATGCTTTTCCAATGTTTCCATGAAAAAGAATCCACCATCTCCGCACACTCCATATAAATACAGCGTTTCCAGTTGATACTCTTCCCATTTTTCGTGATGCCATCTGTCCATTTTTCTCCATTTGTTGCATCATTAAGCTGTGCTTGAAGTTGCACCATTGAAAGTATTTTATCCATTATTTCCTCTTTTTTCTAAAATATGTTAAAATTCTGCATGAAAAGAATCAACTGCAGAAAATGCCGACACTATTTTGTGACTTGGGAAAACACAAAACCCCATGGTTGCAAAGCTTACGGCTTTAAATCACAACAAATTCCCTCTATGGTCGTTTTTCAAAGTAGTGGGCAAGCCTGTACTTTATTTCAACAAAAATGATTATCTTGATCTAAAAAGATAATGTTCTATCCCCTCGGCATCTGTAATGTTACGCTTTTTCAACATCATTTGTGCCGTTACATCTTCAGATAAAACATCATAAATATCCATTGGATTCATCATATTATAGTAACTCTTCATAAAGTCTAAAAGTGTTTCAAAGTTATCGTTACGAACACTATATTGCTTAAATTCTTTAAACTCTTCCCAGTTTATTTCCATTCATCTACCCTTTTTTGTAAAGCCCATTCTAAACGCTCAATTATGAGTAACATTTTAGCAGAAGATACGGCAAAATTCAAACGCATAAACCCACTTCCATTTCGCCCAAAACTCAAACCCGCATTTAAACCAAGTTTGGCTTCATTGACAAAAAAACTTCTCAGTTGTTTATCTTTGAGTCCTAAACCACGGCAATCAATCCAAGCCAAATATGTTGCTTCAATAGGGGTAATTTTAATCAACTGTGGGTATTTTAAACAGAGTAATTCGAGTTGCTTATAATTACTTTGCAAATGAAGTTTCAAAGCTTCTAACCACTCTTTTCCCTGTTTGTAAGCACTCTCAAATGCACAATGCGAAAGCACACTACCCTGTGCAAAATGAAGACGATTATACGCTTTTTCAAATCTCGCTTTGAGTCCTTCATTTTGCACGACAACGCTACTCATAGCAAAGCCAGCCATATTAAAAGTTTTCCCAACCCCTATCGCACTGAGGGTAACATCTTGTGCATTTTTTAAAGAAGCAAAAGGGGTATGTTTATGAGGTGCATAGACCAAATCTGAGTGAATTTCATCTGCAAAAACAATGATATTATGCTCCAAACAGACAGCTAAAAGTGCTTCCAGCTCTTCTTTTCTCCAAACACGCCCAACAGGGTTATGCGGTGAACAGAGTAATAGTAGCTTCGTATTTGAGTCTATCTTCTTTTTTAAATCTTCTATATCAAAAGTGTAATTTCCCGCTTCACTACAAGATAAAGGATTGTTCACAACTTTTCTTCCTAATTCACTCACACTATGAAAAAAAGGAGAATAGACGGGTGTTTGCACGATGACACCCTCTCCCACTTTTGTAAAAGCTTCTATAGCCACTCGCATTGAAGCAACAACAGAGTGCGAATAGAAAAAATCTTTGCGCTCATAGCGAATGCCATGTTCATTCTGCATCCATGCAATCTGTGCTGCAAATGCAGAATCAGGAACTTCTTCATACCCAACGATGGGATGTTCAAGCCGTTTTTTCACCGCATCTAAAACAAAATCAGGTGTATCAATATCCATATCCGCCACCCAAACGGGTTCGACGTCTTTTGTGCCAAAAAGTGCCTCTCGAAGGGTATACTTTTCTGCATTTGTAGCTTCACGTGGTGCGGATGTACTAAAATCGTAACTTATTTTTTGCGCCATAAGCTCACTTGAGAGATAGTATGCTGGTATTTTCTTTTTGTTTCTTGAATCACAAACTCCAAATCTTGTGTATGGAGTAACTCAAATTTTGCCCCAAGAAGTCTCTTGAGCGTTTCAAAAGTTTTTATCTCTTCACCCGCTTCATCTTTATAGCCACCTAACCAAAATTCTTTTGCAGTAGAACTCTCTTGCCATGTGTAGGGGGAAGTCAGCATTAAAATACCATTCTCATTGAGACGTTCATCAATCGTATCTAAAAAGAGTCGTGGATTATAAAGTCTATCGATTAAGTTTGTTGCAATAATAAAATCATACCCTGTAAAGTTTGGTTTTAAATTACAAGCATCCCCTTGCCAAAACGATACTTTTTCTCTTAAATTTTCATATCCTAATGCTTCGATACTTATTTTTTTGTTCACAAAAAGGTCGCCCTCTTCTTTGACACTAAACGCAATGTATCCTTCATCTTTGAGTTTAGAACCAACTTGCACAAAACGCACAGAGAAGTCGATGCCTTCCACTCTGTCAAAAGTTTTTGCTAGTTCATAACTTGTTCGTCCAGTAGCACAACCTAAATCAAGTGCTTTTTTTGTATGGATAGCAAACTTTTTAGCCAAGTTTGCCGTAGCTATTGCAAAATTTTCCACCCCAAAATGTGTCTGTCCATACTGAAATTCGCAGTACTGAGAGACTAAATCATCACTCTCGTAGATGTCTACTTCTTGCTGCTCTTTTTGCGAAGAGACCACATAACGAAAACCTGCATTTTGATAAAAATGTTTCCGAAAGGCATAGCGTGAATTTTTTGTTATCAAGTTTCCGCTACTTGCCCATGAAGCCCCAAGAATGAGTGCATGCTTCTCATCAAATGTCGGCACAGAAAAATCATCATATGCCTCATGCACTTTAAAACCTTTAAAAGCCCGTATCGGTGTGCGACTCCACTGCCAAACATTGCCAACAACATCATATACACCATTAAATTCAAACTCATTGACAGGACAAGAAGAAGCATAATGATAAAAATCAAGATTAGCACGACTCTCATGAAAACTTGGAATGTTCTCTAAATGACTCTGCTCATATAAAACCCTATACTCTGCTTCACTTGGAAGTTGATAGGTCACTCCATCTTTTTCACTTTTATAACGGCAAAATGCCTCTGCTTCAAGTGCATTGACATCCACAGGCCAGTCCATTGGCATCACTATCTCTTTTGTTAAGGTTCTATACTTAAAACCTTGCTCTTGAGGTACCCAAAAAGGAGGATGTTTAGCACCACTATGTTCTAAAAACTTTTCTCCTTCATCATCCCAAAAATCTAGATTTTCATAACCACCAGCATTGACAAAGTCCATATATTCTGCATTAGAAACGAGATATTTTCCAACATGAAAATCAGAAACTTTCTCGCTATAACTGCCATACTCATTATCCCAACCATAAAGAGGGTTTAATCTATCTATGCCTAAATGCACTTCTTGACCCGCTATTTTTACCAAACTATTTTTTGGTGCTGCTGCACTTCTTTGACACGCAGGAAAAAAAGAGGAGTCTTTGACATATTGCAGTGGCATTTGACGATGCAGAACAAGAGAAGTTTCTATATGAATACGTTCATGCTCTATCCCCATAAGGATAACCCACATTGGACTATCATCTTCAATACGAAGCGATAAAGGCAAGGTTTCAATGAGATGCAAGACTTTCTCTTTTACCTCTTGTCTATATGCACGTACCTCATCTACTTTTGGCCATTTATAGTGTGCTTTTTCTAAATCATCCCAAGACATTTCATCAACACCCACAGCAAAAATGGACTCAAAATCAGGATTAATTCGCTCTTGAACAATCTTCATATTGACAAGTTTATTGATAAAAAAAGTAGCCGTATGCCCAAAATAAAAAATCATAGGATGGCGAGTTGGCTCTGACTTACGATAAAAAACAGTGTCATCTTTTAAAACTTCAAATACTTTTTCAAAGAGTCCATAGGTATTTAAAAAGTACTCTTTAATCTCTGCTCTTTTTTCTTCTATACTCACTCCATTTAAAAGGGGTGAATACTGACTACGTCTATTCATATGCTACCCGCTTTGCTAACTGTGCAGGTAAAAGTTCTAAAGATTCCTCAACGAGTTTTGTATTTCCATGGGTAATAAATGCATCACTATACTCAAAACTCACGACTTTTACATCAAGAATTTTTTCTTGTGCTAAAAACTCTAACAGTGCAGAAGCGACACCGCCCATTTTTGCACTATCGGAAAAAACAAACCATTTTTTATGTTTTTTTGCCATTTCTTTCAACATCACTTCATCAAGTGGTTTCACAAAACGTAGGTCAAGAATACTTACTTTTTCTTCTAAAAGTTCGGCTGTCTCATACGCACGTCCCACACCATTTCCATACCCGATAAAAAGGATTTCAGAGTCATTTGAAACTAAAAGTTGTGATTTTGCCAACTCAAAAGGAACAGGCTCTGGCAAATCTGTTTGTGTAAAGGCACCACGAGGATAACGCAGAGAACAAGGATGTTCATACGAAGCAGCAAATGCCATCGCCTGATGGAAGCTTTTTTCATCACGCGGAGCAAAAAGTGTCATGTTTGGAATAGCCCGTAAAAAACTAATGTCAAAAACACCCTGATGTGTTTCTCCATCTTCACCAACTATACCCGCACGGTCGAGTGCAAAAACGACTGGTAAATCCATCAAACAAGTATCATGTATGATTTGGTCATATCCGCGTTGTAAAAATGTAGAGTAGATGGTACAAAAAGGTTTAAACCCCTCTTGTGCCATTGCCGCCATAGAAGTGACCGCATGCTGTTCTGCAATCGCAACATCCCAAAAACGATTTGGAAATGCTTCTATAAGCTCTGTCAGTCCCGTTCCACTTGGCATTGCAGCTGTTGCCCCTACAATCTTTTCATTCTCTTTTGCAAGATGCATAAGTGCCTCTGTATAAATCTGTGTCGCACTTTTTGCAGAAGATTTTTTTGCACTGTTACCATTGTCTAAATCAAAAGGACCGACTCCATGCCATTTCTCTTCTTGCCCTTCTGCGAGTTCATAGCCTTTTCCTTTGAGTGTTTGGGTATGAATAATCACAGGTCTTTGCATCGTTTTTGCAGTTTGCATAATATCTACAAGTTGCGCGATGTTATGCCCATCTACAGGACCAATATAATCAATCCCTAGCTCCTCAAAAAGTAATCCTGGTGTAATCAAACGCAAAGACTCTTCCATGCGTTTAGCAATATACTTCGCACCTTCACCAAAATTTTCCACAAAACTTTCTGTTGTTTTCTTAAAACGCAGATAAAAAGGAGAAGCCATAGCAGAACTAAGCATTCTACTAACGGCTCCTATAGGTTTAGCTATACTCATTTCATTATCATTGAGTATGATTACCATAGGATATTTTCTATCTCCTAGTTCATTAAGTGCTTCATAAACCATTCCCGCAGTCATAGAACCATCCCCAATCATAACGACGGGTATACGTTCATTTTGTTCTCCTTTAAGCGCAATAGCTTTTGCCGCCCCTACCCCTAGAGAGATAGAAGTTGAACTATGTCCTGCTACAAAAAAGTCATCTGTACTTTCACTTGGTTTTGTATAGCCACAGAGACCATTAAATTGGCGTAAAGTATCAAAGGCTTCCCATCTTCCAGTTAAAAGTTTATGGGCATATGCCTGATGAGAAACATCAAAGATAAAAGGGTCTTTTTGACTATCAAATACTTTGTGCATTGCAACAATTAAATCTGTTGCACCCAAAGTAGAGCTTAAATGTCCCCCATTTTTACTTACGACTCGTAAAATTTCTGCTCGTATATCTGCACTTACTTTTTCTAATTCTTCTATAGATTTTTCTTTTATATTCATACTATTTTTACTCACTTAAAGCTACTTTTTTTACTTTTTCAAATCTCTTACTTATTTCCGAGTCAATATTTCCTGCATCACTCATAGCAATAACACCACCGACACTGATTGCACTGTCAGAGACTACTTCTATATGTTTGAGTGAACCTACTTGTTCAGATATTACACCATGATCTTTTGGATTAACTTTTAGTATCACTTTAGACGCACTTTGTAATTCTTTTATAAGTTCTGATGATAAAACTTTTGCAATTTCCTGTGAATTATCATTGAGTTCTACATGTACAACCTCTTGAGCAATATCAAGTGCAGCATGTATCAAGTTTGTTTTTACCTTTTCTAAAGCACCTTCAAACTCATTGGCACTCGCATCTAACTTTTGCACTGAAGTTGCAAAAAGAGCTAAGGCATCTGACTGTTTGACTTGTGCATCTTCAAGTGCTTTCGCTTTTCCTGCCTCTATGCCCTCAGCGAAAGCTTCTTCTTTTGCTTTTTTTAAAGTAATCTCAAACTCTTCCTCTTTGGCTTCAAGTTTCATTTGTAACTTAATGAAATTTGATGACATTTCATCTGTTTTTTTCATTAAAGATTCGATTAAAGACTCTTTAGAAGAGTTACTCAGCGCACTTGAGTCTACAGAATCACTTTTACGTGCTTTAGGATTGTCATCCTCTGAAAACTGTGTTGTGACTTCTACTGGTTTTTCTTCTTCCTTATTTTTTGCAGAGGAAAAAACCTTAAAGTTATATTTGTTCACTGTGTGTTTATCAATGACTGCACTTGAAATTACCGTTGCCATTTTACTCTATCATCTCTTCGCTAGAACCCATTTGAATAGTACCAGCTTCTGCAAGTCCATTGACCACTTCTACAATCTTTCTTTGAGCTGCTTCAACCTCTTTCATCTTTACCGCACCCAAGAACTGCATCTCTTCTTCAAAAGCATCACGAGCGCGTTCACTCATTGCAGAGAAAAATTTCTCTTTTAACTCTTCAGGAGAGGATTTCAATGCTAACATCAAATCTGC
>JALUWV010000024.1 GCA_027019335.1 Sulfurimonas sp. | reverse complement strand
CTGACCTAGAGTTAAATCGTCCACTTTTTGATTTACTCAAACCTGAGGATTTTGGGATTGAGCTGAGTGAGACTTTTCAGATTCATCCTGAGCAGTCCACATCAGCATTGGTTGTGTACCATCCAAACGCAACATACTATAATGTATAAAGGAAAATCATGGAATTTATAACACTCTATTTGCAAGCATTGATTGATTTAAGTAATGCTATGGCACCCTATATCCTCTTCGGACTTATTTTTGCAGGGATTTTACATGAACTCGTGCCAGATACCATTGTCTCTAAACATTTGGGACATAGTTCTGTGCTCTCCGTTATAAAAGCGACACTCTTTGGAATTCCCCTGCCAGTTTGCTCATGTGGAGTCATTCCCCTTGCAACAAGCATCAAAAAAAGCGGTGCGAGTAATGGCTCAACACTCGCATTTCTTATCTCCACCCCTATTACAGGGGCTGATTCTATTTTAGCGACTTATGGAATGTTTGGCTGGGCTTTTACCATTTATAGAATTATTAGCTCTATGATTATCTCTATTATTGCTGGGGTCATTGCAAACTTCTATGGAGATGAAGAAGTACCAGAAAAACCAAAACCCGCGTTTAGTATGGCTGCCCCCAAGCAAGCAGTAGGCGCAATGAGTTTTTCTGCCGTTACTCCACCAAAAACAGAGGAATCTTGTGAGAGCGGGAGTTGCTGCTCTTCATCTGGGAGTTGTGACACACAAACAGGCACGTGTTCACTCCTTACAAATGCCCTCTCTTATGCGTTTGGAACACTTCTCAAAGATATTGCTTCACCGCTATTCATTGGTTTACTCTTAGGTGCCTTTATCACCGTAGCCATGCCTGATAATTTAAGTGAAATTCTCATCGCACATAGTTGGCTCTCTTATATCATTGTCATTGCGATTGCTATTCCTATGTATGTTTGTGCGACAGCTTCTCTGCCAATAGCAGCAGGTCTTATTCTCGCAGGTGTTGCTCCGGGTGCTGCGTTTGTCTTCTTGACAGCAGGTCCTGCGACAAATACCGTTACAATGGGTGTTGTCAAAAAGATGCTAGGGACTCGTACTCTCTATATTTACTTAGGTACTATCATTATAGGCTCTATCATTTTTGGGCTTGGGCTTGATATGATTTTAGCAGATGTCGATGTCAAAGAGATGGTACATTTACATGAAAATGCAAGTTTTATCGCCATGGGTTCAAGCCTTGTTTTATGGGCTTTTGTGCTTTATTATATGCTCAAACCCTATATTAAAAACAGATTTTAGGTATAATTACAGCATGATATACAAAACACAAACAAACACTCCATTACAAACCGTTAAAGATGCACTTGCCGACTCTGCAAAAGAGTTTGGTTTTGGTGTTTTAGGCTCTTATGATTTTAAAAAAATCTTAGAAACAAAAGGCTTTCCTATAGAAAAAGATGTTACTCTGTATGAACTTTGTAATCCAAAAGGTGCACAAGAAGTTTTAAGTACCATTAGTGAAGTCTCGGTCTATCTTCCATGTCGTTTATCCGTGTATGAAGAAGACGGAAAAACTACTATTTCTACCATTGATGTCAATCACATGATAGACTCTTTTGAAGTGGATGCAACTTTCAAAGCACATATGCATACAATTTTTTCAAATTTACAAAAAGTGATGCACTCTCTCTAAATCCATTCCACAATAATTTCACAATTATATGTTATACTGCTTTTCTAATTTTAATAATTAAGGAAAGCAAAATGGATAGAAGAAAATTTTTAGGTGTAGGTCTAGCAACTTTTGCTGCGATCGTTGCACCAGGTACAGATTTAATGGCAATCGACTTTAGAGCTACAAAACCTAAAGCATGGGAAGTAGAAAAGACAGTAGATGGTATTAAAGCCCTTTATGGTAATGGTGGACTCAAGAAAAGCGGTATCGAGTTTAAAGCTCCAAAACTAGCTGAAAACGGTGGTTCAATTCCAATTACAATCAAATCAAAATTAGATTTAGAATCAGTAGCACTTTTTCAAGATGCAAACCCTAGATGTCTTACATGTGTATTCTCAATCCCAGAGGGTGCAATCATTGAATACGATATTAGAATTAAGATGAGACAAACTGCTTTTGTTACTGTAGTAGGTAAAGTAAGAGGAAGTGGTGAGCTTGTAATGGCTACTAAAGAGATAGATGTATCTATTGGTGGTTGTGGAGGTTGATTTATTCACCCACCACACAGAAGTAACTCTTAAATAAAAAAATATACTAAAGGAAAATTTTATGGCTAAAATGAAAATAAAAGCAAAAGAAAAAAAAGGCGTTGTTAAAGTAAAAGCTATGTTTACAAACTTAATGGCTGATAGAGAACAAGCAAAAAAGACAGGTGTTAAAACTGAATTTATCAAATACATCGTTGCAACAGTAAACGATAAAGTAGTATACGAAGTAACAACAAGTGGTTTTATGTCTGAAAACCCACTTGTAAAGTTCAAGTTCAAAGGTGCTAAAAAAGGTGACAAAATCATTTTTACAACTATTGACAATGAAGGTAAAAAGCAGACAGGTAAGAAAAAAATTAAATAAAAAGTTCCATAGGGAAAACAATATACTGTTTTCCCTTCCCTCCCCACCACTGTAAATATTGATAGACATATTTTCCTCTTTAACCTCTCTCATTACAAACACAAGCTATAATAGAACAAAATAAATCATATTAGGTTTGGTAGTTAATAATGGCAAAAGTAAAACAAGAAGAGTCGATAGAAAAGCAACTATGGAAAGCCGCAGATAAACTAAGAAAAAATATTGATGCCGCTGAGTATAAGCATGTAGTGATGGGGCTTGTGTTTTTAAAGTATATCTCTGATAGTTTTGAAGAACTTTATAACTCACTAAAAGCTGAAGAGGAGATGGGTGCTGACTGTGAAGATAGAGATGAGTACAAGGCAGAAAATGTATTTTTTGTTCCTCAACAAGCTAGATGGTCATTTCTTTTATCAAATGCTAAACTACCAAATATCGGAAAAATTGTTGATGAGGCTATGGATGCCATAGAAAAAGAGAATAATTCGCTTAAAGGTGTTCTTCCTAAAGTGTTTGCAAGAGATAATCTTGACAGTAAATCTCTTGGTGGACTTATAGACCTTATAGGAAACATCGCTTTTGGAGATGCAAAAGCGAGAAGTGCTGATGTGCTTGGTCATGTGTTTGAATACTTTTTAGGGGAGTTTGCACTTGCTGAGGGGAAACAAGGTGGGCAGTTCTATACTCCAAAAAGTGTCGTTGAACTTCTTGTAAAAATGCTAGAGCCATATAAGGGTAGAGTCTTTGACCCTTGTTGTGGGAGTGGTGGCATGTTTGTACAATCTGAAAAGTTTGTGACAGAACACCAAGGAAAGATAAACGATATATCTATCTATGGTC
>JALUWV010000023.1 GCA_027019335.1 Sulfurimonas sp. | reverse complement strand
ACTGAGCAAAACTACCAAGAAGAGGGTGGAGTGTTTATGGTAACAAAATTAGATAAAAAGTCGTCAAAAGTTATTGATGACCCACAAAGATAGGGTGGTAAAATATGGCACAAGTAAAAAATAGATTAACACCATTTTTTGAAAACATTACTTTCGATAGAGAAGATAATGAGTTAGTACTGAACTTTGGACCGCAACACCCATCTGCTCACGGGCAGTTACGTTTAATGTTGCACCTCCAACAAGAGCAGATTGTCAAAGCACATCCTGATGTTGGATATCTTCACCGTGGTATGGAGAAGATGGCTGAAAATATGATTTATAATGAGTTCATGCCTACGACTGACCGTATGGATTATATCGCTTCTTCTTCAAACAATTATGGTTTTGCACTTGCAGTTGAGAAGTTGATTGGTCTTGAAGTTCCTCGTCGTGCAAAAGTAATTCGTATGATGCTTTTAGAGATTAACCGTTTGATGTCTCACCTTTTTTGGTTGGCAACAACAGCACTCGACATTGGGGCAATGACTGTTTTCCTTTTTGCATTCCGTGAAAGAGAATATCTTATGGACATTATCGAAGGCTACTGTGGCGCGCGTTTAACACATGCTGCTATTCGTATCGGTGGGGTTCCTTTAGATATTCAAGATGATTTTTTACATCAACTTCGAGTTTTCTTGAACAAACTTCCTGAAAATATCAAAGATTATGAAGATTTACTTGATACAAACCGTATTTGGTTAATGAGAATGGAAGAAGTGGGAATCGTTTCAACTGAAATGGCACTCTCATGGGGTTGTACAGGTCCAATGCTTCGTGCTTCAGGTGTCGCTTGGGATATTCGTAAAGAAGAGCCGTATGAGTTGTATGATGAAGTAGAGTTTAACGTTCCTTATTCTGATAAGGGTGATAACTTTGCTCGTTATAGAATCTATATGGAAGAGATGCGAGAATCTGCAAAGATTTTGTATCAAACAATAGAGATGTATGAAAAAACTGTTGAAAATAACGAAACAGAATTGATGGCACATGCACCAAAATACATTTCCGCTCCAAAGCTTGATATCATGACACAAAACTACTCTTTGATGCAACACTTTGTTCTTGTAACACAAGGTATGCGACCACCAGTAGGAGAAGTATATGTAGCGACTGAATCACCAAAAGGTGAACTTGGTTTCTTTATAAATTCTCAAGGTGGACCATACCCTTATAGACTCAAGCTTCGCGCACCATCTTTTTGGCACACAGGTATTTTAACAGACCTTTTACCGGGGCATTATATTCCAGATGTTGTTTCTATTATTGGGACTACAAACATCGTATTTGGGGAGGTTGATAGATAATGAAAAGATATGACCTAAGACACTTAAAAACAGAATTTGAACCTCGTATGAAAGAGATTTTAGATGCGCATAAAGCGGGTGAAGTTGCAATCTTTTTATTTGAAATTGGTGATTTTTCGCCGATTCAAAAAAGTGCTGATATAGTAAAAGAGGCAGGCTATGAACTGCTCAACTCTTTAAAGTTTAACGAAGTCGACTGGACTATCGTGGCGAAAAAAGATTAGGATTTTATTTTGAGCAAAGTCTATTTTTCTACTTGGAACGGGGAATCTATAAACAATATAGGTAAACCAGAAGCAGAGTGGGAAGAATCAGCATATAATCTACCAGCACAATATGATGACCATAGAGATTCTCGAGCTTTTATCGGCTGGGATGGTGTGGCACTGTTTGATGAAGATGTAGATGTAATCCGTTTAGCTATGGAATATGCAGCACAGTATCAAGAGTATTCAGAAGCATGCGGACGATGTGCTCCTGGACGTTGGGGTGGTCGAATTCTTTATGACCAACTTGACAAAATTGCTCGTGGTGAAGGTGCTTTAGCTGATTTGGATCACTTAAAAGAGATTGGCAAGAGTATGCAAGTGACTTCTAAGTGTGAGATTGGAAAAACAGTTCCAAACCCTATACTTGACTTGATGACTCATTTTGAAGATACATTCTTAGAGTGTATAAACGAACAAAAGCCTTCAAAGCATTATGAAGAGAAGATTGGCTATATCGCAAAAATCACAGCACCATGTACGGATGCTTGTCCTTCTCATGTTGATATTCCTGGATATATTGAAGGTGTAAGAGACTTGAGATTTGATGATTCTCTTGAAGCAACACGTCAAACTATGCCACTTGCCCATGTTTGTGGTCGTGTTTGCCCACATCCATGTGAAGATGCTTGTCGTCGAACGAATCTTGATGAGCCGATTAGCATTATGGCACTCAAGCGTCTTGGTGCTGATTGGGAGATGGATCATAATTATGATTTCTTTCATCCAATGGAGAAAAAACCAAGTACGGGTAAAAAAGTAGCAGTTGTTGGTGCTGGTCCTGCTGGACTTACGACGGCTTATTATTTGGCTGCTGATGGAATTGAAGTTGATGTTTTTGAAGAACTTCCTGTTTTAGGTGGTGAAGTGACAGTAGGTGTTCCAGAATACCGTATGCCATGGGATAAATACCAACAAGATATAGAGTGTGTGCGTGATATGGGTGTCAATTTTATTACAAACCATAAAGTGTCCAAAGAAGATATGCATCACTTTGAAAAAGAGTATGATGCGACAATGATAGCTTCAGGTACACGTATTTCAAAAGCTGTTCGTTGTAAAAATGAACGTGAAGAGATACAAGGCTATTGGGGAGCGATAGACTTTCTTGACTGGGTAAATCTTTATGAAAAATTTGACATAAAAACACCTAAAGAAGTACAAGAGAAACAGATGTTACCTACTGACCATGTAGATTTAACAGGTAAAACGGTTGCTTGTGTTGGTGGTGGTTTCACTTCTATGGATGTTGTAAGATGTTCGATTCGTGCAGGGGCTAAAAGAGTTGTAATGCTCTATCGTCGTGATGAAAAAACGATTATTCGTAATACGACTTATGAAGAGTATCATGAAGCAGTAGAAGAGGGTGTTGAATTTATCTTCCACTCTGCCGTGGATGAAATTATCGATGAAGATAATGTACTCAAAGCGTTAGTGATTGATAAGTTTGAACTTGTCCCAGACCCAAATGGTGGTCGTGCGCAACTCGTGAAAATCGAGGGTGCAAGTGAGACTATAGAGTTTGATTATCTCATTCCTGCTGTTTCACAAAGTGCTGATTTGGACTTTGTACCTGAAGAGTGGGAGATTGAAAAGACTTCTTGGGCGACTATCAAAACAAATGGAAAAGATTATATGACATCTCGTAAGGGTATTTTTGCTTCTGGAGATTGTGAATATGGTCCGATGACTATTGTTAATGCAGTAGGTCAAGCTAAACGTGGTGCATCTGTCATGAGTCGCTATGTACAAACGGGTGAAGTTTCTTTAACTGATGAAGAGATTATGGAAGACCATTTAGCGAAGCTTAAAGTGTATGATAAGAAAGAGAAAGTTTCAGGTTGGTTACCAGGTGTTCCTCGTCAACATAGTGCTATCTTAGATACAGACTATAGAAAAACGAACAATGCCGAAGTGAACTTAGGTTTTACACAAGATCAAGCACTTTCTGAAGCGGATCGCTGTATGCGTTGTTACTACATCGCTATGGTTCAGGCATAGGAGGGATTGATGGAAAAATTAATAAATTTTACGATTGATGGTAAAGATGTTGTAGCTGCTCGCGGTGAAACAATCTTACAAGTAGCGCGTAAAAATGACATTTACATCCCTACTATGTGTTATATCTCTAAAACAACGCCGTGTGCATCATGTAGAATGTGTGTTGTCGAAGCGGAGGGAGTGGATGGTTTTGTTTTAAGCTGTAATACACCTCCTACAGATGGTGTCAACATTACAACAAATACAGTAGAACTTGAAGCAGAACGTACAAATATCATGAAGTTATATGATGTCAATCATCCACTTGAGTGTGGTGTTTGTGATAAATCTGGTGAATGTGATTTACAAAACAAAACTTTAGAGTTTGGTGTGAGTCAACAAAACTTTTCTACTCGTGAGCAACATCGTCCTGTTATGCATTGGGGTGTGATTGATTATGACCCTGCTTTATGTATCATGTGTGAAAAATGTACCCATGTGTGTAATGAAGTGATTGGTGATGATGCTATTGATGTGCAGTTTGGTGGTTACTCTTCGGTAATTGTTCCTAAAGGAAGTGATACTCTTGATTGTACTTTTTGTGGAGAGTGTACTGCTGTTTGTCCTGTGGGTGCTTTAGTAGGGGCTGATTTTAAATACTCAGCAAATGCATGGGAACTCTCTCGTGTTCCTTCCACTTGTGCGCATTGTAGTGCAGGATGTAGTTTGGAGTATGAGACAAGACATCATGGTATCAATACAAGTAGTAGTATTCAAAGAGTGAAAAATAACTTTGAATTTACATCTTTATGTGGTGCTGGTCGTTATGGCTTTGACTTTGCAAATGAAGGCTCAAAAGATGCAACTGCATTGAGTAAGGTAGTTCAAGCACTCAAAAATGCAAGTGCTATCCGTTTTTCTTCACTGATTACGAATGAAGAAGCACACATTTTACAACTTTTAAAAGAGCAGTTAAATGTCAAACTTTTCAATGAAGATGCACGACAATTTGCTTCATTTATGAAGGCTTATAGTTCTATAAGTGGGAAACTTCACCATAGTGCTTCACTTGATGCACTTAAACAAGCAGATGCTGTGATAGTGATAGGGAGTAAAATAGCGACAGATAACCCAGGTGTTCGTTATGCAATGACTACGGCAAGTCGTCATAATGGTGCTAAAATTATTTATGCCCATCCACTAGAAGATGCACTTATGCAAAATACCATAACACAGTTTATGAAGTATGAAGCAGGTTCGGAAGAGGGTGTTATGGCACTTCTTACTCATGCACTTTTAAAAGATGTCGAAGTAGATGAACAAACACGAGCATTTTTAGATAATCTTGATTTAGGGTATCTTGAAGCGGAAAGTAATGTTGGGGATGATGAGATTCTGAGCATGACAAAAGCACTCAAGCGAACACAAAAGCGAGTTCTTGTTGTTGGGAGTGATATGTTTGCACACAAACAAGCTGCAAATATCGCAAAACTTGCGGCAACGATAGAAAAATATACAAACTTTTCATTACTTATCGTACCGACACAAGTCAATACTTTAGGTATTTCACTCCTTTGTGATTTAGATAAAGATGAAAATATAGGCAATGTTGTGGGCTACAATGCTTCAGGAGAGGTTATAATTTCTTCTTTAGAAGAGGCTGATTTGAGTGTTCCTTCTTTAAACCAACAAGAGGGTAGTGTTGTGAGTATCGATAATCGTGTGTTACCAATGAATGTTGCTGTAGCATTTGATGGATATTGTTTAAATGATATTGCAAATGCTTGTGGTTTAGCGAAAGAAAATACTATCGATTATACGCAAGAGTTTAATGAAGCAAGTGGTTTTAAAGCAGTTGCATTTGATAACTTAGAAAACTTTTTAAGTACCTATGGTGAAGATGTAAGAGGGTATCTTTTAGATGAAGTAGTTTGTGTAAGTGATGGTGTACTCGATGAAGTTGCAGAGTTACCAGAATTTAACGGAACGGTAATTTATCACTCTAATCCAGTACTTCAATTTAATGCGTATACAAACAGTTCAAAACATTTAGAAAACGATACTGCTTTACGAGGTTCAACACAATTTGCACAGGTGGCAAAGGTAAATGATGGCGACAGAGTGGAAGTAAGCTTTGGCGATACAAGTATACAAAGAGTCTTTAAAATTGATACAGATTTAAAGGGAACAATCGCTTTAAATCCTAACTTTGATATGAATCTTACGATAGATAGATATAAGTTTGAAAAATCCAAAATAGTGAGAGTAGTGTAATGAGTAAAATCAATATAAATATTGATGGAAAAGATATCGCGGTCAATGAAGGGGATTTAATCTTAAATGCCGCTCGTGCGAACGATATTTATATTCCAGCAATTTGTTATCTGACAAGATGTAGTCCAACACTTGCTTGTCGTATATGTTTGGTAGAAGCAGATGGTAAACAAGTATATGCTTGTAATGCCAAAGCAAAAGATGGGATGAACATCGTCACATCAACACCAACTATAGAAAAAGAGCGTCGAGCTATCATGGAAGTATATGATGTAAATCATCCTCTTCAATGTGGTGTGTGTGACCAATCAGGCGAATGTGAATTACAAAACTACACTTTAGAGATAGGTGTAGATTCTCAAAGCTACAGTGTAAAAGATGTCGATAGAAGTTCTCATGATTGGGGACATTTACACTATGATCCGGGTCTTTGTATCGTTTGTGAGCGTTGTGTTACTGCTTGTAAAGATATGATTGGTGATAACTCTTTAAAAACTATTGCTCGTGGTGCAGATGCTCTGGATGCAGGCTTTAAAGAAACAATGCCAAAAGATGCGTATGCTATGTGGAACAAACTCAACAAGTCTGTGATTGGTTTAACTAATGGTACCGATGTGCTAGATTGTACTTCATGTGGCGAGTGTGCTGCTGTTTGTCCAGTTGGCGCTTTAGTGGATACTGAGTTTATGTATAAGTCAAATGCTTGGGAACTCACACAAATACCAGCAACTTGTGGACACTGTTCAGCAGGGTGTCAAATCTCTTATGATGTAAAACATACAAGTATCAATAATCCAGAAGATAAAATCTACCGTGTTATGAACGAATGGAACTATGTTTCTCTTTGTGGAGCAGGGCGTTATGGATTTGATTATCAAAATGCAGATGCAAGTAAAGATGAAGCAAGTTTCAACAGTGCTGTAGCCGCGTTTAAAAAAGCAGATACAATCAAGTTTACTTCAACAATTACCAATGAAGAGGCTTTAATTTTACAAAGATTAAAAGAAAAACATGGCTATAAACTTGTTAATCCTGAAGCAAAAGCATTCCAAACTTTCTTAAAAGATTACGCACAAGTGAGTGGAAAAACACTTTATGGAAGTGATTTAAAGCAAACGATGAATGCGAACTTTATAGTAAGTGTTGGTTCAGCACTCAAAAGTGACAATCCAAATGCAAGATATGCACTGAATAATTCTTTGACAGTAAACAAGGGTGCCGCACTCTATTTTCACCCTGTTAAAGACCCTATTATCGAAGGACTTGGAAAAAATATCTTAACGGTAAATCACAAACCACTTCAAGAAGAGATTGTTCTTTATCTGCTTTTAGATTTATTTGCAGATAAAAAAGCACTTCCATCAGATATTGTTGATTATTTGGCATCTTTTCACTCGAAAAAAACTGTAACAGTGACAGAAACAATTAAAGAAAAAGTCATTGAAATAGTTAAAGAGAAAAAAGTCAATAAAGAGACAGGGGAAGAGGAAGAAGTTGAAGTAGAAAAATCGAAAATGGTGCCTAAAAAAGTAAGTAAAGAGGTAGAAGTAGATGATAACAGACTTGTTTCTTTACTTGGTATGCCTGAAAACTTTGATGAGACATTAGCAAAATTCTTGAAGAAAAAAGATAGTTTCTCTTTAATGGTTGGACCAGATTTATATACACATCCAAATGCTAAAAACTTAGCTCGTTTAGTAGCACTTATAGAAAAATACTCAGCATTTGAATTAACAATGATTCCAACATTAACAAACTCTCTAGGTGTTGCCCTCATTAATGAACTCTCAGATGAAGTTGGCAAATACACAGTTGGTTATAATGTACAAGCTGATTACACACTTTCATCACTCGGAGATGGCGACATTGATATGCCAGCTATTAATCAACAAGAGGGAACACTCACAAGTATTAACAAGCGTGTGAACCCTACAAATGCAGCGATTGGCTACAAAGGCTATGTTTTAAATGATATTGCAAATGCTTTAGGCTTAGATGCTGAATTAACTGTAGATTATACGCAAAATCTTCCAGTAGAGGCAGGCTTTATAGCAGAAGCCTTTGATAATCTTCCAAACCATTATACAAATGATGGTGAAGAGGTTCGTGGTTATACTCTTAGCGTTCAAAGTGTAGAGTGTGGTGATGAAGAAGTTGCAAAAATTGATGAATCTTTAAGTCTTGGTGATGATTTAGTGTATATGGCAAATCCTGTGAGACAGTTTAATGCCTTTACAAACAAAGCGACACAACTTGACGAAGAGAGTGGACTTTATGTAAGTGAAGAAAACTTAAAAGATTCAGATTTCAAGCAAGGAGATAAAGTGCGTGTGAAAACAGGAAATGGGGAAATTGTTACAACAATCGTAAGTGACAATAAAATCGCAGGTGATATTGCACTTGTTCCAACATTTGATGCAGAGTTAAATTCAGAGGCACTGTTTAGTGGTTACCGCTTTGCTGCAGCTTCGATAGAAAAGGTGTAATATATGGATACAGCATATTTAATAGAAACGGTTATAAAAGTCGTTGTACTCTTACTTGTTTTCTCAGCTTTAGCTGGGATTGGTACGTATTTTGAGCGTAAGATACTTGCATTTATGCAACGTCGTCTTGGGCCAATGAATGTTGGTCCTTTTGGACTCTTACAAGTCGGTGCAGATGGGATTAAACTTTTTACAAAAGAAGATATCATCCCTACACATGTTGTAGCACCTATCTTTAAAATTGCACCAGTTATTACTGCAGCGACTGCATTTATGGCAGCTGCAGCGATTCCATTTTTACCACAATTTACAATTTTTGGGTATACAGTTCATCCAATTATTGCAGATATTAATGTTGGTATTTTATATGTTTTAGGTGTAATGGCAGTGGGTCTTTTTGGTCCAATGCTTGGTGGTATGGCATCAGCCAATAAGTTTTCATTACTTTCAGCAGCACGTGCAGCAGCAGTATTTATCTCTTATGAGGTAGTTTCTGGTTTAGCAGTACTTGCTCCAATTATGATGGTAGGTTCACTTTCTCTCGTTGATTTCAATGAGTATCAAGCAGGTGGCATAGGAAGCTGGATTGTATGGTCTCAGCCTGTAGCATTTGTTCTGTTTTGGATTGCTGCATTTGCTGAAACTGGACGTACACCTTTTCACTTGATTGCCAATGACCATGAGATTATTGATGGTTTTGGTACAGAGTACTCTGGTATGCGTTGGGGTCTTTTCTTTATCGGTGAATATGCAAATATGTTCTTTATCTCTTTTGTTATCCCACTTATCTTTTTAGGTGGTTTTGGTGATGGAAGTGTGTTAGGTGCTTTTGCACTACTCGGTAAAATGGCATTTTTCTTTTTCTTTTTCTTATGGACAAGAGCTGCATGGCCAGATGTAAGACCAGACCAATTAATGTGGTTGTGCTGGAAAGTACTTATGCCACTAGCCGTGATTAATGTTGTAATCACTGGTTTAGTGATGATGTTTTAAGGGGATATGATAAATATGGAAGCATTTAATAATAGAAATGTAGCCGATAACGGTTACTTTATGGTTGACATTGAAGATTATCCTACTGATGGTTGGGGTAAATTCAAGCGTGTTGTAAAAAGAACTTTTAGAGGTGAACTTTTTGTTGGTCTTTGGGTTGTAATGAGAGAGATGTTGCGTTTTGATATTCATACTATACAGTATCCGCAAGAGAAGATGCCTATAGGACCTCGTTACCGTGCTGTGCATGAGATGAAACGTCTTTGGGAATCTGATGCTGAGCGTTGTATTGGTTGTGGGCTTTGTGAAAAGATTTGTATTTCGGATTGTATTAGAATGGATACAAAGATTGATGAAAATTCTCGTAAAGAGGTTTCTTCTTACACAATTAACTTAGGTCGTTGTATCTTTTGTGGTTATTGTGCAGAAGTATGTCCAGAGCTTGCGATTACACATGGTGGCGAGTATGAAAATGGTTCAGAACAACGTGAGCATTTCATTATGTATGAAGATATGCTTACACCAATCGACAAAATGAAAGCTGGTGCTCAGTTAGAGTTTGAAGGTTTTGGTTCGATTACCCCACATGAAGATGCGCGTGTTAAGAAAACACCTCTAGCATATTAAGGAGAGAGATTTATGTTTGAAGCGATAGCGTTTTACCTGTTTGCATTTTTAACGATTGCGATGTTTTACATAGTTGTAACTACATCCCAAGCATTATATGCACTGAGTGCATTAGCAGCAGGAATGATTTTTATATCAGCATTTTTCTTTATCTTAAATGCTGATTTTTTAGGTGCGATACAAATTATCGTTTACACAGGTGCTGTTATGGCTCTTTATGCTTTTGGAATGATGTTCTTTGATACAACACGAGAAGTAAAAGAGAAAAAAGGCAACAAGTTTATTATTGTTGGGATGAGTGCTTTAGCTGCTGCTTTAGTAGTTGCTATATTTGCAGCACCTATGCTTTCAACAAATATTGTAGCACTCTATCCAAGTAGTGCAGATATAGGCAATACTCAAGAAGTTGGTATGGTTCTTTTTACGAAGTATCTTATTCCTTTTGAGTTAGCTGCTGTAATGTTACTTGTGGCTATGGTTGCAGGGATTGTTTTAGCTGGTAAAAAGATGGACAACTCTATAACTTTAGAAGATGATACTAACGAGAAGGTGCTTTCATGATGGAAATTGGTTTAAATCATTATCTGATACTTTCTACTATTTTATTTGCTATTGGTTTAGTGGGTGTAATGCGTAGAAAGAATTTACTTTTACTTTTTTTCGCAACAGAGATATTACTCAATTCAGTCAATATCGCTTTTGCTGCGATTTCACACTACTATGGTGACTTAACTGGTCAAATGTTTGCATTTTTTGTGATTGCAATCGCGGCATCAGAAGTTGCTGTAGGTTTAGGACTCTTAATTGTATGGTACAAACGCCATGGCAATATAGACCTTGATAGTTTAGCAAGTATGAAAGGATAGAGCATGGAAAAATACTTATATATAGCACTTTTTGCTCCTCTTGTGAGTTCATTGTTTTCTGCTCTTTTTACAGCAACACCAAAGAAAACTTTTACAGGGATTATCGCTTCATTGCTCATATTCTCTGCATTTGTAAGTAGTTCTATACTTCTTACTCACATTTTAGGTGGTGGCGAGCCGATTCATGTTGAGATGATGACATGGATGGCAACTGGAGATTTATATATTCCATTTGGTTTTGTTGTAGATGAAATCTCTGTTACTATGATGATGGTTGTTACCTTAGTCTCAACCGTAGTACATATTTACTCTATTGGGTACATGGATCACGATAAGGGTTTCAATAGATTTTTCTCATATCTTTCAGCATTTGTTTTCTCAATGATGATTCTTGTTATGAGTGATAACTATGCAGGTCTTTTCATCGGTTGGGAAGGTGTTGGTTTGTGTTCTTGGTTACTTATTGGTTTCTGGTTTCACAAAGAGAGTGCGACATGGGCAGCAAACGAAGCATTTATCATGAACCGTATCGCTGACCTTGGTATGTTAGTGGGTCTTTTCTTGATTTATTGGAATACGGGTACTTTACAGTATGAGGGTTCATTTGCAGCATTCGCTCACTTAGATACTACGACATTGTCATGGATTGGGATTTTCCTTTTCATCGGTGCAATGGGTAAATCAGCTCAATTTCCACTCCATACATGGCTTGCAGATGCGATGGAAGGTCCAACTCCTGTTTCTGCACTTATTCATGCAGCAACGATGGTAACAGCAGGGGTTTACTTAGTAGTTCGTTCAAATGAACTCTATAGCTTAATTCCTCATGTTGGTCTTTTCATAGCAAGTCTTGGTGCTTTTGTTGCAATCTTTGCAGCTTCAATGGCTCTTGTAAATCGTGATATGAAACGTGTTATCGCTTACTCTACACTCTCTCAACTTGGGTATATGTTTGCAGCTGCTGGGCTTGGAGCATACTGGGTAGCACTTTTTCACCTTATGGCACATGCCTTCTTTAAAGCACTTCTTTTCTTAGGTGCTGGTAATGTTATGCACGCGATGCATGATGAGCTTGATCCATTTAAAATGGGTGGACTTAAAAAGGTTATGAAGTGGACATACATTATGATGACATTCGCTTCTGTTGCACTTGCTGGGCTTTTCCCACTTGCAGGATTCTTCTCAAAAGATACTATCTTAGAAGCAGCATTCGCTGAGCATCACTTTGTAATCTACTCTGTACTTCTTTTCACTGCTGGTTTAACTGCATTCTATTCATTTAGATTAACTGCACTTATCTTTGAAGGTGAAGAGCGTTATAAACTTTTTGGTATTCATCCTCATGAAGCATACAAATATATGCTAGTGGCTATGAGTCCTTTACTTATCCTTGCGATTATTGCAGGAGCTTTTAGAACAACATTCTTTGGAATGGTTGAAGAGATTTTAGGTGCGATGGAGTATCACATCCATTCTCATGTTACATTATGGATTATGACTATAGGCACACAAGTTTTTGTTATTTTAGCAATTATGTATGCGTATAAAAAATACAATAATGCAAAAATCACTGTTCCAGATGGAACATCTGCAATGGAAAATAGTTTCATGTATAAACTACTGTTAAACCAGTACTATATTCCGTATGCATATGAAAAATATATTGTTGTTCCATATAGAGAGATGTCAGAAGTTTTTTGGACACATGTTGATTTGAAAATTGTTGATGCGAGTGTTGATGGTATCGCAGGTATCATTTACAATACAGGTGACAGAACAAGTGCAATGCAAAGTGGTAATTTATCTACTATGCTTAAATGGATGGTAGCAGGTCTGCTTGGTATGTTATCATTAGCTGTAGTTTTTGGACTTGCAGTGAGATATTCTGATGAAATTTTAGCAATTTTATCAGGTTTAGGAGTTTAATCTATGGTTGATCACATTTTATCAATTTTAATATTTTTTCCAGTAGTGGCAGCACTATTTGGAGTCATAGTTCATAAAGATAGTATTCGTGCTTATGGTATCGCAGTTTCTGTGATTGAGTTTGCACTCTCTTTATGGTTATGGTTTGCATTTGATGGACAATCATCAGGTATGCAGTTTATGGAAAGTATTCCTCTAATCCCTGCATTTGGGATTAATTATACTTTAGGTGTTGATGGTATCTCTGTTTTTATTATTATTCTTTCTACTTTTGTGACACTCATTGGTATCGCGTCATTAGGTGAAATAAAAAATCTTAAAAACATGATTATTACTCTTCTTGTTTTACAAATGACAATGTCTGGTGTATTTGCTGCACTTGATGCAATCATATTTTATGTATTTTGGGAACTCTCTCTTGTACCGATGCTTTATATCATCGGTGCATGGGGTGGACCACTTCGTATTTATGCTTCAATCAAGTTCTTTTTATATACATTTGCAGGTTCACTTGTTATGCTTGTTGGTATGTTATTTATGGCTTACTTTTACAATCAAGCAACAGGAGAATGGAGTTTCGCAATCTTAGATTGGTATCGATTGATTTTGCCAGAGAATTTACAGTTATGGCTCTTTGTTGCATTTTTTCTCGGGTTTGCTATCAAGGTACCTATGTTTCCATTTCATACATGGTTACCATATGCACACGGTCAAGCACCAACTATCGGTTCTGTAATTCTTGCAGCAATTTTACTAAAAATGGGAACGTATGCTTTTATCCGTTTTTCATTGCCACTCTTTCCTGACGCATCAGTGTTTTTTATGTACCCAATCGCCGTTATTGCGATAATTATGGTTATTTACACTGCGATGGTTGCTTATGGACAAAAAGATATCAAGCAAGTGATTGCATATAGTTCTATCTCTCATATGGGTATTATTATCATTGGTACATTCGCTTTAAATGTTGAAGGTATTTCAGGTTCAGTCTTTTTAATGCTTGGTCACGGTGTCGTTGCTGGCGCACTTTTCTTCCTTGTAGGTGTTATTTATGATAGACGCCATACGAAGATTATGAGTGAGTTTGGTGGTTTAGCACATAGTATGCCGCGTTATGCAACAATCTTTGGTGTTATGATGATGGCTTCTGTGGGTATGCCACTAACAATCAACTTTGTTGGTGAGTTTTTAAGTCTTTTAGGTTTCTTTAAACAGTCTCAAATCTTAACACTTCTTGCAGGTGTTGGTATCATTGTTGGTGCTATTTACATGCTTACTGCATATAAAAAACTTTTCTTTGGTGAAATTACAAATGAAGAAAATAGAAATCTTCCAGATATAAATAAACGTGAACTTGTAGCACTCATCCCATTGACATTTTTGGCGATTTGGTTAGGGGTTTACCCAAAACCTGTTTTAGATCCAATCAACACTTCTGTAGAGTCTATCGTACAACTTATGCACGATAAAGCACAAACAGCAGAAGCAAAACGTAGAATTCCATCTCCTCTAAGTCAGATGACAATTCCTGTAAGTTCAATAGAGGAGGCACACTAATGTTAGATCCAGTAAATATTTCTTTGGAATCATTAAACTTAACAACTCTTGCTCCCATGCTTATTCCGATAGTAGGGGCATTGTTAATCTTAGTGATGGACACCATAAAAGGTGGACTTGATAAATCTTTATATGTTGTTATCAGTATGCTATTTATGGGTATTGATTTAGCGGCACTCCTAAGTGCATCTGATATGTTCTCTGTAGCAGGGACAATGATGGGTGCATTTGATGTTATGCTCATCGATGGTTTAGCGATACTTGCACAGTTGATTATTGTTGGAGCATCTTTATTGTTTATCCCTCTTGCTTTAACAGGTAAGCGTTTTCATGAGTTTTCATACCCTGAATTTTTTGCACTTTTCTTATTTATGATGAGTGGATTTCAGTTTATGGTAGCGACTGATAATCTTATCCTTATATTTGTAGGGCTTGAAACAGCTTCTTTAGCACTCTATACACTTATAGCACTCCATAACCGTGACAAATCTTTTGAAGCAGCGGTGAAGTACTTTACAATGGGTGCTTTAGCAGCAGGGTTCTTTAGTTTTGGGTCAATGATATTTTATGCCTTGACAGGTTCTGTTGAGATTAATCAAATCGCAACTGTTCTTGCTGCAAACAACTATGCTGACATAGGCTATGTTCTTATAGGAACTGTCTTTATGCTTGCTTCACTTGGCTTTAAAGTATCTTTAGTTCCTTTTCATACATGGACACCGGATGTTTATGAAGGTGCAAGTGCTGCAATGGCTGGGTATATGTCTATTGTACCAAAGATTGCTGGCTTCATCGTGACAATGAGACTCTTTGAATTTTTAATTCATAGTCATGTTGTTTGGTTAGAGTATGTACTTTACGGTGTTGTTGTAGTTACTATGACTGCGGCAAATATGTGGGCGCTTGTGCAAACAGATGTAAAACGTATGCTTGCATATAGTTCTATTTCTCATGCTGGTTTTGTAATGGCTGCGGTAATGATAGGAACAACACAAGCAAATACAGCACTTTTCTTGTACTGGATTTTATTTAGTTTTACAAACTTAGGTTCATTCTCTATGTTATGGATTAGCCGTCAAAAATCTTTGCCTGATCATCAAAGTAGTGACCATAGTTATAACAAGTTTGCAGGGATGATTCATACAGCTCCTGTAGCTGCGACAATTATGACTCTCTTTATGTTGTCACTTGCAGGTGTTCCTCCCTTTGCACTTTTTTGGGGTAAACTTTACATGATTGGTTCAGCAGTTTCAGCGGGCTACACAGTATTAGCTCTTATCATGGCATTAAACTCTGCAATCGCTGGGTATTACTACTTAAAACTTGTTGTTTATATGCTGATGAAAGACCCAGTAGCTGGTGTGAGTGGTGATACTTATACTCGCAATGCAACATTAAGTTTAAAAACAGTGATTGGTATTGCTGCTGTAGGAACTATATTTGCTTTTATAGCTATAAACCCATTGATTGAGTTTATTACATCTTTTGTATATAACAGCGGATATTAATCTTTAAACAGATAAAAAAAGGAGTGTAGATTTGTTACGATGGACACTCTCACTTCTTTTTTTATGGACTTCAAGTTTACCTGCACTTGAACTCTCTATAAATAGTGCTAAGCAGGATTACTCCCCATACTCTATTTTACATCTAAGAAATTCTGAAGCTTTTGTTTGTGAAGAGACAAAAGATGACTTTGCAAATGTGACACAAATTATCTGTGCTTTTAACAAGCGACCTATACAGGTTTTGAAAAAAATACAAAATAACTTTTTTCAAATTGAAACACGTATTCAAAAAGAGACTTTTTTTGTCATTATTCATCCCATGCAGCAAATGAAACTCTATGCAAATATCTTTAACTTAACAAAAGACAAAAGTGTGTACGAACCCGATGTGACACAAGCGAAAGATTGGTTTATCATAGGCTATAAAAAAAAGTTACCCCTTATCTCTACAAAAAGAAAACCTAACAACACCCTAAACTTTCCTTTTTTTATGGATAAAGATAATCTACCTTTTGTGGATGGCTTAGACATCAAAGGCAATCCTATTTTTATAAAAAGAGTAGAAGATGTAGAAGAGTACTTAAAAATCAAGAAAAAATTTCAAGCAAAAAAATATGAAACACTTTTAGATGATATTGACGAGGTGTTGAGTAAATATCCTAAAACACTTTTTAAAGCTGAATTGCTTTATTACAAGATAAAAGTATATTCTGAGTTAAAAGATAATGATAATGTGATAGAAATTTCTAAAAATTACTTGAGAAATTATTCAGGAGATGAAAATATACCAGAAGTTCTTTCGCTTGTCGCAAAGGCTTATGCTGCAGTTGGTATGAATACGGATGCAGATTATTTTTTTGATAGACTCTTTAGTGAGCATGCAAACTCTATCTATACACTATGGGGTTATATTTACAATGGAGAGATGAAAGAGGCTGCTGGAGGTACGAAAGTGGCAATAAAGTTTTATAAAAAAGCTTTAGATAATGCAAAAACTATAGATGTTGCAGTATCAGCGGCGTATCACCTTGCACATATTAATATACTTGACTCTTATAAAAAGTCTTCAAAGTATATCATTGAAATTGTCAATGCACAGCCAAGTTATCTTGCCCATGATTTAAAAACCTCTTTAGAAATGATGCATACTTTTGCTGATAATAAAGATTATAAAACTGCTGCGGCAATTGCTAAAGCTCTCTCCGACACTATGACAAAAGAGAATGACGAGTATGAAAGTCTTTTAAAAAGCCGAGCATTATGGCTTGCTCAAACACAAAATAAAAAAGAAGCTTTAGCAGCTTTAAACAAATATATCAAAATATTTCCAGATGGCGATTTTATCTCTGAAATTGATGTAGCAAAAGATGGCTTATTCTTTGATACAAACGATGAAAATACGAGCCAAAAACTCATAGCGTATACAAATCTTATCAATACATATGAAAACGATGTCATAGGTAATCGTGCAACCTACGAAAAAGCAAAACTTCTTTTGAGTCTTAAAAAATATAGTGATGTTTTAGCAATGCAAGAAGCTTTAAAAGCACTTGATGATACGAAATACACAGACATTGCAAGTATCATAGAAAAAGCCGCTGTTGGCTTGATGGAAAATGCCTTAGAAGAGAAAAAATGTAATCATGTCTTGCAAATCTCAAGTCAATATAAAATTACTCTCTCTGATAGATGGGATGATGGACTCTATAGCTGTGCTATGAAAGGTGGCGACTTTAGCATGGCAAAACTTGTTGCCAATAAACACTTTAAATCCAAAAACTTACAAGAGAGAGAAAAATGGCTCTATCGCTATGTAAAAATTGATTTTCAAACGGGAAATTATAGTGATGTAATTGAGGCTTCAAAGGATTTGATAGTACTCATAGACGATAATAAAAAATCGCCATATATTGGTGTGTATCGTTATCTATTTGACACCTATGAACGTTTAGAAAAGAGTAAGAAGATGATTCAATCCATAGTAAATATTGAAAATATATTTGGTGAGAGTTATAAAGATTTAGATAGATATGTGAATGTTATGTATGTTGGTAGTAAGTTAAAAGACAATAATATTATCATAAAGTATGGAAAAAAAGCATATAACATACAAAAAAAGGCGAAGGCTTACCCTCAAAGTCCTGGGCTAGAGTTTACACTTTATCAGGCATATATTAAAAAAGAAGAGTATAATAAGGCATTAGAGACTATTAAATCTTTAAATAGCTTGAAGATGTCTCACAAAGATATGGCACGCCAGAAGTACTTACTTGGAAGTGTATATGCTAAGTTATGGCGGG
>JALUWV010000022.1 GCA_027019335.1 Sulfurimonas sp. | reverse complement strand
ATAGAAATTATTAGTGGTGTGGAGTCGATGAAATAATGGAGAAAAATATGATTGGTAAAATTAGCCAGGTTATGGGCCCGGTTGTTGATGTTGATTTTGATGGTTATCTTCCAGTAATTAACGAAGCGATCGAAGTTAAAGTTAATTTAGAAGGTAATGAAAATCGTTTGGTTTTAGAAGTTGCTGCTCACTTAGGTGATGGTCGTGTAAGAACGATTGCAATGGATATGAGTGAAGGTTTAGTTCGTGGAATGGATGCAACTGCTACAGGCGCACCTATTAAAGTTCCTGTTGGAGAAAAAGTACTTGGTCGTATCTTTAATGTAATTGGTGAAACTATTGATGGTTTTGATGAAATTACAGATGCACCTGAGTGGTCTATTCACCGTGCTCCACCACCATTAGTTGAGCAATCAACTACAACAGAAATGTTTGAAACAGGTATCAAAGTTGTTGACTTACTTGCTCCGTATTCTAAAGGTGGTAAAGTTGGACTCTTTGGTGGTGCTGGTGTTGGTAAAACAGTTATTATCATGGAACTTATTCATAATGTTGCACATGGTCATGATGGTTTATCTGTATTTGCTGGTGTTGGTGAAAGAACTCGTGAAGGAAATGACCTTTATCACGAGATGAAAGACTCGAATGTATTGGATAAAGTTGCACTGTGCTACGGTCAGATGAGTGAGCCTCCAGGAGCAAGAAACCGTATTGCTTTAACAGGTATTACTATGGCTGAGTACTTCCGTGATGAAAAAGGTCTTGATGTATTGATGTTTATCGATAATATCTTCCGTTTTGCTCAATCAGGTTCTGAAATGTCAGCACTTCTTGGTCGTATCCCTTCAGCTGTTGGTTACCAACCAACTCTAGCACGTGAAATGGGTGCATTACAAGATAGAATTACATCTACAAAAACTGGTTCAATTACTTCTGTTCAAGCGGTATATGTACCGGCAGATGATTTAACTGACCCAGCACCTGCTTCTGTTTTTGCTCACTTAGATGCAACAACAGTTCTTAACCGTAAAATTGCGGAAAAAGGTATTTATCCTGCAGTTGATCCACTTGATTCAACTTCAAGATTACTTGATCCACAAATCATTGGTGAAGAGCATTATGCTGTTGCACGTGGTGTACAACAAACACTTCAAAAGTATAAAGACTTACAAGATATTATTGCGATTCTTGGTATGGACGAACTTTCTGAAGATGACAAAAATGTTGTTGAACGCGCTCGTAAAATAGAAAAATTCTTATCACAACCTTTCTTCGTTGCAGAAGTATTTACAGGGGCTCCTGGTAAATATGTGAAACTTGAAGATACAATTGCTGGATTCAAAGGTATCTTGAATGGTGATTACGATCATATGTCAGAAAACTCTTTCTATATGGTTGGTGGTATGGATGAAGCTATCGCTAAACACGAGAAAAACAAGTAGGCTTCTGGCTTACTTAAAGGACTAAAATGGACACATTTAAACTTGAAATCCTAACTCCAAATGGTGAAATTTTCAATGGAAATGTACAAACTGTTGTACTTCCAGGTGAAGAGGGTGAGTTTGGAGTTTTAGCAGGACATGCCTCTCTAACAACTTTGTTAGAAGCGGGTGTTGTTGATGTTGAAAAAGAGGATAAATCTATTGAGTCAATCCTTATCAACTGGGGTGTTGCTCAAGTTGATGAAGAAAAGGTTATTATTTTAGTAGAAGGTGCAGTTGCTATTCGTGGTGAAAACGAAAGTGAAATCGCAGATGCCCTTGAAGAAGCGAAGAAACTTATCAGTGATATTGCAGATTCAAATCCTGCTATCGCTTCTGCTTCGGCAAGAATTGAGTCAGCGGCGCAAGGTCTTCTCTAAGATATGATAAATAATATCATAGATTTTTATCTTAAAAGTCATCCAGTTACAATAGGTGTACTGCTTCTTTTAGCAGTATATTTTATTGTCCTTAACTGGGTGTTTTTTTATCGTTATCTCTCTTTAAATGCTTGGCATGAAAGAGAAAGTAACTCTTTAGAAACACTATTAATGGGTGCTTCAACTGTTACAGAAAACTCTTTTTTAAATAATTTTATAAAATCAAGTAATACTATTTCAAAAGAAGTTTTAGACTTAGCCTTACTCGCAGCAACAAAAGAAGCTACAAAGGGACTCTCTCTCCTTTCTATTTTTGCTTCAACTACTCCTTTTATTGGTCTTTTTGGTACGGTTGTTTCAATCTTAGATACTTTTAAGCATATTGGGCAGAGTAGTGGAAGTATGTCTATCATATCAAGTGGTGTGTCAGATGCTTTAGTGGCTACTGCATCTGGTATATTTGTAGCTGTTTTTGCATATACATATCATCAAATCATGAAGCGAAAGTCTTTTGAGATTATGAGTTATATTCAGATGCAAAGTGATGCGATTTTAGCACGAAAAGCATAGTTATGATTTATGATTGGGAAGATAAACCTGAGTTAAATATTACACCTCTTGTGGATGTTATGCTGGTTTTACTCGCTATTTTAATGGTTATTGCTCCAAATATCATTTACGAAGAAAACATAAAATTGCCTCAAGGCTCAACATCTCAACAACTCTCAAAGATTCCACCTGTTCATATTACGATTGACAAAGATTTAACACTCAAGGTCAATAAAGAAGTCTTTTTACTCAACAATTTCATAGAAAATTTTTATCAAAAAGCAGCGAGCTTTAACAAAAAAGCAAGTGTACTCATAAGTGCAGATAAAAGCTTAGATTATGGAGTGGTGATGTCAGTATTGGCCGCTGTAAAACAAGCGGGTTTTACTGAAGTATCACTTGCAACCAATGGTTGATAATAGTCGCTATTTTTATATAAGTGGTTTTTTGACTTTACTGCTTTTTTCTTTTTCCATCTCTCTCTTTTTTATGATGCTATTTCAAAGTGCCAAAATTAAAAGTTATGCTTTGCATAAAAATAATTTCATCTCAATTTCTATAGCAAATATTTCGACAGATAAAGTAGTTACTCATAAGAGTACGGCACATCCTCAAAAAACAGTCTCTAAACCTGTGGATATTCCAAGTGAAAATATCGATGTCAATAATTTATTTAGCGATGTTTGGACAAAAAAGATTACAAAGAAAAAGCCAAAACTGCAAGATTTAAAACGCTTAGCACAGTTACGTAAACAAGTGCCATTAGCACAAGCCAATGAAGAGCCAGTTAAAGAGACGAAGGATGAGATTGCTTCTTCAAATGCACAGGAAGTTAATGAATATTTAGCTAAAATTCAAGCTATCGTTTATGCACATTTTTATGTGCCACCAAACACACAGGGTAACAGTGTTAAAGCTGTGATTGAACTTAACAGTATCGGAGAGTTAATTGATTTTCGGATTTTAACTTATTCGGCGAATGATGCTTTAAATGAAGAAGTCGATAAGATAAAAAAAAGATTGTCACATGTACTTTTTCCAATCAATGTACAAAATAAATCAACAAAAACAGTTGTTATACTAAGATCTAAGGAGTGAAATTGAAATTTTTTCTTTCATTATTATTTATATATAGTTTTACATTTGCATCAGATGCAACCATTGAAGTTGTTAAACAAGCAGAAACATTACCTTCCATAGCAGTGGAAGACGCTACATACAATTATGGCGATACATTTAAAATGCAAGTTTTTAAAGCATTAGTTGCAGACTTAAATGTCATATCAATTTTTAATGTTGATAGACACCATCGAATGGTTGATTATGATGATGGCAGAGTTTTGGTCGCAAACAAAGACCAAGATTATGTATTGAGATTTAAGATGCTTGAAGAAGATAACGGTGGATTGATGATTCAAATGAAGCTTTTTAATCATGATACAACTGTTTTTAGCAAAAATTATAAGGTTAATAGAAAAAATCTCTATGTTTTTGTGAGTCATGCGATTGCATATGATATCAATGAATACATGGGGAAAGAGTCTGTTGCATGGATGAAACGCAAGGTTGTTTTTTCTCGTATTGTTGCTCCTAGAAAAAGTGAAATCGTTATAGCAGACTATACTTTGTCTTATCAACATACTATTTTAAGTGGTGGATTTAATATCTTTCCTAAATGGGCGACAAATAAACAAGATTCTTTTTACTATACAAATCTAAATGGATTGAAACCGACACTTAAGTTCTTAGACATTAGAAATGGTAAAATTTCCAATATTATTGCTTCTGATGGAATGATGGTTTGCTCTGATGTGAGCAGTGATGGACAAAGATTATTACTGACTATGGCACGTGATGGGCAGCCTGATATTTATACATATAATGTAATATCTAAAAAATTAAGAAGACAAACATTTTACAAAGGAATAGATGTTGGTGGGCATTTTCAAAATGATGATTCAATTGTATTTATCTCAAATCGCTTAGGCTATCCAAATGTTTTTTCAAAAAAATTAGGAACAAAAGAAGTCGAACAGATGGTTTACTACGGAAAAAGCAATTCTGCTTGTAGTGCAAATGGGCAATATATTGTATACAAGGCAAGAGAAAGTTCCAATGTTTTTTCAAAAAATAGTTTTAATTTACACCTTATATCTACTCAGACGGATTTTATTCGTCGCTTAACAGCAACAGGAATCAATGAGTTTCCAGAATTTTCTAAAGATGGAGATGCAATTATTTTTATCAAAAATTATAAAGAGCAAAGTTCAATAGGGATTATTAGACTTAATTATAATAAAAACTATCTTTTTCCACTAAAATATGGCCGTTTACAGTCATTGGATTGGTAAATACTAAGCATTTTTTATTTGAATAGAATGTTATTGATATTTTTTTAACAAAATATGTAATTTTTTTGGTATAATAAACCAATTTAAAAAATCGAAGGAAGATTGATATGAAGAGTATAGTAATTTCTGGTGTTGTCGCATCATTATTGTTTTTTAGTGGTTGTAGTGAAAAAGCTCCTGTAGTAGATACAAAAGCAAGTACGCCAACACAAGAAGTTGTAAAAGAGGCGAAACCTGTTGCAACAGAAGTTGTGTCTCCTGAAAGTAGTAGTGTAGGTTCAAATCTTAATGTAATGAAGCTTAGTGAAGCAGAAGGAAAATTAACTTCTATCTATTTTGATTTTGATAAATTTGCTATAAAACCTGCAATGCAAGGAAAAATTGCTTCTGATTCAGAAGTAGTAAAAATGGTTTCAGATACTTATGGTGTAAAGTTAGAAGGAAACTGTGATGAGTGGGGAAGCGATGAGTATAACTTCGCATTAGGTTTAAAACGTGCAAGTTCAGTGAAAAAAGCTTTAGTCGCTGAGGGTGTAGATGCTTCTAAAATTTCAATGGTTAGTTATGGTGAAAGTAATCCTGTTTGTCACGATAAAACACAAGAGTGCTGGGCGAAAAATCGTCGTGTAGATTTCTCTCTTCTTCCATAGTCATCTTATGAAACAGAGTACAATCGCTGTAGTCCTTACAGCTATTGTTCCTATTTTGCTTAGTGGTGCCGAACCTTCTGCGTTTGGTGCTGGTGATATTGAAAGTTCTTCCCCTTATGGTCTTACATCAACTGAAAAAGTTATTTTACAAACAAAAAAACAGCTAACCAAAGTCGTTGTAAAAAGTAAAAATCAAGCAAATGAAGTTGATTCTTTAAGAGAGCGGATAGATGGACTTCAAGGTATTATCGAAACTTTAAGCAGACAGGCACATAATAATAAAATAAAATTGAAAAAGCTTGAGAGTTTAAATGATGAAAATCTTCATAATAGTGATGAGTATTCTAAAAGACTCAGTGCATTAGTGCAAAAAAATAGTGAGAGTATTGTGCAAGCACAAAGTATAGTCTCTGAGCTTTCAGTCCTGACAGAGACTATACAAAAAGATTATGTCGATAAAACAAATTTTAATGCACTTGTTCAAAGTTTTAATACCTTTAAAAAATTAGTTGCTAAAGAGTTACATCTCTCAGCTACTTCTAAAACAAGTAAAATAAAAAGTGCAGCACTCTATAAACGTGCAAAAAAGATGTTTGATATAAAATACTATACAAAATCTATCGCTGATTATGAAGCATTGATAGCAAGAAATTACAAACCAGCGTATGCACATTATATGATTGGTGAAATGAATTTTAAGAGAAGAAATTATGCAAATGCAATTACTTACTACAAAAAAAGTGCTTCATTGTATGCAAAAGCAAGTTATATGCCCAAATTGATGTTGCATACGGCTGTATCAATGGAAAAAACAGGGGACATGGCACATGCAAAGGTTTTTTATAATGCACTTGTTGGAAAATATCCAAAATCAAAAGAAGCTAAAGAAGCGAAGCAACATCTTCATCTCTAACTTAGCATTTAGAATATTATGATAAAATCACGAAAATAAAAATAAAGGTCTTAATAAATGGCAATAGAAGCAAATCAAATCGTATCAATTGAGTACGAAGTAAAAGATGGTGACACAGTAGTAGATAGTAATGTAGGTGGAGATGCACTTGTATTTATGTTTGGAAAAGGTCAAATCATTCCAGGTTTAGAAAATGGAATTGTAAACATGGAGATTGGTGAAAAAGCAGACATCCTTGTTCAACCTGAAGATGCATATGGTGAATACAATGCAGAAGCTACTCAAGAAGTACCTGCTGACCAATTTGCTGGGATTGAACTTGCTGTTGGTATGACACTTTATGGTCAAGGTGAAGATGGCGGTACTGTACAAGTAACTGTAAAAGAGATTAAAGGTGAAACTGTTATCATTGATTTTAATCACCCTTTAGCAGGAAAAGCACTTATGTTTAGTGTTGCTATTAACAATGTTAGAGATGCATCAGCTGAAGAAGCTATGACTGGTATCCCTGCTGAAAATAAACCAGCAGAAGGTGAGAGTTGTGGTACAGGCTGTGGATGTCACTAAGTTTATAACGGCTTCAGATGCTTCATCTAAAGCTTTTAAAACAGCGACACTTTTAAAAACACTCACTGTCAATGCCCTTATTATTGGGGAAGTTGGAGTGGGCAAAAAAAGTTTAGCAAAATTTATTCTTCCTGAGGCATCTGTTGTTGATGCCGCAAAACATCAAGAACTTTTATTGGTTCTTGATACCCAAAGTGAAATCATCATCTCAAATATCGACCACTCCCCAAATCTTCAAGTTCTTATGGAAAAAATAGCACAAGTAAAAGTTCGTGTTATTGCGACTGCAACACATATGAGAGAAGATAGTGTGATAAATGAGCTTTTTAGTGTACGCTTTGATATGCCACAACTCAAAAAACGCAAAGAAGATATACCCTTGCTCATCGAAAAATTTTTAAAAGAAGCAAGAAGTTTGTTTGGTGGTGAAGGAAACAGTGATATGCAGGGTATAAAACCTGATTTATCTTTGAATGCTTCTTCTTTACGACGACAAGTTATGATTCATTATCTCTTAGAAAATATACAAGATACAGAATTAATGGATATAATACAAAATTATATTACTCCAAAGTTAGGTTCTAACAATGATTACAAAAAATATTTGTACCTTTATGAAGCACCTTTAATCAATGCTGGTTTGCAAAAATTCAAATCGCAATTACAACTAGCAGACAGACTTGGTTTAAATAGAAACACATTAAGAAAAAAAATAACAGACAATAAAAAATACTTACAAGGATAAAATATGTCAAAAAAAATAGCAATGATTTTCGCAGGTCAAGGTTCACAAGCTGTAGGAATGGGTCAAGATTTTTACAACAATTCAGAGATAGCAAAAGAGATGTTTGAAAAAGCAGGGGAGCGAATAGGGGTTGATTTTAAAGAATTAATTTTTGAAGAAAATGAAAAATTAGCACAAACTGCTTACACACAACCTGCCATCTTACTGGTACAAATGATTGCCTACAAACTTTTTAGTGAGGCTTGTCCTCAGACAAAAGCAGAACTTTTTTTAGGGCATTCTTTGGGTGAATTTTCTGCACTTTGTGCAAGTGGTGCGATTGATTATGTGGATGCTGTAGAGCTTGTACATAATCGTGGGGCTTTTATGCAAAGTGCTTGTGATTCTATAGAAGCAGGGATGATGGCGATTGTAGGACTTGATGATGCGAGTGTAGAAAAAGTATGTGCAGATGCACAAGCAGACGGTAAAAAAGTATGGCCTGCAAACTATAATCAAGATGGGCAACTTGTTGTCGCAGGTATGAAAGCAGATTTAGCTTCATTGGAGCAAACTTTCAAAGATGCAGGTGCTAAACGCGCTCTTTTACTCAATATGTCGGTAGCTTCACACTGTGAGATTTTAGCACCAGCACAAGCACCTTTAGAAGCTCTTATGGACAAAATGGTAAGTGATGATTTTTCAGCACCTGTCATTTCAAATGTAACAACACAAAAGTATGCAACAAAAGCAGAAGCCTTAACACTTTTAAAAGACCAACTTGTCAAACCTGTTAAATATAAACAATCCATCGTCGCTATTGCACCAGATGTAGATATTGCTATAGAGTTTGGAAATGGCGTAACACTCAAAGGACTTAACAGAAGAATTGTCAAAGAGTTAAAAACACTCAACATTTCAGATATGGCTTCTTTAGAAAAAGTCAAAGAAGAAATCTGCTCATAAATGCGAGTTACTTTAGCACAAATTTCACCGCACTTAAATCGTAAAAATTTAAGTGAGATAGTCGCTGTTATCGAGAGTGTCAAAGAGAAAAGTGATATAATCATTTTTCCTGAACTCTCTCTGAGTGGGTATTTACTGCAAGATAAATTGTATGAAGATGCGTATAGCATAGATGAGTTACAGAGACTTGCAGATTTAAGTAAAGCGATAGATATTGTTGTAGGTGTTGCACTTCGCGAGGCAAATGGTTTTAGAAATGCAGCTCTTTATTTTTCAGATGGTTTGCTTGTTTCACAGCACAACAAAGTCCACCTTCCAAACTATGGAATGTTTGAAGAGGCGCGTTACTTTGAAGCAGGCAAGGTTTTTGAAAGCTTTTTAGTAAGAGAAAAAAGAGTATCCATGGTCGTTTGTGAAGATTTATGGCACAAAAATGTCCATCATGACCTTATAGAACAAAATCCTGATGTGATTGTTGCTTTGGTGGCTTCTCCTGCTCGTGGATTTGGAGAGGAAACACTCGCTATAGAAGATAGATGGTATGAGATTATTCAAACGGTAGCTAGAGAGTGTCAGGCAAAATTGATTTTTGTCAATCGTGTTGGTTTTGAAGATGGTTTAGGCTTTTGGGGTGGAAGTTGTACACTTGATACATATGGAAACATAACAAATAAACTGCCAAAGTTTCATAAAAAAATTGAAACATTTAAGATATAAAGGAAAAAGATGAAGATAGCAATCATGGGGGCAATGCCCGAAGAAGTCGCACCAATTTTAGAAAAACTTGATAATGTAGAAGAAGTAAACTATGCAAAAAACAAGTACTATAAAGCAAGCTATAAAGGCACAGAAGTTGTTGTAGCTTACTCAAAAATAGGTAAGGTTTTCTCAACGCTTACAGCAAGTACAATGTTACAGATGTTTGCGTGTGATGTTTTACTCTTTACAGGAGTGGCAGGTGGTGTCAATCCTGAACTCAAGATTGGGGATTTGGTCGTTGCTTCAAAACTGGCACAGCATGATTTAGATATCACAATCTTTGGTCATGCGCATGGCTATGTTCCAGAGGGGAGTGTTTATGTTGAAAGTGACAAGGACTTAGTCGCTTTAAGTAAACTTGTTGCCAAAGAGATGAATGTGAGTGTCCGTGAAGGCATTATTGCAACGGGGGATCAGTTTGTTGCTGATGAGAAACGCAAAGAGTTTATATCTTCTACATTTGCAGCCGATGCTTTAGAAATGGAAGGGGCAAGTGTCGCTGTGGTTTGTGATGCTTTGGGTGTTCCGTTTTTTGTACTGCGTTCTATTAGCGATACGGCAGATATGGATGCTGGGTTTAACTTTGAAGAGTTTGTAGAGAGTAGTGCTAAAGTGAGTGCTGACTTTTTAATGAACATGATAGATAAGCTTGTAGCAAAATAATGTCAATCAAACTCTCTAAAAAGATTATGTCTAAACTTGGCAAAACAAATGCCGAGTTTCAACTCATAGAAGAGGGTGATAAAATTCTTGTGGGTTTGAGTGGTGGAAAAGACTCCTTAACTATGATTCATGCCATGAAAGAGCAACAACGCCGTGCGCCTTTTGAGTTTGAATTTGTCGCTGTGACTATCTCTTATGGGATGGGTGAAGATTATTCTGCTTTGAGTGCGCATTGTAAAGAGTATGGTATTCCTCACATCATAAAAGATACTTCCGTCTTTGAACTCGCAAAAGAGAAGATTCGTAAAAACTCTTCATCTTGTAGTTTTTTCTCTCGTATGCGAAGAGGCTATCTTTATAGTTCTGCAAAAGAGTTGGGATGTAATAAGGTGGCATTAGGTCATCACATGGACGATGCAGCGGAGAGCTTTTTTATGAACTTTATTTACAATGGTCAGATGCGAAGTTTAGCCCCAAAATACACCTCAGGCAATGGACTTGTTGTCATTCGTCCTTTGATTCAGATGCGTGAACGCCAACTCTCTGCGTTTGTAATGGACAATGGCATTCATGCCATAGGTGATGAACTCTGTCCTTCTATGCACTTTGAAGAGAAAATGCCCCATGCAAGAGCGAGTACGAAAGTGATGCTTGCAAAGATGGAAAAAGATTTCCCATCGCTTTTCACCTCACTCAATGCAGCATTTAAAAATATCTCTGTTGATAGCTTTTTTATGCAAGAGGATTAGAAAAACTCTAAATCATCATCGTCATCTTCATCAACAACTAAAAAGATGTTTTCTATTTCTAAAATATTGGATGAAAAAGAGGCATCAAAGTAATGCACATCTAAGGTTGATTGGTCTATGAATATGACTTGCATCCATTTTTCAAAATCATTTGCAACTGCTAACAACATAGTTGCAAGGAGTGCCTTTTTCTCTTGGTCTTCGAGCATTTCCTTACTTATGGTCGAGAGAAATGCACTCAAGTTTTCAAATGCTCTTGCAGTTACATTAAATATAATTAATGAGCTTATAAGGTCGAAAATTTCCGCTAAGGATTCTTTGATGTGAGTGATGAGTGCAAACGCCTCTTGCCCATTTTTACTCTCTTCAAAGTCATACAGAGTTGTTATAAAATTATCTGAGTGTTCTGTCATAAATTCGACTTTATCGATGATGGTATTGTCTAATGTGTCTAAAAATTCTACAGCACTTATCTTATCATGTTGTGTAAATCGGATATCTTTTTCTCTCTCCGATGACATACTGATTGATTCTGTCTTTATTGTGCTACAAGTCTCTTGGACATACTCTTGCACTTGTGTATTATTTTTAAATTTATTGTGAAATTTTTGACATTTATCAAAAAAGTATTCGTGCAAAACCCCACTAAAGTTAGCATCAAGTAAGTCAACAAGTTCATAGTACACCACATCTTCTAAATGGGAAAAGTTTTTCATATAGTATAAAAGGAGTGTGTTTTTAAGTTCGGAACAGAGAAGATAAATCTCTTCTATACTAATCTCTTTACTTTCAAAATACTCTATCATTACATGCACTATAGGACAGTTTCCAACTGCATTGCCTTTATCAATGACACCGAGATTATAATCAACAATTTTATGACCAAAGTACTTCAAAAAAAATTCTAGCTTTATATCATGCTGTTTGAAAATTGCTTTGAGTCTCTCTCTGTGTAGCCACATTGTAGTAATTGATTTTTTATTATTATTCAAATCATCAATGATAAGTGTGAGATTTGAATAACTAGTGTCCGATGTCATTTTTCTACCTTTACTCGTCTATTACAGAATCATATCTCTTCTTATGTTAAAAACTCTTGAAAATAGTTTCATATGATGCGAGTAGTTCTTGAAATTTTTTTGTATGAAGGGCGATAAGCTCTTTATCTTCACTGGCTACTTTGTCGGGATGGAACTCTTTTGCAAGGTGTTTATACTGCTTTTTTATACTTTTTATGTCATCAGTTGGTTGCATATTTAACACCATATAGGCACTACTGAGTGGTGAGAGTACTTCTGCTTGCGGTTCTTGCAAAAATGTATTCATTTTTTGCTTATTGTAGATATGTTTATGTGGGATACTAATAATCTTCTCTGCATTTAAAAATGCTTGCAGTCTCTCTTTTTCATCTTGATTCTCAAACTTTAACTCCAAATATGTTGGAAAGATTTGCATATTGACTTGTAAAAATCTTTTTACTTTTAAAGCAATCTGCGCATTTTTTGGTGTGATTGAGAGTTGTACTGTCTCATCATCTATAATTTTATATTTGATAAGATGAATGATTTTTTGTGGTAAAACTATTTTGATGGCTTTATGATACCTCTGCAAGAGAGATTCTTTGAGTGCTGGCAAGGGAGTGTTTTTTTTAGCATAAAGAGAGTAAAGCCACTTGAGTAAAAAAGTACGGTGGTAAAGATTTTCTTTAGAAGCTGGAATGTTGATACTATTGTCAATGATGGTTCGAGAACTAAAATGGGTACTAATGTAGTGTTGGATATACTCTATATTCATAGACTTAGAGTTTATTTTAATGATAGTTTCATGAACACCAAATAATATCTGCATGAAAATAACTAGCAATTACTATTCCATTCTCCCCGTTTTAATTGTCTTTTAATTGTACTTATCACTAGAAAAATATTACAAATAATGATTTTTTGACGTATTCTTTTGTGATTTAAGTTAATTTTCAAAGAGGGAAGAGTAGAATCTTCGCATAATTTTTTTTTATGGAGATGAAATGGGAAAGATACTAATAGTAGATGATTCGAGTCTAATTCGTTCAGTGGCAGCGGGTGCAGCTAAAGAAGCTGGGCATGAGCCTATCCTTGCTGAACATGGGCAAGAGGGTTTGGACATTTTAGCAAGAGAGAAAATTGACTTGATATTTTCAGATGTCAATATGCCGATTATGGGCGGATTGGAGATGGTTGAAAACATCAAACAAAATGATGCATATAAGTATATCCCTATCATTATGCTCACAACAGAATCAAATCCCGACTTAAAAGCCAAAGGGCAGGCACTGGGTGTAAAAGCTTGGATGCTTAAACCGTTTAATAAAAAGAAATTTTTTATGGCAGTTAAAAAGCTTATAGCATAAATAAGGCTTAGCAAAATGAAAATAGATCAAGATGAGCTGAGCATTTATGATGTAGAGGCTTTACATAGAGAGTTGTTAGCTGAGTTTGAAAAAGGTGATGTGAGCGTTGATATAAGTAGTCTCAACAAAATTGATATGAGTGCAATACAACTTTTACTGAGTGCAAAAAAAAGTTGTCGAGAAGCTTCTAAATCATTTACGGTTAAAGGTGCAAACAGTGAAGTCGCTAAAATCTTCAAAGAGTCTGGTTGTCACACGACATTAGGAGTTTCAAATGACTGAAGAACTCGACCTTTTTGTAGAAGATGTTGATGAGCAACTGACATTTATGGAAAATGCACTTATCAGTATGCAAGAAAATGGTGTAGATGATGAGAGTGTCGGTGCGCTTTTTCGTGCGATGCATACCATAAAAGGTACGGCTGGAATGTTCGGTTTTGATGCTGTTGTCGGCTTCGCACATATAGCTGAAAATCTTTTAAGTGATGTAAGAGATGGAAAAGTTGAACTCAATGAAGCAATGATTGAAATCTTTTTACAATCAAAAGACCACACACAAACACTTGTTGATTTAGCTGTAGCTAATGAAGCACTCGATACACAGACACAAGCGAAAAATGATGAACTTCTTGCCATACTCAAGTCTATGCTTCCAAACGCGAACAAAGAAACACCGAAGATAGATGCAGAGATTTTAGCAGATGAAGCCGAGGGTGAAAAACTTTGGCATATCTCTTTAAGACTCAAGGCAAACTTCTTTGCTAGTGGTATGGACATCATCAACATCCTAAGTTTCTTTGATATGCTAGGTGAGGTAAAAAAACTCATCTGTCTCGATACAAACATCCCTTTACTTCAGGATATAAATCCAACAGAAGCTTATATAGGGTATGAATCACTCTTTTTAACTGATGCGAGTTATGCTGATATAGAAGAGATTTTTGAGTTTGTTTTAGATGATGTAGAACTTGAGATTTTTAATGCAGATGATATAGATATGTTAGAAGCTTTATGCGACAGAGAAGAGGGACTCAAAGAGAAACTTATAATCGCGGGGTTTGAGAATGCTTCAAAGCTAGAAAAAGAAGTAGAACCTGAAGTTGTTGTAGAGACTCCAAAAGTATCTACCGTTCAAAAAAATGAGAAACAAGCGGAAAAAACTGTAAAAAAAGAGACAAAAAAAAGTTTCTCTTTGCGTGTAGATTCAACGAAGATAGACCAACTGATAAATCAAATCTCAGAGATGGTTATAGCCAATGCAAAAGTAACACAAAGAGCCGATGTTTTGGATGACAATGAGTTAAGTGAATCAGCAACGATTCTCAGTGATATGCTTGAAGAGATACGAACGGGTGTGATGAACATTCGTATGGTACAGGTTGGCGATAGTTTCAACAAGTTTAAGCGAATCGTGCATGATGTCGCAAAAAAAGTAGACAAAGAGATAGATTTTGAGATAATCGGGGGTGAAACAGAACTCGATAAAATGGTTGTAGAGAAGATTTCCGACCCGCTTATGCATATGCTTAGAAACTCTATAGACCATGGTATAGAGAGTCCAGCAGAGCGAAAATCACTTGGCAAAAATCCAAAGGGACATGTTTCTTTGAAAACATACCCTGATGCAGGGACGATTGTTATAGAGATAAATGATGATGGACGTGGTTTACCCCGTGATAAGATTTTAGCAAAAGCTATAGCAAATGGTCTTGTTGAAGAGAACAATAACCTCAGTGATAAAGAGATTTACAATCTTATCTTTGCTGCGGGACTCTCTACTGCTGAAAAAGTTTCAGACATTTCAGGTCGTGGCGTTGGAATGGATGTGGTCAAAAGGAACATAGAAGCCCTCCGTGGAACAGTAGAGATAGACTCTACAGCAGGTGAAGGGAGTCTGTTTACCATACGTCTTCCACTTACACTTGCCATCATAGATGGCTTTTTAATCCAATCTGGAAATACAAAGTACATTGTCCCTTTAGAGATGATTCAAGAGTGTATAGAGCTTGATGATAATTATAAGAAAGAGATGGATGGTAATGAGTTCATAAATCTTCGTGACTCGATGCTCCCGCTTTTAGATGTAAGAAGTTACTTTCATGAAGAGCAGACACAGAGTGAAAGAGAAAATGTTGTTGTCGTTCGTTATGGTGACTATAAGGTAGGCATGATGGTAGATGAACTCTTTGGAGAGTTTCAAACAGTGATAAAACCTCTTGGAGAAGTTTTTGCGAATGTCCCCGGTATCAGTGGTGGCACCATCCTTGGAAGCGGTGAAATAGCACTTATTTTTGATATACCTAAGTTAATAGAACATAAACTTAGAGAGATAAACTAAATTTAATTATATAAGGAAAAAAGATGAATAATCAAGAAAGAGAAGTCCGAGAGGGTGACATACTTGTAAGTATGACAGATAAACGCGGGATGATTACCTATGCGAATGATTTATTTTTAGAAGCAGCGGGCTATAAGCGTGAGGAAGTCATTGGAAAACCGCATAACCTTGTTCGCCATCCTGATATGCCAAAGGCTGTATTTAAGATACTTTGGGATGCTGTTTTAGCTGGAAACTCTGTGAGTGCATTTGTTAAAAATAAAGTCAATGGTGGGGGTTACTACTGGGTAAGAGCCTTTGTTATGCCTATCGTCGAAAATGGTGAAATTGTACGTATTATCTCTTATAGACGACGCATTGAAGAATCTGCAAAACAAGTACTCACTCCACTCTACCAAACAGTACTTGATTATGAACGTTCGCATACAGTTGATGAATCTTTATCTTTTTTAAATGATTTTTTAGCGGCTAGAAACATAACATATCAAGATTTTATGAACCGTATTAGTACAGGAAAACAGATTACAAATGAGCAAGTGTTAAATGTTGATATGAACAAGTTTAGACTTGACCACTTAGTGTACAAAGCTTCAGTGATGAGTAAGGTAAAAGCAGGAGAGACAAACTTTGCACTGACTGAACCATGCTGTTGTGCTTTTGGAAAAGCACTTGAAAAACTCAATGGAAACTCATGTACTCGCCATGCTTCGTGGCAAACAGTTATCAACTCACATAATGCATTTCATGCAAAGATGAGTGATTATTCAAAAGGTCACGGAAGTCAATCACTACTTGATATGGCTGATGAAGATACAAGAAACTTATTTGCTGCACTTCAAGATGTAGTCGATTACTCTGCATAAGGATAAAAAGATGGAAAAAAGTAAAAAAGCTCCAAAAGCAACAACAGAAGAGAAGGCACTTTACAATGCACTAGATGCTATCGTAGAAGGAAAATTTGATACAAAAATCAAAGTAAAAGATAAAAAACTGAAAAAGAGACTTGAACTTTTACAAAAGCAACTTGCAATGCTCGGTGAAGATTCTACACTGATGAACAAAGCTTCAAGTGATGGGCAACTCGATACTCGTATAGACTCTACAAAGTACACAGAGGGTTTTGCAAAACTCACAGACAACATTAACACTTCTATGGATGTAACCGTTGGAAATCTCCGTGTAATTGCCTCTGGTATCAACTTTTTGGGTGCAGGAAATTTTAATGCAGTTATCACAGAAAATATGAAAGGTGATTTTGGGAGTTTAAAAGATGCTGTAAACTCTCTTGGTGCTAACCTTAATGCACTCATTCAAGATGCAGCACTGATGACACAAGCAGCCAATGCAGGAGAACTTGATGTGCGCATCGATACCATGAAGTACCAAGGTGACTTTGTAAAACTTACAGACGGTATCAACTCTTCTACTGATGCTACAGTAGGAAGTATGCGTGTTATCAGCGATACTATCGGTCGTATGAGTTCTGGTGACTTTAGTATACTTGTCACAGAAGTCATGAAAGGGGACTTTGGAGTCCTTAAAGATGCGACAAATAGCTTGGCAAATAGTCTCAATGAACTCATTAAAGACTCAACTCTGATTAATTCTGCTGTGAAAAAAGGAGAGCTTGACATACCAATAGATACAACAAAGTATGAAGGCGATTTCAACACTCTAGTAAGCGGTATAAACGATACAAATGGACTTGTTCGTGATGCTTTTGCAGATTCAGTTTTCGTACTAAATGCCTTCCAAAAGGGTCAGTTTGATGCAAGAATCACTACAGAGTACCAAGGTGAATTTAATGTAGTCAAAGAAGCTGCAAATGCTACAGCGGCAAAACTCCAAGAACTTCTCAGTAATTATGAAGCAAGCAATGCGGAGATAGAAAAAGGAAATGTTAAAGTAAGAGTGGATGCTGAAGGTTTTGAAGGGGACTACTTAAAACTTGTGAACGTTGTTAATGATACTTTAGAAACTGTTGGGAATGTTTTTGCAGATACTATTTATGGTCTGAATGCTCTACAAAATGGAGAGCTTGACAAAAGAATAGAGACAGAGTACCTAGGTGACTTTGATGTAGTCAAACAAGCAGTAAACAACACAGCGAAAACTCTTCAAGATATCATCGCTGAGACAAGTGATGTACTTTCAGGAATGGCAGAAGGAAGTATGACTACTAAAATAGAAGGCGATTTTGTGGGCGATACTGTAGGTATCAAAACGGCTACAAATACACTCGTTGAGAAGTTAGAAACTATTGTAGGTCGTATCAACAGCGGTGTGACAGAAATCTCTTCTGCTTCTACACAAGTGAGTGCTTCTTCACAAACACTCTCTCAAGGAGCTACAGAACAAGCAAGCTCACTCGAAGAGACAAGTGCTGCACTTGAAGAGATGAGTGGTAGTGTTGCAGAGTCTACGAAAAATGCACAAAAAACAAACGCACTTGCAGAAGAAGCTTCTATCATGGCGATAGATGGTGGAGAAGCGGTAACCAAAACAGTTGATGCAATGGTGCTTATCTCTGAGAAAATTAGCATTATCGAAGACATCGTGTATCAAACGAACCTCTTAGCTCTCAATGCTGCCATAGAAGCAGCGCGTGCGGGTGAACATGGAAAAGGGTTTGCCGTTGTTGCCGCTGAGGTAAGAAAACTTGCAAAACGCTCACAAATAGCAGCGCAAGAGATAAGTACAATCACAACCGATAGTGTCAAGATAAGTGAAAAAGCAGGAGAACTCATAGGTAATGTTGTTCCTAAGATTCAAGAAACAGCAGAACTTATCAAAGATATAGCCAACGCTTCTAAAGAGCAAGATATAGGGCTAGGTCAAATCAACACGGCGATGACAGAACTTGACCAAGTAACACAAACAAATGCCGCTTCTTCTCAAGAGATGGCAAGTGCGAGTGAACAGCTCAATGGTCAGGCAAATGCACTGAACCAAATGATGAGTTTCTTTAAACTTGCACAAACAGAGGAGAGTGATATGTTTGGCACGCCAACTCCTTTAGCTGCACCTAGGGTAAAAGCTGCACCACAACAGACACAAAGTAGTGGTGCTGGCTTAGACCTTCGTGAATTTGATAGATTTTAAGAAGCAGTTATGAGTAGAGCAGAAAATGAAGTAGAAACTAGAGAGAGTAGCACACA
>JALUWV010000021.1 GCA_027019335.1 Sulfurimonas sp. | reverse complement strand
TCCAAAAAAGGAGTTTGGTGCGGAGTGGATAGCTAAAAAGGATATGATAGAGATGAGTAGTAGCATAAATGTTATGTAGGCTAGTTTTAAAAGTGTCTGTTTCATCGTTTTCTCGTTCCTATGGCGGTATGAGTTCCCATATACAATATGGGAACTAGCTTAAAGTGTCTGTTTCACTGGTTCCACCTCTCCTGAGGTGTGAACTTAGTGTATGCATTCCATCTCGGGAGAGATGGAACGAGAGAAATACCAATTATTAATCTACGATTTTGTTGTATATATATTTAATGTTCTATATTAACTATTAGTTTAGTTCCATAAATTATTGAACCAAGAAAAAGAATTGACACAAATACAATTGCTATTGTTGCTAAATCCACTATAAATCCTTTAATTTTTTTATATTCTGATGAATCTTCTTTGATAATATTACAAAGACAGCTATTGATACAATTATAAAAATAATACCAATCCAAAATAATATATTAATATCATTAGACAAGTATAGCTTTGAAATACCTGCACCTATTGCTAGGATAAATGCAACTATAATATTTAAGTATCCTTTCAATGCACCAATATGCTCTTTAATTTCATCTATTTTTGCCATAGAGATATTATATCACAATTTTTGTTTGATTGATATTGGGGTTTTAGGGGTGTTTTTTTTAAGGTAACTCTCCCGAGGGGAGAGTTAGAGTAACTTGTAGTTTATGACTAGAAGTTTAAAGTTAAATATGCTTGAACAGTATTAGAGTTATTGTTCGTAGTAGTATTATTCTGATTTTGAACAGTTGCATTGATATATGCTACTGTAGCATCAAGAGGTCCTACTGATTTTGTAGCTGTTATAGTAAGTTCAGATAAATCATTGTTAGCTTTTTCAATTCCAGCAACTTTTCTACTTGCTTGATCAGCATTTGTGTAGTAAGCAGCTAAATCAATCTCTGCTACAGTACCTTCAACACTTACATGAAATGTTTTTGTATCAGCTTGAGTGATTTTACCATAATTCCACCATGCTTCAGTATAAAGCTTAGATTGTCCAGTACCCGCTAAGTTAAAACCAGCACCATGCTTAATAGAGTCAGTACCTGTTGCAGAATAAGACACTTTAGCAGTAAACACATCTTTCATTGTATATCCAGCCATTAATGCATAAGCAGTATTTGAACTAGTATCTAAACCAGAATTAGTCAAATCAGTCATAGTATATTGAGCACCAACAAGAACACCATTCATGTTTAAATCAGCTTGTAACCAATATGCTTGAGCAATCTGAGTTGCATCAAAGTACCATGCTTGAACTGTTAATGGCTTCCAAGAATTATTTATTGCAGCAGCTGCATAAGCACCCTTGTAGAATTGTGCAAATGTTGTACCAGTATTAACACCTTGAGTATGTGTTACAGAACCAATTCCTGCACCTGTGTTTGGAGTAGCAGTAGTCTGATTTGTATCACGAACTAATTGACCATTAGATCCACCAACATATGCACCAATAAGTGTTGTATTTGGAATATCTTGGTTAATTAAAACAGCTGCTTCAAAAGTGTTTTCCATGATTGACCATGTTTCTGTAAATACTAATGGAGTATCAAGAGGCATACGACCAACTTTAACAGTTGTTTTAGCAACAGTTGCAGCTGCCCATAGTTCATTTACTGTATAAGTATCATTTGTCCCTTGTTCCCATACATTACTTACTAATTGCCCTTGAAGACCCAAAGTAGAAAGTGCAGTAACTTTTGTACCCGCAGATATACCCTCAGCTAAATCAGCTGAAAGGCTTAAAGAAGCTGCAGCTTGAGCAGCTGAATCAGCCGTGTTAAATAATGAAGCATCATTATTACCATTTACTATACGCTCTGCATCTGATGTAGAATAGTAAACTTTTGCATCACCACTAACCTTAACATTATCAATTGCAAATGCACTTGAACCAACTAGTAGCGCCGCCACTAAACTCATTTTTGTAAATTTCATATATTCTCCTTATTCTTTTACAAATTTCAAGTGCAGTATAGCACACTGTATACTTAATTTCTTATTAAACAATGATATATGTTAATAATATTTAGCTACAATCCCTTTATGAAACAATTAATTGATAAAAGTTTGATAAGTTTAAGTCTAGCACTCTTGGTTGGATGTGCTTCAACAGCAGTAGTAGTGCCACCATCACAAAACAACACACTCAATAGTATCACAAAATCTACTGCAAAAAAACAGAACTCCTACTTTATGCAAAAACAGTTTAATCACTTTGTAAATGATGAGTATATGCCTACTGTTTCGAAGAACAAAGAGATACAAAAGAAATATATGGATAAAAAGGTAGATGCAAAAACTGGAGAGGTCACTTATGTAGATAGAGAAAGTGATAGCTTTACCCTGCAAGAGACTGCTGATAAACTTAAAGTCTATATTGATGCTAAGCCAGATGACTACTCAAAGTCAAATGTCACAAAACTAGAAAAGATGCCAGTTATAGGTAACTAGTTTTGTAACTCTTCTGCAAACCCTATCATAGAGCAGAAATGCTCTGCATAGAGTGCTGCACTTCCTACTAAGACACCATCTACATTTTTTAGAGCTAGAACTTCTTTAGCATTAGTCACTTTGACACTCCCACCATAGAGAAGAGGTGCTTTTGACTTCTCTTTTAACGCGGTGTGTATTTCCTCTATATCTTGAAGTGTTGGTGTGAGTCCTGTGCCTATAGCCCAAACTGGCTCATAAGCTATAATGAGCTTTTCATACTCAGTATCTATGCCCTCATACTGTGCTTGTATGTACTCCATCATCTCTTCTTTTCCAGCTTCACGTTTTTCTAGTGGTTCACCAACACAGTAGAGTATTTTATATCCAAGCTCTTTATAGTAGTTGAACTTCTCAACGAGCATCTCTTGTGTTTCACCTAGTATATGGCGACGTTCAGAGTGCCCTATGAGGATGGTTTTTATACCAAACTCCTCTAAATGTACTTCTCCTATCTCACCTGTAAAAGCACCCTCTTTTGTAGCATAAGCATTTTGTGCACCGATTACTACAGAAGAGTCAAAGGTATCTAAGCTACTCATCGCAGGAAAAACCAAAACTTCTTGAGCGATACTATTTTTTTTCATATAGTTATCTAACTCTTCTACATAAGCTTTTGTTTCTTTACGTGTCAAGTTTGTTTTTAGGTTTGCTGCGATTATCATGAGTAGTTCCTTTAGTCTGTTACTTTTATGAGTGGAAGTCTTTGATTTATGACATCTTCTACTATAGCTTCTATGAAGGCTATCTTCTTTTTTATAAGCTCTATGCGCTCAAGTGCTTTTTGGCTAAACATAGATGAGATCTTTTGCTATACTGTTTGTCATACTAGAACTACTGTCTAAATCAAATATATCACTATTTCTATGAAATTTTTTACGAATGAGCTCTTTTATTTTTGCAACCTCATCAAAGTAAATGTAAGCACTTCTAGTTTGTAAATAATTTGTCTCTTTTTGTATGGCGATATCTATGTCACTGTACACGGTAGCTTCATCGCGAGAAAAACTACCAAAAAGAGCTATTT
>JALUWV010000020.1 GCA_027019335.1 Sulfurimonas sp. | reverse complement strand
CAATGATGATGCATATCTCGCGTTTGAGTGAAGAACTTGTCATGTGGTCTTCGTATGAGTTTGGTTTTGTAGAGCTGAGCGATGCATATTCAACAGGAAGCTCCATCATGCCACAAAAGAAAAATCCTGATGTTCCTGAACTTCTTCGTGGTAAAACAGGGCGAGTCTATGGTTCACTGATGGGACTTTTAACAGTGATGAAAGGTTTACCTTTAGCCTATAACAAAGATACTCAAGAGGATAAAGAGGGTGTATTTGATGCGATAGAGACTGCTGAAATTTCATTGGAGATTTTAAAAGAAGCAATAAAAACAATGGAAGTTAAAGCAGCCAATATGGAAAAAGCTTGTGCCATTGGTCATTTAAGTGCAACAGATTTGGCAGATTATCTTGTAGAGAAATGCGATATACCATTTCGAGAAGCGCATTTCATTACAGGAAGAGCTGTTGCAAAAGGTGAAGAGATAAATATTGATTTATCGAAAATGGAATTTAAATATCTCAAAGAGATAGATAGTAGAATAAATGAAGATGTGATGGAATTTTTAGCACTTCGCCACTCAATGAATGCGAGAACTTCTGAGGGTGGTACAGCAACTTTGAGAACGCAAGAACAGTTAGCGTATTTTAAAAACTTTTTAGAAGGAAAATAGATATGAAAGTAACAATCAGACATCAAGATGCTATGAAATTTGAGGCAAAAACTGCGAAGAGTAGTTTTGTGATAGATTGTCCTACTATCTCTCCTGTAGAGTATTTTTTATCAGGGATTATTACTTGTAGTGCAACAGATATGATACTAATACCAAAAAATCAAGGTAAAACTGTCACTGATTTAGTGGTAGAGGGTGAAGTTGTACGTGCCGAGCCACATCCTGCAAAGTTTGAAACACTCCATCTTACATATACTTTTAACTCCGATGTCGATGATACAACAGCAGCTCGCTGGGTCATGGCATCTTTGGAAACTTACTGTTCTACTATCAACACGATTAGAGATACAACAAGCATTTCTTACTCTATAGTGCATAATGGGAATCTTATTCGTGAAAATGAAAAAATGATAAGTGGTGGTGGTTCATCCATAGACATGGGTGAAATCGAAGCTTGCCCAAGTTAACTCTTTCCAGTACAATATGACGAAATAATATTATTTATCTATACTTAGTTCGTCATGTTAATCTTTGATTCTTTTCAATGATTTAAGTAATGTATAGTAATATATAAATTATAAATCAAAAAGGAAAAATTATGGATGAACCAACTTTAGAAGATATAAGTGATTATAACGGTTTAAAAGGGAAAAAGAAAAAGGGTGTAATGCTTGTCATTATTGCAGGTCTAGGTATTGGATTGATATATGTAGGTGTAAATTATTTTCTTGGAAGTGTGGATGATAGCTTAAATGTTTTTGATAATGTAAAAACAGTTCCTTATAAATAATAAATAATGATACAATTTTACATATTTTTGAAGGTAGTTCTATGTTAGCATTTATAGTTGGAATTTACACACTTTATATTTTTATATCTATTTATACAAGTGTGATGCAAATCGGGTATATCAATATTGCGAAACGCAAACAAGCGGTTCTTTTAACACAAAGTGAATTTTTAACAGCAGGAAATTATGCTGTGGCGAAAGAAAAATTAGCGCTCATAAACTATTTTGTTGATTTTATCTTTTTTCTTCTTTGGATTGATGTTGGTATCAAGTTTTTGTATAGTCAGTTTTATACACTCGAGCCACTATATATGAACATAATGATAGTGATGGGTTTCGTTGTGATTAATTCAGTCCTCTCTTTACCTTTTGCATATTATGAGAAGTTTGTTTTAGATACAAAGTATGGTTTTAATAAATCAACTTTAGAACAATGGCTTAAAGATACACTTATCTCATTTGTTATGACGATTGTTTTTGGCACCTTGGTGGTCTGGGGAATTTATGAAATTATAACGACTTTTAGATTGTGGTGGTTATGGAGTTTTGTTTTTATCTTTAGTGTTGTGATAGGGATAAATATGCTCTATCCTGCATTTCGTGCTATGTTCTTTGATAAGTTAACACCTTTAGAAGATAAAGCACTCGATAGTGAGATACAAATACTTATGGATAAAACAGGCTTTGTAAGTAGTGGTGTTTTTGTGAGTGATGCGAGTAAGCGTGATGCAAGATTAAATGCCTATTTTGGTGGTTTCGGAAAAGCAAAACGAGTGGTCTTGTTTGATACTTTACTTGAAAAACTCACTACAAAAGAGTTGTTGGCAGTTTTAGGACATGAACTTGGACATTTCGCTCATGGAGATATTTATAAAAATATCGCTTTGGTTGGTGGTATGTTATTTGTTATGTTTGCAGTATTTGGAAATCTTCCTGAAACATTATATATGGAGTTTGGTTTAAGTCAAGAACCGTATTTGATTATGATTTTACTTATGCTCTTTATGCCTGTTTTAGGATTTCTTATGATGCCTATTATGGGGATAGTAAGCCGACATAATGAATATGCTGCAGATAAAATGGGAAGTGAACTTGGTGGTGAAGCAGGGGGGATTGAACTTGCAAATGCACTCCAAAAATTGGTAACTGAAAACAAAAGTTTTCCACTTTCACACCCTTTATATATATTTTTTCACTATACACATCCTCCAGTTTTGGAAAGACTCAAAGAGCTGGGTGTTGCAATAGGGGATACTGATAAGAGTGCTTTAGAGGGAAAATGCGAAGCTGTTTTATAGTTAAAGAAGTTTTAAAAGATATAAGTAAAACTTTAGAAAGTAAAATCCCTCGAGCATCAAGGGAAGCACAACTTCTTTTGATGTATCATTTGAATGTTGATGAATTATGGTTGATTACACATCAAAATGCTCCTGTTGAAGATTATGATGTACTAAAGTCACTTGTACAAAGACGTGCTTTAAATGAACCCTTAGAGTATATTACACAAAGCGTAAGCTTTTATGACCAAGAATTTTATATAGATGCAGGTGCTTTGATACCACGTCCTGAAACCGAACTCTTTGTTGATGAAGTTTTAAAAAACATTGAAGATAAAAGTAGGGCAATGACTTTTGTTGAAGTAGGGGTAGGGAGTGGAATCATCTCTATTGTTTTAGCACAACATCTCAAACATGCTAAGTTTATAGCTGTAGATATTTCTCAAACTGCACTCGATGTTGCTGCAAAAAATATACAAAAATTTCATCTTCAAGAGAGAATAGAGTTACGTTTAGGTTCTTTACTTGAGCCTGTAGATGAAGTGGTTGATTATCTTGTCTCCAATCCTCCTTACATTGAGGATGGTATTGCCTTAGAATCAAATTTGGCATATGAACCACAAAATGCTCTTTTTGGTGGAAAAGTAGGCGATGAAATCATTAAAAAACTACTTGATACAGTCTTAAGTAGAAAGATTAGTTCTTTTACTTGTGAGATGGGTTATGACCAAAAAGATAAAATAAGATATTATTTAGAAAAAAGTAATTACAAAAAATTAACTTTTTATAAAGATTACAGTGATTTCGATAGAGGATTCACATTAGAGTTAGAGGTTGGAAATTGAAAAGAAATATATACTTAGATTTTAGTTATTTACTTGTTTTAGCAGCATCATTTGGTGCTGTTTTAGTGCTTGGTGTTATAGTCGCTCCTATCGTCTTTCATACAGATATTTTACCAGTAGATATTCTCATAGATAAATATAATGCTGGAATTGTTATGGCAGAGATATTTCATAGGTTTAGTTACTGGCTATATGTTGTTGTATTATATGTCGCAGTATACGAATCTATCGCTTATAAAACAGCAAAAAGGGATCCTATTGTTTTAGCTTCTGCCTCTTTAGTGTTATTTGCTTCACTGATGTTTAGTGTTGTCTATGCTCCAAAAATACTCTCTATGCAAGCTTTAGGAAAAGAAGCGACTTTAAGTGATACATTTGTAAACATTCATTTAGCTGCTGAGATTGATTTTAAATTGTTGGCAGTTTCGTTACTTGTTCTTTTTATACGAAGGTTAATGCTTTTAAAGATAGATTGATTTCTATCTTCCTCCAAATTTATCGTGCCACCACTCTGATGGTGAGTATGTACTCTTTTTGATACTCTCTTCTTCAAATGAATATTCATAATTATTGCAATACTCCATAACAATCTCATAGGCGTCATTGATATTTGCACTCATCTGAGTTGCTTTAGCAATATCATCAAGATGTTTGTCGGGGTGCCATTTTTTCATCAAATTTTTGTATTTTGATTTTATTTCACGAAGAGAGGAAGTTTCTCGAAGACCAAGGAGTGTTTTGGCCTTCATGAGTTTTGTGAAGTGAGACAAGCTTAATCTTGTTGTTGTCTCATATATGCAGGGATGTCAAGATAGTCACTATCCATATCTCCACCTACTACAAGGCGAGGACGAACAGTGGCTCTAGGTTGTGCCATTGGTACTTCAGGAGCAAAAGCTGGGTCATTACTCAGTTCTTTTTCAAATCCAGTTGCAACAATAGTAATTTTAATATAATTTTCAGGGATAGTATCATCTGTAGATGTTCCCCAAATAACCTCTGCATCATCATGCGCACTTTCATGGACTACTTCCATAGCATCAGAGATTTCAATCAAAGAAAAATTTGGATGCATTTTAAAGTGAACAAGAACACCTAAAGCACCATTGATCGACATATTATCAAGTAATGGAGATTCAATAGCTGCTTTGATTGCTTCATACGCTGCATTTTCACCTTCATGTTCTCCAACACCCATAAGTGCCATACCTTTATAGCTCATGACTGTCTGTAAATCGGCAAAGTCAAGGTTAATATCATTTTCACCACTTGAAAGAATAACACCAGATGTACCACTCACTGCTTGTGCGAGGACACTATCGACTATCTTAAAGCTATCTTTTAAGCCTAATTTTCTATCGATAATTGAAAGGAGTTTATCATTTGGAATAACGACTATAGAATCACTTTCTCTTTTAAGTTCGGCGAGTCCTGCTTCTGCAAGTTTAAGGCGTTTTTTTCCTTCAAATTTAAAAGGTTTTGTAACGATTGAGATTGTTAATGCCCCAATCTCTTTTGCAATTTGTGCGATAACTGGAGCAGCACCTGTTCCTGTTCCTCCACCAAGTCCTGCAGAAATGAAAACAATATCTGCACCACTTAGTGCTTCTTTGATTTCATCATAATTTTCTAATGCAGAATCTTTTCCAATATTAGGCTTCATACCTGCACCGAGACCTTTTGTCAGTTTCGTACCGATTTGAATTTTAGCAGCTGCATTTGTTTCACTCAGTACTTGCGCATCAGTATTGATAAGCATCATTTCGATGCCAGTAACACCTTCATTTATCATGTGCCCTATCATGTTGCCACCGCCACCGCCAACACCAACAGCAATAATTCTTGCACCGTTTACTCTACTTGATTCTTCTATTACAAATGGTTCCATTATCTCACTCCTTTAAAATAACTGGGAAGCCCAGTTCCAAAATTTATTTACACTATTTGCTTCATCACTTTTACTCTCTTTTGAAGCATCAAGTGAGACCATTTTCGGTTCTTGTGATTCTATATCCAAAGAGGGTGCTACTGGGATATCTGCAGGACTTTTAAAATTGACACTACTTTTTGAAGTTGGTTCTTCATTTGAATGTCGGACTCTTTTGTTGACATCTATTTCATATGGTGTATAGGGAGAGCCAGAGTACATGATAAGACCGATAGCACTTGCATATTCAGCATCACGTAAATTGTCAAAGAGTCCATCCATCTCAAGTGGACGAGCTAAACGCACAGGCATAGAGCCAAAAGTAGCTCCCGCGAGTTCTCTAATGCCTTCCATCTTTGAAAAACCACCAGTAAGGATTACTCCTGCACCAATCTGGTCTTTGAGTCCACTTTTTTCTATAAACTGTGCTAAAATCATTAATGTCTCTTCCACTCTTGCGAAGATGACATTATGGACAACTTCTAAAGAAACTTCATGACTTGCTTCCTCATCACCAATGACAGGTAATTCTATCAAATCATTACTTGGTGTTAAAAGAGAACCATAGTTAAGTTTTACTTTATCGGCAACATTAAGTGGTGTATGGAGTGCCATAGAAAGGTCACTTGTAATATGGTTTGAACCAACACCTAGAAAATCATTATAGCGAAGAGAATTTCCGGAATAGATAGAAATATTACATGTATTTCCACCCATATCTATGATGACTGCGCCGAGTTCCTTTTCATCAGGATTAAGGGTTGCGATAGATGAAGCATATCCTGCTAACACGATATTTTCAACCTCTATTCCCGCACCGTTTACTGCTTTTTTAAGATTATTAAGATTTGATTTTTGTGTTGTAATGATATGTGCGTCCACTTTAAGACGAGAGGCATTCATCCCTAGTGGGTCTTCAATAAAGTCCTGGTCATCAACTTTAAAATTAAAAGGAAGGACATGGAGGACTTCATGCTCATTGGGAATATTTGCATTATATACTGCTGCATGCATGACACGCTCTATTTCTTTTAAACTAATCTCTTTACTTTGAATATTGACTATCCCATCCGTATGAGAACTTTTTGTATATGCACCCGATATAGATACAATGGCACTTTTTACATCACTACCAGCAACACGTTTTGCATCTTCTACAGCAGTTTTGATGCTTCTTGCAGCAAGCTCTATATTTGTGATGCTTCCTTTGCGTAATCCCTGTGCTGGTGTCGTTCCTGTACCAATAATAGAGATTTTATTATCGTCATCAATTTGAGCAATGATGGCACATATTTTTGTGGAGCCAATGTCAATGGCTAATACTGCTCTACTCAATTTATAGTCCTTTTACAAATACTTCAGTAGGGTATTTGTTTTGAAGCTCTTTGATAAGAGCAGTGTTAAAGAGATTGCTTTTTATTTTTTGCATTATATCACTCGTATTTGTATTGTCTTGAGAAAGCATTTTCTGTTCCAAAATATTGTAAAGAACGATTGTACCATCTTTAAGTGCAATATATGCATTTTTATTGGCACTTACAAAAAGTTTAGATAAAAATTCAGCTGCTTCTGTTTTTGAAAGTAGCGTTAATTTATCGCTATCTTTATATGTTATAAAATCTGTTGTTGTTCCTTGAAAGCTGTTTAAACTCTGTTTTGCTTTTGCTTGGAGTGCAGATTTTGTCTTTTGCTTGAGATAGAGTGCAAGTACTTCTGCTTTTGCTTGTGCATATGTTTTGACAGTTGGTGCATTTACTTTGAGAAGTTTGATAGTAATATATTTCCCATTGACAAGTGAAGGTTTGAGGTAAGAACTAGAGAGACCAAGTTTGGATACTTTCGCTAAAACATCAGGAGTAAAAGGGTTCTGAGCAGAAGAGATTGTTACTGAAGTGGTGTTCGCATCTGTAAGTTTATCTTTTTTATAAAGAATATAATTTTTTAAAGCTGCTTTTTTTGTGGCACTTGCAATTAGTTCTGCAATGACTTGTTCTTTTGCTTTTTCTAATGGGATTATTTTAGATTGTGCATCTTTAAAATGATTTTTGTTCTCTTTGTAGTAACTTGCAATTTCTGTATTAGAAAAAGTGTTAGCAACAGGGGTTTGTACAATATACTGTATATCATAACTCGTTTGTGTCATAAAAGTACCACTGATTGTATTCCAAAAAGTTTTTAAAGCTTTATCAGAAGTGTCAAGTGTTACATCTTTTTTTGTAAGCACTTTGTAGTTTATTTTATCTGCGATATTTGAGAGTGCATTAAAGACAGCAGTTTCACTTTTTAAAGTTTTTATAGGTAGGAGTTGTAGTGTTTTTTGAATCATCAGATTTTTTTTGATTTCGTCTTCATACTCTTTTGAGCTTAGGTTATTTGCTCGTAGTGCATTTTTATAAAGTTCTTTACTGAAAACACCATCTTTAAAGAAATACTTTTCTGTTTCAAGTTCTGCTAAGATTTCATCATCAGAAACTTGGATATCATAAGCTGCAGCAAGATTTAAGATAAGTGCTTGTTGTTGGAGTTGTTCAAAGGCTTGTTTTTTTAAACCAAACTGTTTGGCTTTTTCTTCATCAAAATTCCCTTGAAATATTTGATTGTATCTTGAGTAAAGATTTGAGTAAGTTTTTTGGAGTTCACCTTGTGTAATTTCAATTGTACCAACTTTAGCTATTGCTCCTGCTTTATCTCCATAACTATACTGTCCCCAACCAACAAATCCTGCACCAATAAACGCGATTGTTGATATCCAAATAGTAATAATTAAGTATTTTTTATGTCTCTGCATCCATGTTATCATTGTAATAAAAACCTTGTTCTCTCGTATTTTCGATATTTTAGGTAAATTCGTATTAAACCTTGATAAAGTAGGCATACAAAAGGTATAATTTTGTCATGAAAGATACTATAACAAATGAAGAACTTAAAAATCGTGATTTAGATGTGCTTTGGCACCCATGTACACAAATGAAAGACCATGAAGTCTTACCTCTCATCCCCATTGAAAAAGCACATGGCATTTTCCTTGAAGATTTTGAGGGTAATCAATACATCGATGCTATAAGTAGTTGGTGGGTCAATATGTTCGGACATACGAATGCTTACATTAATGAAAAGATAAAAGAACAGCTTGATACTTTAGAGCATGTGATTTTAGCTGGATTTACACATCAGCAAGTTGTGAAACTCTCAGAACGTTTAGTTGCCCTTACACCAAAAAATCTCGATAAATGTTTTTACTCAGACAATGGTTCTTCTGCTGTTGAAGTGGCACTCAAAATGAGTTATCATGCACACTTAAATGATGGGAAAAAAGATAAAAATATTTTTGTCTCATTAACAAATTCATACCATGGTGAAACTATTGGGGCATTGAGTGTAGGTGATGTAGAACTCTACAAAGACACCTATGCACCCCTTCTTTTAAAAACACTTCAAACACCAGTACCACAAGATATGAGTATCCAAGCAGCACAAAAGGCAGCAGAAACTTTTGAAGAATTGTGCCAAGAGCAGGCTCAAAATATTAGTGCTATTATCGTAGAGCCACTTATACAAGGGGCTGGAAGTATGCATATGTATCATGAGGAGTTCTTAGTGCTGATTCGAGAGATAGCAACTCGATATGATGTGCATTTGATTGCAGATGAAGTGATGGTGGGTTTTGGACGCACTGGAAAGTTGTTTGCCTGTGAGAAAGCACAAATATCGCCTGATTTTTTAGTCTTGTCCAAAGGCTTGACAGGGGGTTATCTTCCTTTATCTGTTGTTTTAACATCTAATGCAATCTATGCAAAATTTTATTGTGATTATAATGAACATAAGGCATTCTTACACTCGCACTCTTATACGGGAAATGCACTTGCTTGTGCGGCAGCAAATGCAACATTAGATATATTTGAAAATGAAAATATCATTGAAAAAAATAGAGAACTCTCAAGGTATATGCAGGAAAAACTCCAAAGATTTTTAGCACTGAAAAATGTGAAAAGTATTCGTCAAACAGGGATGGTTTGTGCAGTTGATTTAAAAGATTATGATGCAAAACTCCGTATGGGTTTAAAAGTGTATCAGTATGGGTTAAAACATGGGGTACTGCTCAGACCACTTGGAAATGTTATCTATTTTATGCCTCCTTATATCATAAAAGAAGCAGAGATAGATAAAATGATGGAGACTGCTTATGAAGCTATTTTAGAAATCGAAAATATCATCTAAATCTTCTAAAGGAGCTTCCTCCTCCTTTTCTTGTGTCCACATATTTGTAATTGTCTGCATATCACTAATGATAGAAGCATCTAAAGCATTGATTTTACTCTTATCTTCAGAAGCTAAATCCTCTTGCCATTTTTTAAGTACATACATAAAACTCTCAAGAAGCATAAAAACATTTTCTATACGCATCGCATCATCAGGAATAGGGCTTTCTTTGAGTGTATTTGAAAAAAGACTAATCGATTGGCTTAGCTCATCAAAAAAATTATAAAAGGAAAGAATAGAAGCATATCTGCTGAAATTATCCGTTAATTCTTCTAAAATGTTACTGCTTGAAAGAAGAGCAGGATTGTTGATAGTAGCAATAATATCCAAATCAATATCACTATGTAATTCTCTAAGTTCATCTAAGTCATCATTGATTAAACTTTGAATCTGTTCTTCAAGGTATTTTGTAGTTTGATTATTGTTTGGAGTGTTTTCATGAGAATGTTCTTCTTGATTATGGGCAACTTGCTCTTTTTTGACCATTGTATCAAGCATTCTAAAAGATTTTTCGAGTTCTTTGTTTTTTGCAAGCAACTCTTTGTTTTGTGTATCAAGTAAAACATTAAGGTCTTCTATCATATCGACATGAGAAATAACAAACTTTCTATCTGTAATAGCTTGTGCAGATTTAAAGAGTACTTTTTTTAGTTTATGAGCCTCTATTGGTTTGATGATAAAACCATCAACACCAAGATTAATGGCTTTACTCAAATACTGCATCTCGTTATGTGCTGTGGTAATGATAATCGCTTGTTCCGCATTGATTTTTAACATTTTTTCTGCCATCTCCAAGCCATTGAGTTTGGGCATATTAATATCGGTAATGACAATGTCATAATAATAATTGTGTGCTTGGTAAAAATCTTTGTAGGATGTAAGGCCATCTTCACCGTTGGTCGCAGTAGTAACAGAGTTGAAAAAAATTTCAAAAATTTCTTTGGTACTTTCAAGAAGTTTTACATCATCTTCCACATACAAAAGATGAAGTGTTCGTGTGTTTTCTAAGAGGAGCTTATCTTTCATTATTGATTTCATTCAAAAATGGTACCATCTTTTTGCTTATTTAACATTAGTAAACGGCAACTTTTTTCTAAAATTGCAAGTTGTTTGGCCATTTCATGAATATCTCTGTTAAAGGAGTAAACACCATAGCCACGAATGACCATAATATTTGCTTTGTTTGTTTGAAAATAGTGAGGAATTTCACTTTGCGCTCGTTCATACCAATTGTCAAATTCTTTTGGATCAACGATAGGAATAGACCCAATCTCTTTATGTCCAAAGTAATCTTTCGGTGAAATAATATTGTGTTCGAGTGAATAGGCTGCTGTAAAGGGTGGCATACTAAAGGAGATAAATTTTGCTTCACTAATTTGTGAGTAAATATTATAATGGATACTCGCATCAATACTTGCTTGATTCCAGCGATAATCTTTCTTGAAATTAAGTTCAATTAAATTATCTTTATTGACGGCATCAAAAACAGCTTCTTTTGTATTGATGATAAAACGATTCGATTCTGTTTTTGCAGAGATAGAACCATGATAAATCCCAAAAAAGTCTTTTCTAAACATTGATAAAGAGAGTGTAGAAAGCTTTTCTTTGAGTTTATCTCTGTTCATCTTACTTGAACCAACCTTTCATTTTATCAATGGCTGAGTCTAAAACACTTTCATGAGGTTTTGACTCTTCAATGCCAAAAGATTCTTGTAATTGTGTAAGGAGTGCTTCTTGTTCACTATTGAGTTTTTTAGGATATGTGATATTTACTTGTGCGATGAGGTCACCTTTTCCATGACCATGGACATCATCTATACCTTCACCTCTAAAAGTGAAATGTTGCTTATCTCGTGTGCCTACATCAAGTTTTAATTCTAATTCACCTGTTAAAGAAGGAATCGTGACACTTGCTCCTGAAACAGCTTGTGTAAAAAAGACAGGGATTTCAATGTAAACATCATTATCATTACGGATAAAATGTTTGTCAGGTTTGACTTCAAAAGTGACATATAAATCGCCTCTTGAACCGCGTTTACCAATGTTTCCTTTTCCTGAAACTCGTAAACGATTTCCTGTGTCTATCCCTTTTGGAATTTTTACTGTAACACTCTCCCTTACTTCATCATAACCATTTCCATGACAACTTTTACAAGCATCACTTGCGGCACTTCCCGTTCCTTGACAGACAGGACAGGTTTGTGAAAAAGTCATGAAACCTTGTTTCATGTAGACTTGACCTTGTCCCTTACATTGTTTACAAGTACTTAGTTTCCCATTTTTTGCACCAGTACCTTTACAATCTTTACATGAAGTCTTATATGTAAATTCTACTTCTTTTTCACATCCAAAGATAGCTTCATGAAAACTAATATGCATATCTACATTCATGTCAAGTGGGTATTTTTCCATATCTGCAGGGTTTTGACGGCGACGAGATTGTCCACCACCAAAGCCATTAAACATATCTTCAAACATTGAGCCTAAGTCATCAAAACCACCAGCACTATGACGAGAGCCACCACCCATACCTTGAAGACCTTCTTTTCCATAACGGTCGTAAGTACTTCGTTGTTGGTCATCACTTAAACATTGATAGGCTTCGTTACAAAGTTTAAACTTATGTTCTGCTTCTTTATCACCGGGATTTTTATCGGGATGATACTGTTTAGCAAGTTTCCTGTATGCTTTTTTTATCGTTGATTTATCCGCACTTTGTGATACTTCGAGTATTTCATAATAACTTAAATTTTCCATTTTTTCCTGCATCAATAATTTTTTTTGGAATTATACCATGTAATTTTGATATAATCAGTTTATGAAAATAACTTTATCTTCTTTTTTAATTTTACTATCAGAGTATAAATGAATAAATCTTTAGAAAAATTTAATCGACTTGTGGATGCACTCCAAGATTTGCCAACTATTGGGAAAAAGTCGGCAACACGCCTTGCTTATTTTATGGTTATGAATGATAGCTATGTGGGACTCAAGATTTCTCATGCTATTGAAGATGCTTTAGGAAGTTTAAAAAAGTGTCAAAGTTGCGGTGGCATGAGTGAAGATGCACTTTGCTATATTTGTTGTGATGAAAACCGCGATGAGACTCTTTTGTGTATTGTTGAAAATGCAAAAGATATTTTACTCTTAGAAGAAAATGGACTCTTTGATGGGAGATACTTTGTTTTAGAGAGTTTGGACGAGATGCATGTTTCTCATTTGGAAGCTATGCTTGAGAGTGGTATCAGTGATATACTTTTTGCGTTGACTCCTTCTATCGCTAATGATGCAGTAATCCTTTATATAGAGGATAAATTAAGTGCTTATAATGTGAATTTTTCTCGTATTGCACAAGGTGTTCCAACGGGTGTGAGCTTAGAAAATATCGACTTGCTCTCTTTAACACGGGCACTTGAAGATAGAGTACGGGTTTAAAGCTCAAAACTCTTTTGCATTGCATTTTGAATAGCTTCTTTTGAGAGTTTTCCTTGCACAAAAAGTTCATTGGCTAAGACACCTTGCCCTAAAAGCATATCTGCCCCATTTTTATAGAGGATACCTTTTTCTTTTGCAAGTTCTAAAAAAGGGGTGAGTTTTCCATAAATTGCATCTGCTACATAGTGTGTATTTTGTAGTATTTGTAGTATGAGATTTTTTGGTGCAGGAAAATCACTACTACTTAAACCAGCACTTGTTGTGTTTACAACGAGGTCATACTCTGCGAGAATAAAATCATCCCATGTAGAGACCTGACAATCTAGTGTTTGAAAATACTCTAGTCTGGACGCACTTCTGTTTAAAACACTTACTTGCATCCCTTCTTCTAAAAAGCGAGAAACTAGTGCCTTTGCCGTACCTCCCGCGCCTAAAACCAAAATCTTTTGGACTTTTTGAAATTCACGAATGGCATACATAAAACCATCAGCATCCGTGTTGTAGCCTATGAGTTTACCATTTTCATTTACTAGGGTATTGACAACACCGATTTTTTTTGCAAAACCTCGTACTTCATCACAAGCATTAAATGCAGCTTCTTTATGGGGAATAGTAACATTTGCTCCTGATAAACCTAGAGAAAAAAAAGTTTCTTTCAGTTTTTCACCATCAAGAAGATGTGTTCGAGTATAGCAAGCAGGGTAGTGACAGTTTTTAAAGACTGCATTATGCATAAGTGGGGAACGAGAGTGTGCAACAGGGTTGCCAAAAATAGAAAAAAGTTGCATTATTTTTTATCTAAGTCTTCAAGAGAATGAATGAGCGCACCGAGTTTGTTTTCAACTTCTAAGTACTCAAGCTCATTAATGCTATCAGCAACAATTCCTGCACCAGCTTGCAACACAACCTTATCCTCTTTGACCATCGCTGTACGAATAGTAATCGCACTATCCATATTGCCATCAAAGCCAAAGTAGGCAATGCTTCCACTATAAAAGCCACGTTTGAGTCCCTCATATTCTGCAATCAATTCCATAGCACGAATTTTAGGCGCTCCCGTCATTGTACCTGCTGTGTAAGTTGCCATAAATAAGTCAAACATATCTTTGTCATCAGCGAGTTCTGCTCTGACATCAGAAACAATATGCATAACATGAGAGAATCGCTCTATATGCATCATGTCATCCACTTTGACACTCCCTGTCTTTGCTACTCGACCAACATCATTACGTCCTAAATCTATAAGCATCAGATGTTCAGCAAGTTCTTTCGGGTCTGCTAAGAGTTCTGCTTCGAGTTCAAGGTCTCTTTCTTTTGTACTCCCGCGTTTACGAGTTCCTGCAATAGGGCGGAGTAAGAGTTCTCCATCAGTTAAACGCACCATAACTTCAGGAGATGAACCAACTATACTAAAATCTTCATACTCCATTAAAAACATATAAGGTGAAGGGTTTTTTGCTCGTAAAATACGATAAAAACTAAAAGGGTCTACTTTGATATTTCGAGTAAAACGATTTGTCATGAGGATTTGAAAAACATCGCCACTTCTAATCATTTCTTTAGATTTTTCAATCATCTCAAAAAACTTCTCTTTTGAGTGTGCAAAAGAGCCTTTGTCATTACCAATATTATGTACACGATGTTGGTAGGTATAGACACCCTTGAGTTCATCATGAATATGTTCAAATTTATCTGCAAACTCTTTAAGAGTACTTACGAGTGTGATTTTGTGGTCTTTATGGGAGTAGATAAGTACCATTTTTGGTAAGATGAGGTCAAGGTCAGGTGTGTGGAGTTCATCTTCAAGGTCGTCCATACTTGAACCGAGTTTAGGCTCAAAAACTTTGACCATATCATAACCAATATAACCAATAAATCCATCAACATAGCCTACTTTCAACTCTTTGAGTGCTTCTTTATAAGGTGCAGTGTCTTGTTTGTTGTAGTACTCTTTTAAAAAGGTAAAGGGAGAAATGGACTTTTCATGTTTGTCGGCATTTACATCGGTATAGATTGTTTTTTCATCAATGTACTGGAGGCGTTCACGCGCTCCAATACAGACTATACTATAGTTACCTTCACTATTTCCAGCACTTTCCAAAAGGAAAGAGATTTCAGAGTGAAAGATGTTTTTGAGTTTTGAGTAAACAGCAATAGGTGCTAACTGGTCAAGTGTAAATTGTTTTGAATGTATCAAGCTATCCCTTAAAAATTAGAGTTTTATTAAAAAAGCGCCTGGCTCAATTTTAGCACGGATGATACGTCTCGCATTTTGGGCTTTTCGTTTACTTGTAAAAGGACCAATAAGTACCTTGTTGAGCTTTTTGACTTTATGATATGTATACTGGTAATTTAAATCTGTAATGGATTTTAAAAACTTTTTATTGGGTGCATACTTAGAGAATGAACCTACTTGCACATAGTAAGCATCATGAGTAACACTTTTTTTGACTACTTTTTGCTTACTTATGTGTTTTTTAACAACTGCTTTTATAATCTTTTTTGGAGCTTCTACGACTTTTGGAGTTACTGGTGTTACAGTCGGTGTTATTTCTATGTCTGCTTGCTCTTGGCTTTCTTGTTTAAGTTTTTGAGCAATTCTATCAAGTTTATTTGCCTCTGGAGTACTCTCATGGACAACTTCCACATCTTCAAAGAGTGGCTCATCAACTGGTTCTGCTGCTGTGACTGCTGGTTTAGGAGGGAGTGCGGCTTGAGGTAAGTTGTCAGTTCCACTAGAGCTGAGTGAATTCATAAGCATGACTACAATGACTAAGATAATACCCAAAGTAGCTACAGCAAGAATAATCTTTTTGTTAGAACTCGTAGAGTTCCCCTTGTTGAGAATGATATCGTTTAATTCGTTTTTATCTTCCATAATCTTACCTCAAGTTTATTTGGTTCTATGATAGCAAAAAATTGCTAATTTAGCAATATATTACAAAGGTTTACATATGTTTTGACCAAGATGCTCCACGTTCTTTGGCATATACTTCATAGGGAAGCGTTAGAATGTTGTATTCATCTGGCATATCGGCATTTGGAAACATTCGCCATTGTTTTGGTTGTTTTGATGCAAGTTTCATGCTCAGCATCTTTCCTAGTTGGATAGCTTCTTGAAGTGTTGTGTGCCCTTTATGGATGTAGACATGAAGGTGTCCTTTTGTTTTTGTTTCATAAGCAGTAAAATTGATATACCCTTCTTCTCGAAGCAGTAATTGTGCTTTATGGTAAAAACGTTCAGGGTCACGACCATTATAATCAATGACAATATTTTCAACTATTCCTTTTTTATCTACAATGGAGTGTGCAACTGTTATTTCACCTTTAAGGTGCTTGTTGATGATAGATTGATTTAAGGGAGCATTGATTCTTTCAAACTTGTTATAAAAAGTACGCCCTTTAAAGGAGAGTTTATCGACAACAGTCGTTTTTTTCTCCCAGTAGTGGTCACTTACCATTTTAATCAGTTTCATATCCATTGCAGTCATAAGGTTCCCTTTTTAGTAAGTTGATTGGTTATAAATCACAAATTGTTGTGCAAGGGCTTTCATCTCTTCTTTGATACTTGCTTGCAACTCTGTGTTGTTGATGTCATCTAAAACATCTGCCATTTTGTTGGCAATAATTTCAAACTCTTTTTCTTTCATTCCTCGACTTGTAAGTGCAGGGGAACCTACACGGATTCCTGATGTTACAAAAGGACTACGGGTTTCACCTGGAACTGTGTTTTTGTTGATGGTAATTCCTGCGTTTCCAAGTGCTGCATCAGCATCCTTTCCAGAAATTTCTTTGCCAACAAATGAAACAAGTATAAGGTGGTTATCTGTTCCACCACTGACAACATCATAGCCACGTTTAATCATTACTTCACCCATGATTTTCGCATTTGCTTTGACTTGTACAGCATACTCTTTCCAAGCTGGAGATAAATTGTGTTTAAAACCAACTGCTTTAGCTGCAATAACATGCACAAGAGGTCCACCTTGTAGGGCAGGGAAGATTGCAGAGTTGATTTTCTTTGCAATATCTTCATCATTTGTCATAATCATCCCACCACGAGGTCCACCAAGTGTTTTATGTGTTGTCGTTGTCACAACATGTGCATGAGGGAATGGGCTAGGGTGTTCCCCTGCTGCCACTAAACCAGCGATGTGTGCGATGTCTGCAAAAAGAATAGCACCCACTTCATCGGCAATCTCACGGAAACGTTTAAAGTCGATTTCACGAGCATAAGCAGAAGCACCACAAACAATAATCTTTGGTTGTGTGATTTTAGCAATATCTAAAACTCTATCATAATCAATGCGTCCATCAAGCTCTACCCCATAGGTAAAAGAGTGGTAGTTTTTTCCAGAAAAACTTGGTTTACTTCCATGCGTAAGGTGTCCACCATGGCTTAAATCCATTCCTAAAAGTTTATCACCTGCTTTAAGAAGTGCCGCATAAACAGCACCATTAGCTTGAGAACCTGAGTGTGGTTGTACATTGGCAAATTTACAGCCAAAAAGTTCACAAGCACGGTCAATCGCAAGTTGTTCTACACCATCAGCATATTCACATCCACCGTAGTAGCGTTTCATCGGATACCCTTCAGCATACTTGTTTGTAAATACTGACCCCATTGCTTCCATTACAGCTGGAAGTGTAAAGTTTTCAGAGGCAATCATCTCTAAATGGTCTGTTTGTCTCTCTAACTCTTTTTCGCATAAGTTATATACTTCTTCATCAAATTCTTTTAAAAAACTCATCGTGTAAAATTCCTTATTATAATTATATGGATTATACTCAACATTAAATAATAAATGACTGAATAAATCCTTTTTTGCAATAGCTTAAACTATTGAAGTTCCGCTTTTATTATTGAAACAGCTTTAACCATGTTCTTTAAACTTGGTTTTATTTCACTGTAAGTTCTTGTTTTTAGACCACAATCAGGGTTAATCCAGAGTTGCTTTTGAGGTAAAACTTCAAGGAGAAGTCTTATCTGTTTAAGTATCTCTTCAACAGAAGGGATGCGTGGTGAGTGAATGTCATAGACACCGGGACCTACTTCTTGTTTGTAGCCAACATCTGCAAATATTTTTAGAAGTTCATTACCACTTCGTGCTGTTTCAATGCTAATTACATCAGCATCCATTGCTTCAATAGTAGCAATTATGTCATTAAATTCACTATAACACATATGTGTATGAATCTGTGTTTTCTCAAATGCACTCGCAACTGAGAGTTTAAAATCTCTTACCGCCCATCTTTCATACTCTTTAATTTTGGCTTCTCGGAGTGGATACCCCTCTTTAAACGCAGCCTCATCAACTTGAATTATTTTAATACCAGCATTTTGTAAATCATTTATCTCATCATTGATCGCAAGTGCAATTTGCTCTGAAACTTCACTTCTTGCTTTGTCATCGCGTACAAATGACCAGTTTAAAATGGTGACAGGACCTGTTAGCATTCCTTTCATGATTTGTTTTGTTTTGCTTTGAGCATAGCTTGTCCATGCAACTGTCATGGGTTGTGGGCGAGAAACATCACCATAGATAAAAGGTGGTTTCACACAACGACTTCCATAGCTCTGAACCCAGCCATTTTGTGAAAATCCATACCCTTTGAGTTGTTCACCAAAGTACTCAACCATATCATTTCGCTCAGGCTCTCCATGTACTAAAATATCTAAACCACACTCTTCTTGAAAAGCAACACACTCATCAATATAGGCTTTAATCTCTGTTTCATAATCTTCTAATGAGATAAGCTGATTTTTGAAATCTCGTCGAAGCTTTCTTAATTCTGCTGTTTGAGGAAACGAGCCTATTGTCGTTGTCGCTAAATCATCGTACTTTAAAAGCTCTTTTTGAACTACAATTCTCTGTTCATATTTTTCATCTCTTTCTCTTTTTGTTATATTTTGAACTCTTGTTTGTACTGCTTTATCATGAATTAAGGGCGATGTTTTTCTACTCTCATTTGCTTGTTTATTCTCTTGAATTTTTGTCTTTTCATCAGCTGTTAATGTTTCTTTGAAAAAGAGTTTCGTGATAAGAGAAATTTCATCTAATTTTTCTTTTGAGTATGCAAGCCAGTTTTTAACCTCTGCACTCATTTGTGTCTCATACTCTAAAGTAAATGGGGTGTGTAAGAGGGAACAAGAACTTGCAACAATCATCTGCTCTTTAGTAACACCTAGAGCAATTTTATCTAAAAGTTGGATGGTGTTTTGTATGTTGTTTTTCCAAATATTTCTTCCATCAACAACACCAGCAATGAGCTTTTTATCTGACTGATTTATAATTTCTAAACTCTCTAAATTTGCTTCACCATAAAGAAAATCAAGCCCAATACCCCAAATAGGTGTATGGAGTAAAATCTTTGTTGCCTCTGTGGAATGTTCAAAATATGTTGTAACGACAATATTGATTTTTTGACTCACTTGAGCAAGTCTGTCGTATGTTGGTTTGATAAGACTTAAAACTTTTGTTTCATTATCTTTAGCAAAGATTG
>JALUWV010000019.1 GCA_027019335.1 Sulfurimonas sp. | reverse complement strand
ATTAGGGGGTTTTTCTCACTTTCACTTGCATCACAAAAACTACAGTTTCGATGTGTCATATATTTTTCCTCTCAAATGGTATGCCTCTTTTTGTAGCAAGTACAAAATTGCATAGTTTTTTTACATATTTATTTTCAGATGTTTCTACTATCTGTGTTGCCGTCTCTTTGAGTGGCTTTCCTGACTCAAAAAGATCTTTGTAGGCACTTTTGAGTGCATTGATGTCCTCACGACTTAGCTGGCGACGAAGTCCTGTGAGATTTAAACCTCTTAGATTTGCTCGGTTTCCTTCTGCTAAACAGTAAGGAGGGATATCTTGCGATAAGGCAGAAGCACCTCCAATCATTGCATAATCACCAATGTGAATAAACTGATGAATCGGTGTCATTCCTCCAACCACAACATGATTGCCTAACTCAACATGCCCCGCTAATGTCGCTGCATTTGCTAAGATACAGTTGTTACCTATGATAACATCATGTCCTAAATGCACATAGCCCATAAAGAGATTGTTGTTGCCGATAACTGTTTTTCGTCCACCACCTTCTGTTCCAGGGTTAAAAAGTGTAAACTCACGGATGGTATTGTTATCACCAATGATAAGTTCTACATCTTCTCCATGAAACTTTAAATCTTGAGGAATAGAACCAAGAACAGCATGTGAAAAGATTTTATTGTTCTTTCCAATAGTCGTTTTCCCATAAATACAAGCACCTTGAGCGATAGAGGTACCTTCACCAATAGTGGTCTCAGATGAGATATGGCAAAATGCAGCTATAGTAACATTTTTACCAATAATAGCACCATCTTCTATGACTGCTAGTGTGGATATATTTGACATTTTAAACTTTACTTATCAACTATCATAGCTTTGAGTTCTGCTTCACTTGCCAATTTATTATCAACATAAGCTTCCCCTTTAAGCATCCAAATAGTTCCTTTTTGTTTGATGACAGAGATACGGTACTCAAGTTTATCCCCCGGACGTACAGGAGTTCTGAATTTTGCTTTGTCTATACTCATAAAGTAGACTACCTTAGATGCAATCTCTTCTTCTGTGAGGTCTCCCATACTTAAAAATGAGAGAATCCCACCCGCTTGTGCCATACCTTCAAGTATCATAACGCCAGGGTATATAGGGTGCCCTGGAAAGTGACCTTCAAACACAGGTTCAGAGATGGAAACATTTTTATATGCTACAATGGATTTACCTTCAACCATGTCAGTGACACGATCGACAAGTAAAAATGGGTAACGGTGTGGGAGTATTTTCTGGATTTCAACAACATCTAAAGTCATAAGGGAAGCCTTCTATAATAATTTTAGCAATTTTACCTAAAAAATGATTATAAAATGATTAGTTTTTCCTTTGTGTCTTCGTAAGTTTTCGTATCGAGTTGAAGAGTCAGCTTTTTATCTGATATATTTTGCACAATGATGATAGGTGTAAGGTCGTAATTTGTTTCTAAAAGTTTGTTTCTTATAGAAATTTCCTCTTCAAAATCAGGAGCATTATAAATCAAATCATTGACACTTGTAAATTGACGTTTTGAGAGTGCATTGAAATCTGTTAGTGTGATAAACTTTATCTCCTCACGATTGAAAAAATGGAGTTTTCCAATGGAGTATTCAACTTTTCCTTGCGCACGTTTGCGAGGAAGTGTGGAATATGCAAGGGCATAGGCGGGGATGGACGTTCGTTTCCCCTCTGTGAGTTTACAGTTGAATTGTCTATAATTGAGAAATTTTTGTTTGATTATTTTATATTTTATATCGGCATCTTCAAGGTCATTGCGTTTGGTATAAAGTGCGAGACGTTCTTCTATGGAAGCGGGTAAAATGTTGTTTGAGATTGGTGAAAACATCTCATCCATGAGTTTGTCTTGTTGTTCTCTTTGCATGGTAAGACCAAAAATACAGCCACAATAGTCTTGACGATAGAGTTGTTCCTCTTTTGTGACTCGACTTTGGTCTTGTGTACCTCCACCTGAACGGTAATCAACCGCTATAAATTCTACACCATTTTTTGCATAAAACTCATCGCCAACACGTTTGAGTTGTTCTTGTGATTTGAGTGGGCTTACAAGGAGGGTAGTCGTGATTTTCTTTTCACCTAATTCAAGTGCTTTTTTTGCACTCACTGAAAAACGTTTATCAAAACAGACTTCACAACGAGCCCCTTTCTCAGGCTCCTTCTCTAGTCCACGAACAGCCTCAAGCCAGTTTTCATAATCGTATTCACCTTCTAAAAGTTCAATGCCCAGTTTTTTACAACTTCGTTGAACATCAAGTAAACGGAGTTGGTACTCAGAGTAGGGATGAATGTTTGGGTCATAAAAAAAACCTGTAAGTTTTTCGTCAGGGTAGTCTTTTTGGAGTTTTTCTAAGAAGAAGTGTGAGTCCACACTACAGCAAATGTGTACTAACATAATTAAATATACTCCAAAATAATTTTATAAAATTTTTCTATCTCTAGTGGTTTCATAATATGAGAGTTCATACCAGAATCTTTGATGTTTTTTAAATCTTCCTTCGTAGCATTAGCACTAAATGCAATTATAGGAATGTTTTTATCTTCTTGTCTAATCTCTTTACTTGCTTCATAGCCATTCATTAGAGGCATATTAACATCCATGAGTATGAGATTATATTTACTCTGATTAAGCATGAATTTTTCTACTGCTTCTTTTCCATTTTTAACAGTATCTATAGTAAGATTGCTCTCTTCTAATAGACCTAAGATAACAAGTTGATTTGTTATGTTGTCTTCTGCTAACAAAATATTACCATTGAGAGTGTCAATCTTGTTTTTGAGGCTCTCTTTTTTGAGTGATTCTATATCTTCTATATCTAAAACTGTCAATGGAAGTTCAAAAATAAATTTACTTCCTTTATCTATCTGACTCTCTACCCAAATTTTTCCACCCATAAGTTCAACGAGCTGTTTTGAAATACTTAAACCAAGACCGGTTCCACCATATTTTCTACTTGTACTATTTTCTGCTTGTGAAAAAGATTGAAACAGTTTATTTTGCTGCTCAAGACTTAAACCAATTCCTGTATCTTTTACCTCAAATCTAAAAATATTATTTACAGTATGAGATATGGTAACTTTCACTTCACCTTCTTGTGTGAATTTAATCGCATTACCAATTAAATTGAGTAATATTTGATTTATTCTCAAACTATCACCATGAAAGAATTTTAAATCATCAATAGCATACTCTATGTTTAATTTAAGACCTTTCTTCTCTGCATTGATTTTCGTTAAATCTACAACAGTAGTTATCATATCAACTAAATTAAAATCAATAGTATCAATATCTAATTTTCCAGCTTCAATTTTACTAAAATCTAAAATATCATTAATGATTCGTAGGAGAGACTTTGCACTTGCATCAATTTGTTGGATATATTCTTTTTGCTTACTAGGAGATTGTGTTGTGAGTGCTAAGTGTGACATACCTAAAATGCCATTTAAAGGTGTTCTGATTTCATGAGACATATTGGCAAGAAACTCAGACTTCAATTTCGTTTTAGAGTTTGCTGATTCTTCTAACTTCAGCAGTGCTTTGGCTTGCTTATCATTCATTCTAAAGATTTTTTGCAACCGTAATTCTTGTTTTTGATACATTTTAAGACATTCATCATTTGTCATAGTGCTTTTCATATTTTACCAATATTGTATATTTACTTTATCATAACATAAACATACTTAATATCTTGTTTGGTTTTCTCACCGCCATATTTTGTATAGGTAAATCCGATGAGAAATAGGCTCAGAAATTGCTAGTAGATTTAAAAAGTCACAAGTATGAAACTAAAACAGAAAAAGCTACTTTTAGAAGAGTTAAAAACAGTAAAAGATTTTAGAGTAGAT
>JALUWV010000018.1 GCA_027019335.1 Sulfurimonas sp. | reverse complement strand
TCCATCATACATACTCTAAAATAGTTCAATGAGCTTTTTAACTGTAAATTTTTAATATTTTTTACGGATATTCCGTTCTAATACCTAGTTTAGTGTGTTGAAAAACTGTTTCATCGGATTTACCTATCTTTGAGTAGAGGAGTCTCTATTCTACATAAAAAATATTCTAAAAGTTTTACCTCATTGGGGGCGAGTTTTACTTTTGTGTTATTCTTGTAAAGTTGTTTAGTTTTGATATGAAAGTACATATCTTTATACGATACTATATCTTTTTTAATATTATAAAGTTTTTTTATTTGGTAGTCTACTCGTGCTTTAAACTCTTGGAGATTTAAGGGTTTGAGGATGTAATCATCGGCAATTTTAAAGACATTTTTAAGATGATAAATATCATAATATTCATCTATAAAAAGTGTGCTTGTTGTGTCGCCTGTATCTTTTAGCTCTTTATAGACATCATAGTAGTAATAGTTGAGAACAAAAAGGTCATACTTGTTTTGATACGTTGCATTATAAAAGTCCTCTTTATTGTAAATGACATCGACATGATAAGAGATGAGTTCATTACTAATAGTAGGGATTAAATCCAAATCTCCAAGTAAGACCCTATACATCGTTACTTCGTGGTTCTCGCAATGACATTGTTAGGGTCTAGGATGAGAATACTTTGCTTTACATCATTAGAGTATTTATTATCTGTTGCTTTGTAGCTTAAAAGTAACTGCTCTAAAAAGAGGGTATCTGTGGGATAGAGTCGTAGCATTTTTTGACTTACGGCGATTGCTATTTTGTACTTTTTTTGTGCATTTAATGCTTTTGTCATATAGAGATTTGCATAGTAGTTATAATAATCTACTTTTAAAAGTTCTGTAGCGACATTTTGTGCATCTTCAAAAGAGTATGTTGCCAAATAAACACGAATCATTCCAAGCTTTGGTTCAAGTGCTTGGGTATTTAAAAGTGATGCTTTTTTATAGTACTTGAGTGAAGTATTGTACTGTTTTTGTAGGTAAAATAACCATGCAAAACGGAGGTTGAGTGTATAGCCTTTAGGGTACTTTTGAGACAGAGGGGCTAAGATTTTTATAGCCTCTTTATATCGTCCCACCTGTTCGTAGTCATACGATTTAAAATAAGCACTCTTTATACTCTTAAATTCTTCGTTAGAAGATAACAAGGAGATTGCAAAAAGGAGTAAAAGTGCTGTTTTTATCATTAGTAACTATAACTCATTGAGATAACAGCGATAGAACTTGTACCTTCAGGAAGTAAAACTAAGTTTGCTGCATCATACTCTTGATAATTATTACGAGTATAACTTACGTCTGCTTCAAGTTTTGGTGTAAAGTAGTAACCTAGCTTTGCAGTATAAGCACTTTTGAGTAAATCTTTTGTGTTATAGACAGTAAAACCACCATCTTTAACACCACTTCTCATTTCACCACCATTATACTTGAGTGTTGCATAAAACTTTTTATACCCTAGTGTATCAGAGATTTCAAACGATGAATAACTTGAATCTTTATAATCATTTGCATTGATAAAGTTTGCGATAAGCGAGATAGTATTTCTTGTGTTAATATTGATTGCTTTTGAGTATGTGATTTTAGGGCTTATTTGTAAAACACCAACATTTGTTGTCGCTACTAATGAAGTTTCAGTAAATGCATCTGTATAGTAAGAGTAGTAAGCATCTACACCATAAGTCAGTTTGTTATAACCAAACCACTTGTAGCCTTCTACTCCAGCAATAGCAATATAGCCATCTCCTAAATCTTTTATCGCACCTTTTTCATTGTTATTCACATAGTGTAGCCCAGCATTCCATGCATAGTTTTTATAAAATTTTCCATACTTGAATGTAATATCATGCTGTTTCAGGTCTGTTATCGTGCCGTCTTTATAGTTAATCTTTGTATAACCATAAGCAAATTCAAAGAGGTAGTTTAAATTACCAACACTTGTATAGAGTCCTGCAAATTTTGCAGTGTCTTTGATGGATTTTGCACTACTTGAATCATAGTTGATTGCACCAACATAGGGTGTTACTGTTTTTACATCTGCCATTACCGCACTTGTTGTAAGTAAACCTGCTAAAATAATTTTCTTCATTTTTTATCCTCGTACTAATTTTAATTCAACATCATTGTATCTGATGTTTGTGTGGCCTTTGTGAGTCGCTTCTAAAGCTACCTCTCCGTAGGTTGAGACTATTGTTTGTGAGTTGTAAAAGTACTCACACTCTAACTTATAAACATCTTTTTTAATAGTTGCGGCTAATTCTATCCAAATCTGCTTGAATTTACTTTTAAGTAAGTACACAGGAAGATAATCTTTATATGTAACCCCTGCTGTTTGTATAAATGGTGTACGAGGGGCTAAGATAAAGAGCCATTTTAAGTGGGATTCACCTCCTTCATAATTATAAAAATAAAACTCTTTAGAGTTATTGTAGAAATAAAGTTTATTTTTTGCTTCATCTTGTAGATAAAATGCACCGTACTCATCCATCTTCACAAGAAAACTGACATTTCCTGTTTTGACTCCCTTATGAAAAACTTCATAGCTAAATGTATCATCTAAGATATATAAAAAACGCGAACTGATACTCTTATCTGTTAAAACAGAATGTACATTTTCACCGAGCTGAGGCAGGGCATTAAAAAGTAATCGCTCTTCTTGAAAAAATTCATCAAAGCTAAATTTTTGTGTAAACCCTCCAATAACCCCGACCGATTGTACTTGAATGTGAATATGTGGTTCAGGGGAGTAACCACTGTTGCCACATTTCGCGATGATGCTATTTGCTTGGATGTAGCTTCCTACTTCTACAGAGATGGAGTACTGCATCAAGTGGCTAATCTCCACATAAAAACCTAAGTCACTTTTGATGATGATATAGTTTCCCCAGTTGTTAAGAGTATCTACTTCACCTATAATATTATCCACTAAATCATGTCGCAATGCAACTACATATCCACTCGTAGGAGCAAGGATGGACTCTCCAAAGGCATAATAATCTTGAAGATGTAAACCTTGATTTTTATAACTTTTCTCAGCATTTTTCTTGACAAAATCATAAGCATATTTATACTTACCTTTATGTGTCCACTCCCCATCAAATGCTTGGTAAACATTCCATTCGCCTGAAAAAGGAAGCGATATTTTTGCCCCTAGTTCTCCAAAACGAAAGATTTTACTCAAGTAATTGGAAAGTGACTCTTCAGGGGTTGATTTTATCTCTGCATTAAACTCTTTATAGTAAATCAAAGAGAGCATAAAAATGAAGACAATAACGGTAATGTTAAAAGGGAGAGTGAATACAGGGATAGCATAGTAGTTAAAGAGTATGCCAATCGCATCTGTAAGAACAACACTCATCGCCACACCGACCAAAGCTAAGATGAAATTTTTGAGTGTTGGCAGAAGAAAGACCCCACACAAGGCAATAGCAACTAAAATATAGTTAAATGCATAGCCATCATGGAGTGCTTGGGTGAAAGAGCCAAGTAAAAAACTATGAATCCCCACTCCTGCATAAAAACCAACAAGTGCCATAATCGCAGTAATGCGAGAAAAGTACAGTACAAGGAGAAACATTGCTATGCCTGCGATATTTGAGGGTAAGAAAAAAATTGTTCCAAAAGATTTGAAAAAGGCACTAATGATAAGTGGTAAACTAATGTCAAAGTGAGCATTGTTGTTCACAAGTGTAGAGAGAAGCCCTGAGTACTTTAGAGAAGCCAGATAGACAAACATGGTTACAATAGAGAAAGGCAGAGAGAGAATGGGGATTTTATAGAGACTAAAAAGACGGTTCAGCATAAAAGAGAGCATAAAGGTAAAGGAGGAAACAATCGCGATAAGTGCGATACTCATCAGCGAAGGAGAGAAGATATACCCTATCCCCATGCCTACAAGCAGAGAGTTATAGATGTAAAAACCCTGTGCTAAATACGCCTCTTTAAACTCTAAAAACTCAGCAAATAGAATGGCAAAAGCAACTGCTACAAGCCCACTAATAGCAACCGATGGATTTATAAAAGTAATGACTAAGAGAGCAAGCCCTGCATACTTGTTATTTAAAAACAGTAATGCACTATAGGGTTTTAATGCACTATAGAGAAGACTTTTATAATTTTCCATACTCTTTTTTATACCTCTTTATAATTGACTGTGGCTAAGTCATCAACATCTTTAATCACATGTGCTTCACCCTTCGTGTCTATCATCACTACGGCAGGTTTATAGCGAATGAATTGCATCGCTTGTGTATAGTTATATGCACCTACTGGAGAGATTGTAAGTACACTCCCTCTATCAAGAGCAGGCAACATTAAATGTTCTTCAATTACATCGATGTTCATACAAAGAGGACCATTGAGCATAGATGGCTCATTTTCTCCCTCATAATGTTTATCGAGTTCGATGTTGAAGTTATACCATGTTGAGGTATAAAGTAAGTTGACACCAGCATCTAAAATATACCCTTTTTTCCCATCTGGAAATCTTTTGTATCCATGCACAGAAGTAAGTAAATAGCCCGCTTCATCTATCATCGCTCGTCCAGTTTCGAGGTAGAGTTTTGGGAGTTTTTCACTTTTGTTATTTGCATAAATCGCATCAGTAATCGCTTGTGCATAATCATCGGCTGTTGGAACAATGACATCTGCTGATTGGTAAACACCTTTGAGATTTGATTTACTTGCAAATCCACCACCCAAATCGATGTACTCTATCTCAGAATTAAAATCAGTTTCTACTTGTGCTTTGAGTTGCATGATTTTTGTCGTTGCAAGTTTATAAGCATTTGCATCGAGCATAAAAGTACCGATGTGAGAGTGAATACCATTTAAGTAAAGTTTGCCACCATCATACATTCGTTTTATCGCTTCATACGCATCTCCACTTTCGTAGTTAAACCCAAAACGTGACCATTGTGGATAGGTTCCTGTGTCCATGTTGATACGAATGGCAACAGGAATTTTCATATCTAATTCATCTGCGATTTTTTCTAAATCATTGAGTTCAAAAAGGTTGTCCACATGAATCTTTGCACCCTCTTGTACGGCGATTTTTAAATCTTCATACGGCTTATAAGGACCATTAAAAATGATGTTTTTTCCTTCTATGCCTAAAGCCCGAGCTTTTTGGTACTCAAACTCACTCACTACTTCTGCTATCGAGCCAAGGTTGTGAAATACTTTACAAATCTCATTGAGATAGTTTGTTTTATAACTCCAGCCAAATGTTACATCAGGGTAGCGTGAGCTAAATGCAGAGTAAAGAGTATTGTACTTCTCTTCTATCTGTCTTTGTGAAAAAACAAAGATTGGGCTTCCATATTTTTCAGTCAGTTTATTGACACTCACTCCGTCTATTTCTGTACGAATGTTTTGTGTTTTCATAGGACTTCCATATTTAGAAGCCATTGCAAATTCAATTTTATTAATCGTTGGTTTTTCGTATTTTACTTCGCTCATTTTATAATTCCTTTTTTGATAATAGTTGCATATAGTCTGTAAAATCAGTCACAAGTTCTTGTGTGTATCTTACATACATTTTGTTTTGTGGGTACTCTAAGGTTGGCTCATTGTCCACACCTTCCATAATATCCACAACCATCTGTGGCAAATTCACACCAATCTCTGTGGCAAAGTGTACCCATGCTGGAAAACGGGGGTTAATCTCTATCATAAAAACTTGGTTCATGTTTACAATACACTCTAACTCAAAAGGGCCTTTCCACTTTGTAAGTGCTACAAAATCTTTTGCCATCTGCATCATTTTGTCATTTTGAATTGTGACTCCTGTCCAGATTTTTCCAATCTCCGTCGTGGTCAGTTTCTTAATAGCAACAGCACCTTTAAGCTCGCCTTTGCCATCGCCCACACCTACAAGGTTCAGCTCTTCACCTGTGACTACTTCTTGCACAAGCACAGGAAATCCCCATTCATTTGAAATTTTGTAAAAGTTATCTATAGCACTATCAAGATTATAAGACATATATGCCTTGTAGTAATTTCCTTTCACCATAAGAGGAAAATTGGATGTTTTTGTACACTCTACGAGTTCAGCAACACTACTCACTTCATATGTTTTAGGGTAGGTAATGTTAAGCTTTTGAGAGAGTCCATCGAGTTTGTTTTTGTTACGAAGTTCAAAGTTTTCTAAAGAGGGTAAGCAGAGTTTTATGCCCATTGCTTCTATATCTTCTTGATACTTTATATAAAGAGGAAGTTCTGCATCTAAACAAGGAATCACAGCATCTAAGCCCTCTTTTTCTTGAATATACTCCAATCGATTTTTAAGTTCAGCAAAGCCTAAAGAAGGGTAAGGCATCAGGTAAGTTTTCCCTGCCATTTGCATATAATTACCAGGTTCATTTGCATCATAAGAGAAACCTACAATCTCATTTTTTGCTTGAATCCCTTTGATAACAGGGATTCCAGGTGCGGGATTGTCTGTGTTGTTGAGTCCACTGACGGCTACTTTCATGAGAGCAGTCCGTAGATTTTTAATTTTGATAAAAAGTCACTCACATCAATAAAAAGCTCACTTTTAGAGACTTCATATTTGAGTGCTAATGCTTCGATGATTTCATCTTTTGTTTTGTGTTGCTTGAGAGAGGTAACTATTTCATTACCAAGATTATTGAGCTGGTAACTATTACCCATCATTGGGTAAAATAAAATGTTGTTTTCATCTAATACTAATTGATCTATCGTATTCATCACACATCCTTTGTTAAATAAGTGATGAAAGTTTATACTAGTATTGTTAGTAAATTGTTAATGAGGAAAAATTTGAAGATATTTATACTTTTTAGAGACAATTTAGGTTAGATAAGAGTACAATTTTATAACTTTTTTTTGAGGATAAAAAATGAATATGCATAAAATTGTTTCGGGGTTCTTTTTTATATTTGCAATGACACTTAACTTTGGTTTCTTTTATGGAAATCCTGAAGTTTTGATTGACCATAGTGCTTATGAACTGTTTGCAGCTATCGTCATAAATCTTATTGCTACAGTTTTAAAGCTCGGTGATAAAACACAACTTGGGTCAGTGTTGCTTGCTACAAGTTTAGTGGCAGATATCCAGCTTATCGCTTCGGCTACCATCTGGGCATTTGCTCTGTATGTCTTAAATGATTTTGGGAAAGAAGCGACGACAGCTATTGTCTCTCTCTCTGGTGGCGCACTCTTAGCCAATGTAGTCTCTGTCATTCTTTTTATAAGTGATACTGTAAAGTCAAAAAGATAGTTTTTTTTATGAATGATCAAATTTTTTGGATAATTCTTAAGCGTTTACGTATCCCTTTTCTTGTGATTATTGTTACTTTTGCTATTACAATGTTAGGACTCACTCTTATCGATGGAATGGACGATAAGGGAAATGTCTATCGTATGAGTTTTTTTGATGCTTTTTATTTTGTAAGTTATATGGCAAGTACTATTGGCTTTGGTGAAGCACCTTATAGTTTTACTTATGGGCAAAGAATGTGGGTAAGTGGGATGATTTATCTTACTGTGATTGGATGGTTTTATGCTATAGGTTCTATTGTCTCTTTGATTCAAGATGATGCTTTACGAAAAGCAATCAGTCGCAATCGTTTTAGAAAACAGGTTCGAGGATTAGGAAAACCTTTTTACATTATGCTCGGGTACAACAGTGTTATAAAAGATATTATCAATCGTATGGGGGTGCATGATTATCGATTTGTTGTTTTAGATAAAGATGAAAATAAAATTGATGAACTGATACTCGAAAATTTTTATCCTCATGTGCCGGCGATGGCAGGGGATGTAACAAATCAATATATGCTAAAGATGGCAGGCATTCATCAAAAAAATTGTTTGGGTGTCATTTCACTTTTTAAAGATGATAGTAAAAATACACAAATCGCTACTATCTGCCAACTTCTCAATAAAAAAATTGATATTATTGTCAAAGGAAGTTCTCCACGACATATAGAACATTTTAAATCTATGGGATTAAAACATATTCAAGACCCTTTTGAAATTGTGTCTAAAAGAATATACTATAGTATCGTTGCCCCACATATTTGGCTTTTAGAGATGTGGGTCTATGGACATAGTTTAAATCTAAGAAAAAGAGATATTTTACCCCATGGAAAGTATATTGTTTGTGGCTATGGACGAATGGGAAAGGCGATAGAACAAGGTTTAAAAAAAGCGGGTATTGCATATGTCCTTTATGACCTTGAAGCAAAAAAATATGAACAAGAAAATGGTACCACTATCTTTGGGGATGAAAAAGATAGAAATAAACTTTTAGAATTAGGGGTAGAGGATGCAGAGTGTATCATCGCTGCAACACAAGATGATTTACTCAACCTGACACTTTTAAATAAAGCAAAAAAAATAAATCCAAATATTTTTACGATTGCAAGAGAAAATTCTCTTGCAGAGCTTACGATGTTTCAAGCTGCAAAAATCAATAAAATTTACATTATAGAAAAGATACTTGCTGAATCTACTTACAATTATATCTCAAGACCACTCTTAGATACTTTTGTAGTAGAACTCAGAAAACAAGATGAAGAGTGGGCGAAGATTATAGTAAGTATGTTACATAATAGCACAGGGATAAGTCCAGATTATTTTGAGATAGAGATAAATTTAGAAAATGCTTATGCACTCTCTTTATCACTGCAAAAAGGTGAAAAGATAACATTGGCACAGATTCGACGCTCTCGTGCAAATAGAGAGGAAATACTCCCTATAGTTTATTTACTTTTGCAACGAGGTGAAGAGATATTTTTAGTGCCTGATTCTCAGATGCATTTAGCTATAGGGGATAAATTACTGATTGTTGCAAAGGATGAGTATAAAGAAGATTTTGAATATATAGTCAATAATCTTTATGAACTCAATTATGTGCTTGGACGAGAATACTAAATAAATTAAAAAAAAGGACAAAAAATGAATTACCCAAATTTTGTAAAAGAGTGTAAATCTCTTCTTTGCAAATATCTAACATCTGAGGTGTTTGAAGCACTGAAAGATAAGAAAACTTCCAATGGTTTTACACTTGAACAAGCTATTAACTCCGGTGTGAAAAATCTCGACAGTGGCATAGGTGTTTATGCAGGGGACAAAGAGTCTTATGCTGTTTTTGACAAACTTTTTGATCCTATTATTGAAGAGTATCATGGGTTTTCTGCAACTGATTTTCATAAAAGTAATCTCAATCCAGAGGACTTAAATGCTCCAAATCCTGACCCAGAGAATGAGTTTATCTTATCTACCCGTATCCGTGTGGGAAGAAATATGGACAATATGCCACTTGGTCCTGCGATATCAAAAGAACAGCGCGACCATGTAGAGGCAAGTGTTGTCGCAGGTCTTAATACTCTTGAAGGTGAATTACAAGGGAACTATCATCCACTTTTAGGAATGTCAAAAGAGGTGCAAGATTCACTTATCAAAGACCATTTTCTATTTAAAGAAGGCGATCGCTTTTTAGAGGCTTCTGGACTCAATCGTGATTGGCCTGCAGGTCGTGGAATTTACCACAATAATGATAAAACATTTTTAGTCTGGGTCAATGAAGAAGACCAACTTCGCATTATCTCTATGCAAGAGGGTGGGGATATAAAAGAAGTTTTTACTCGTCTTGTAAATGCGATTAAAAGTATTGAAACGAAAGTATCTTTTTCGTATAGTGAACATATAGGCTACATTACAAGTTGTCCAACAAATTTGGGAACTGCTATGAGAGCAAGTGTGCATATCGCTCTGCCAAAACTTGCAGAAGATATGGACACATTTAAAGCTATTACAGATAAGTACCATCTTCAAATCCGTGGAATTAATGGTGAACATAGTGAAAGTGAGGGTGGAGTTTATGACATTAGTAATCGTAGACGATTAGGCATAACAGAAGTACAAGCCGTTCAAGATATGCATGATGGTGTGGTGGCATTGATAGCAAAAGAGAAAAAATTAAGAAAATAAAAATTTCTTTGGAAAAAATCAATTTTTATGTATAATTGTTCATAAGTATCTCAAACTGGGAGCAATTTAAAGATGTATGAAACAATCAATCAAGCTTGCCGAGACGGGGATGTAGAGCTTGTAGAATCTTTAATTGAAGAGGGTTTTGATGTGACAAGTAATGATAATTACCCCGTACAGCTAGCAAGTCTTCATGGTAATTTGGAAATTATCAAGCTTTTAATTGAACATGGTGCTGATGTGACTTGTAATGAAAATCGTGCTTTAATTTGGGCGAGTGAAAATGGGCAGTATGATGTTGTAACTTATCTGATGGATGTTTGCGATTTGTAATAAAAGCAAAATGAGATATAATTCTAGTCATATATTATTAAGGACTTTTATTTATGCAATTCTCTGCTCCTCTCAAATCAAATTCAAAAAAAGTAATGTTACTAGGTTCTGGTGAACTTGGAAAAGAAGTTATTATCGAAGCACAGCGTTTAGGGCTTGAAACGATTGCCGTTGACCGTTATGATAATGCTCCTGCACACCATGTAGCCCATAGAAGTTATGTTGTAAATATGCAAGATAAAGCAGCTCTTTTAGAGATTATTCGTCATGAAAAACCTGATTATATCTTGCCAGAGATTGAAGCTTTAAGTATTGAGGCTCTTTTTGAAGCGGAAAAAGAGGGATTCAATGTCATTCCAAATGCTGACGCTGTGAGTAAAACAATGAACCGTAAAAACATCCGTACTTTTGCAGCAGAAGAGTTAGGACTCAAAACGGGACCTTACAAATTTGTAACAACAGAAGAGGGGATGCTTGAAGCAGCTCAAGAACTTGGGTTTCCATGTGTGATTAAACCTGTGATGAGTTCTTCTGGACATGGACAAAGTGTTGCTCGAGATGAGGGAGACATTCCACTTTCATGGGAAATGGCAAAAGAGGCTCGTGGGGATGCAAGTGAACTCATAGTAGAGGCTTTTGTTGATTTTGATTATGAGATTACAATGCTGACTGCGAGAAATGGGAAAGAAACTGTTTTTTGTGAGCCAATAGGGCATGAGCAACGCGATGGAGATTATGTTTTTTCATGGCAACCAATGCAGATGAGTTCCCTTGCAAAAGAGAGAGCGCAAGAGATAGCGAAAAAAATCACGGATGGTCTTGGTGGTCGTGGTATCTTTGGGGTAGAGCTTTTTGTCAAAGGCGATGAAGTTTACTTCTCAGAAGTAAGCCCTCGTCCACACGATACGGGGATGGTAACACTCATCACACAATCACAAAGTGAGTTTGCCCTTCACCTTAGAGCTGTTTTAGGTCTACCACTTGCATTTACTTTTTATGGAGATGGTGCTTCGGCTGCGTTTAAATCGGAAGTAGATAGTTTTGCACCAGTGGTAGAGGTAGATGAGTCTCTTTTCTCAGCCAATAGTTTTGTAAGAGTGTTCTCAAAACCAGAAGCACATAAAGGACGTCGTTTAGCAGTAGCACTTGTTTATGATAGAGTAGAAAAAGCCTTAGAAAAGGCTCGAGAACTCATTAAAAAAGTAAAAGATGCGTAAGTGAAGATAGTTCTTTTAGATGCATTGAGTTTTGGCGATACAAATCTAAGTGGATTTGATACTTTCGGTGAAGTAGCTGTTTTTGAAACAACTTCGTTTGAGCAAACGCAAGAACGCATACAAGGTGCAGATGTTATTGTAACAAACAAGGTACTCATCAACGCAGCGCATATGCAACAGAATCCACAACTTAAACTCATTTGTGTCGCTGCAACAGGAACCAATAATGTAGATTTAGTTTCTGCAAAAGAGCGAAACATTGCAGTAAAAAATGTCGCTGGGTACTCTACCGACTCTGTCATCCAGCACACATTTTCTATGCTATTTTACTTGCTAGGACACTCGCGCTATTATGATGAAACTGTTAAAAGTAGCACTTACTCAAAGGGTGGGCTATTTACTGATGTTTCAGAGCCTTTTTTTGAGGTAAAGGGTAAGAAATGGGGCATCATCGGACTTGGCAATATCGGTCGAGGGGTTGCAAACATCGCACAAGCTTTTGGAGCAGAGGTTTTTTACTACTCAACAAGTGGTGTTAATCGCACAGAAGATTTTCAAAGAACAAGTTTAGAAAAATTGCTTGAGAGTTGCGACATTATCACGATTCATGCCCCTCTCAATGAAAAAACAGAGAACCTTTTAGATTATAAACAACTCTCAAAATGTAAAGAGGGGGCAACTGTTTTAAATCTTGGTCGTGGGGGCATCATCAATGAAGCTGCCGTAGCTAAACTTGTGGATGAAAAAAACATTGCTTTTGGTTTGGATGTTTTTGTCAAAGAACCACTCGATGTACAAAGCCCACTTTTACAGGTGAAAAATAAGAGTAGGCTCTACATGACACCGCATATTGCATGGACTTCTGTGGAAGCTCGCAAGAAGCTCATTGCCTCTGTGATAGAAAATATCAAAGAGCATTTCAAACTTTAGTAGTGGCAGCATTTGCACTTTTTATCACGGCATTTCTTGCCGCGACGATTCTCCCTTTCTCTTCTGAAGCTGCCTTTGTCCTTGCTTTAGAAAAGGGTATGCCTGTTGCAGATGCAATGATTTTTGCGTCAAGTGGTAATATTCTTGCTATCATATTTAACTATGCTTTGGGTTATTTTCTTTATGAAAAAACAAAAAAGAGTTTGCATAACACACAGTTTGGTCGCAGTGCGTACAAATATGGACATAAGTATGGCTATCTTGCCCTTCTACTCTCTTGGCTTCCTCTTATTGGCGACCCTCTAACCCTTGTAGCAGGGCTAGTGCGATTAAACTTCTTCTCTTTTTTACTTATCGCTGGAACTTTAAGAATCTTTCGATATTATTTTTTAACAACAATTTTTTAGTTATTTTTTATCATTCTATGTAAATTATTTTCTAAAGTTAGTCTCATTTTTTCTTGATTCTTCTATCTCAATTATCATCTCAATGACCTTTTTATAACTATTTATAAAATACTTTTTAAACAGAGTATAGTTACCAGTTTCATAGTAGGTAACAATAGATTTAAGATACTCTTTTACACTCTCTTCATCAGGAATATATATCATCTTGAGTTCGTTTTTTAAGACTACATTTAACATTAACCTTGCTGTTCTTTTATTGCAATCTGTGAAGTACTGAAGATATGCTAAATTGTTATGAATATATAAAGCTTTGTTAAATGGATTTTCAATACTGTCTGCTATTTTAAAGAGATAATTCAATTCATCATCAAGTTTTTCTTTTGTTGCTAAAGGGATGTAGTTACATCCTAAAATAGTAACTTCGCTATCTCTTGGAGTTGCTCTTGCATTTTCAGCTATCATCTCAGCTGACAAAATATAGTGTAAATCTTTGAGAGTCTGTTTTGATGGTTGTAAATCTTTGGCTATAAACATCTCATAAGCTTCTCTAAGATTTAAAATCATCTTTGCATCACTATACTTTTTACCACCTGCTGTTCTTCCATACTGTATTAAAGCTTGAGTGTCGAGTTTGTCATAAGTATTGCCCTCAATAAGTGCAGAAGTATAGATAAAATCTAAACCAAACTTATCTATATAGCTTTTGTTGTTTAAAAATTTTTCTAATGAAACTTGTCTATTTAGCTCTTCTAAAAGTGCTAACTCTTTTTGAGTAAATATCTCTGTATTGTCTAAATAGTCAGGGTTGTAGGTTATCATTTCTTGCTCCCATTTTTAAGCCAAGCATATTTTTAGTATTCTATATATTTTGATTATACTATGATTGTATTACGAATGTCAATATATAAAATATTGCAAATTTAAGAGTAGTGCGCTATTATTTTTTAAGAACAATTTTAGGAATGTAAAATGAAGACAGATGTCCTTATCATAGGAGCAGGGGGTGCGGGGTTAGTTGCTGCATTGCATGCTAAAGAAGCTGGAGTAGATGTAAAAGTACTTACAAAAGAGTACCCAACAAGAAGCCAAACTTGCATGGCACAGGGAGGGATGAATGCTGTACTTCCAAACAGTGAAGCAGATAGTATAGAAGCCCATATAGCCAATACCCTCAAATCTGCACATGGCGAGGCTGACGAAGAGGCTGTTAGGTTTATGTGTGGCGAAGCTCCCAATGCTGTTGCATGGCTCGATAGCATAGGGGTCTGTTTTTCTCGTACAGAAGAGGGTGTGATTGCTCAAAGAGCTTTAGGGGGTGCTTCTGCTCCGCGTGCTTGTTATGCACAGGATTATACAGGCTTAAAAATTCTTCATACATTGTATGATAAGTGTCTCAAAGAAGCGATAAGCATAGAAAGTGAGAAGATTTTCCTCTCCCTTTTAAAAGATACACACGGCACGGTTTGTGGTGCTGAGATTTTGGACTTAAAAAGCGGTGAAGTGGAGCATTATTTGGCAAAGGCAGTGATTGTTGCGACGGGGGGATATAGTCGTATTTATGATGCTAATTCTACAAATTCTACTGCTTCTACGGGGGATGGCATTGCTATTGCGAGTAGGGCAGGTGCAAAACTTATAGATATGGAGTTTGTACAATTTCACCCAACAGGACTTAAAAACTCTTCTATTCTCATCAGTGAATCTGCTCGAGGGGAGGGTGGTTACTTACTCAACTCCAAAGGGGAACGCTTCACCGATGAACTCCAGCCCAGAGATGCACTCTCTCGAGCTATAGATGCAGAGATACAAAAAGGGGAGGATGTCTTCCTTGACATCCGTCATTTAGGAGAGGAGTTTATAGATAAAGCCCTTCCTCAAGAAAGAAAACTTGCAAAACTCTATGAAAATGTAGACCCCGTGCATGAGTTACTGCCTATCCGTCCAGTAGCACACTACACGATGGGTGGGATAGTAGTTGACCACACTTCTCAAACAACTCTCGAGGGTCTTTTTGCTTGTGGAGAGTGTGCGAACCATAGAGTACATGGTGCCAATCGTTTGGGTGGGAACTCTCTTTTGGAGATTATTGTTTTTGGTAAAGAGGCGGGATTACATGCAGCAAAGTATGCACAAGCACAAAGTTTTCGTACTCCTATAGAGAATGAACAGAGTCTGTTGCGTGTGATTGATGCTTACACTAATGAGTTGGATTTTTATGCAAAACATCAAGAGTTAGGGGATTTGCTTTATGAAAAGTTAGGCATTGTACGAACACAGTGTGGCTTAGAAGAACTGCAAACTTTTATCTCACAAACTTTTGAAGCACTGCCTCGTATGGGAGTGAGTGACACTGCAAAAGCTTATAACACCAATCGTAAAGAGTTTTTAGAGTTTATCAATATGCTTGAAGTGAGTCGAGCAGTTGTGGATGGGGCATTACAGCGTAAGCAGAGCTGTGGTGCGCATTATATGAGAGAGGAGGACGTATGAAAGTTTTTATCAAAAGAGGGGAGCATTTTGTCGAGTATGCACTCCATACTCCCAACACTACACTGCTAACGCTTCTTAATACCATTAAAAAAGAGCAAGACCCCTCGCTCAGCTTTAGTAGTGGTTGCCGTAGTAGTGTGTGTGGTTCTTGTGCAATGCGTGTGAATGATGTAGAGGTGTTAGCCTGTGCATATAAAGTACAAGATGGCGATAGAGTAGAACCACTTAAAAATATGCCAATCATTCGTGATTTGGTTGTTGATATGCAGAAGGCCTATAGTTTTAATAGGCTTTCAAAAGCATGGCTTAGCGAGTTGAAAAAAGAGGCAAAACTTGATGAAAGTGCGACTGCAATCAATGCTTTGCAGAGTGACTGTATACTCTGTGGTGCTTGCTACTCCGCTTGTCCCGTTTATAGTGTCAATGAAGAGTTTTTAGGTCCTTTTTCCTTAACTCGTGTATGGAAATATGTGAGTGATAAACGCGAACAGCAAATACAAGAGAAGATAGATACCATTCAAAACAATGGTGTTTGGGATTGTACGCTTTGTAATGGCTGCACAGTTGTCTGTCCACAAGGTATTTCAAGTAAAGCAGATATAGAAAAACTGCGAGTCAAATCAACGATGGCAGGCTATAGTGACCCGAGTTTTGCACAAAGCTTTGGAGATTTTGGCTCTTTTGATGGGATTCCTATTTTTTAAGAAGTTATCTAAACTTCACTCGCTTGATAGGAGGCTTGTATTTATGGTCAGCACCTGCTACTGTCCACAACTCTTTGGCAAGGGAATTTGCACTCTTTTTAAAATTATCTTCTATAAAAATCACATCTTCAAATGAAGCTTCAAGCAGGGTTTTCTCTGCTTGGGGGCTTTGTAAGGATGTGTTTTTAGGGAGAGGTTTTTCTGTGTTGTGTTTAAGATTGTAAAGGTACCAAAGACTCAAAAACTCTGCACTGTAATGGTTTAAAATATGTTTTGTGTAGAGTTGAAAATTTTTATAAGAACTTTGCTCAAAAAGTGTAATGATGAGGCTAATAACTTGATGTAAATGCACAAAGGGAACCATAGAAAAAAGTTCTCTTCCAACACTTTTTCCATCAAAATACTCTGCCCCAACAAAAACACGAGCCCCACCTTCAGTATCTCCAAAATTATTTGTTTTAAGACCAATGAGCCCTATATCTGTATGGCGATGGCGACCACACCCTTTGGCACATCCTGAAAAACCCACTTTGATGTTATGTTCTTGAATCTTTTCAAGTGGGAGATAAGCAGTCTCTTCTTTTATACTCCACACAGCATAGGGACAGAGATTTCCTGCACAAGCGACGACTGTTGCACTCTTTGCTGGAGAGATGAGCGTTGTCTTTGGCTCTTGTAAGCCTAAAAGATAGATGTTTTGGTCTATGCCGACACGTATCTCAAGGGTATTTTCTTTTGCGAATTGTGCAATTTTTATGATTTCGTCACTTTCAAGTTTTCCAAATTTTGTTTGATAACAAAAACTATATCTTCCATTTTTGAGTTGTTCAAACTCTTGAAACTCTGCATACTCTAGTACAATTTCTCCTGCCGAGTGTAAAGGTTTTTTATACTCAAGGACAATCAATTCTTTGAGCTTTTCAAATCCAATATCTTCTATCAGATAGATAAGACGTGTTTTAGAGCGAGAAAAACGCGAACCATGAGTGTAAAATGTTTCTACAAAAGCTTGAAAAAAAGCAAGAACTTCCTCTTTGAGTAAAAAGATATCTGCATCTTTGGCAACTTCGCTATTTTTCCCACCCATGTAGACATTAAAGCCGTATTGATGCTCTTTTTTTGCAAGTGCAAAGTAGATATCATTGGCAAAAAAGGAGCTTACATTTGCACTGTTTCCAGAGATACCAATACTGACACGCCGTGGTAACATTCCAACATATTTTGGATGTTCTAAGATATAGGCATTCATCTCTTTGATTAATGAGCTGACTTCAATCTGTGCATACTTTCCAACTCCATCATACACATCACTCACAATATTGCGAATATTATCACCAAAACTTTGCCATGTTGTGAGTTTGCTACTGTTGAGTCTTTGCCAAATTGCTACAATATTTTCAGAAGTGACATCATGCAGCTGGAAACCTGCACGAGCTGTAATGACTAGTGTGAGGTCATATTCTTGTATAATTTCTGCTAAAAGTATAAACTCATTGGAGCTAAAGTGTCCACCATTACCATTGCGTAAGCGAATAGTAAATTCATCTTCTAAAAAATTAGTATTAAAAATGCCAAAATCTTGGAGATAGTATCTATCGCCTTCTCCTAGTGAGTCAAAATCAAGAGAATCAAACTCCTTTACATAGTATTCATAAGGTGTTTGTCTCGCTTTGTAAGTTTCCCGTCTATTAAGTTTTTTGTTTATCGTCTCTTCTTTCACCAGATTATCCATAATTTTTACTTAATTTTATAATAATATAGCTTAATAATATATCTTCTATCTCTTGTTCAATTTTTCTTCCATCGCAAACTATGCTATAATTAAAACAAAAAAAGGCTTCAGTATTATGGCAAAAGAACACTCCTTTGATATTACAGCAAAAATAGACACACAACTTTTTAAAAATGCAATCAATTTAGTTGAGCGAGAGGTCTCTAATCGTTACGATTTTAAAGGGACGACTTACGAGGTTAACTACAAAGAAAAAGAGAAAGTTTTAGTACTGATTGCGTCGAGTGATAATAAACTCGATGCCTTAAAAGATATAGTGATAACGAAGTTCTTAAAACAGGGACTCTCCTCAAAAGTGATTGATGAACTACGGGTTGAAGACTCTTCGGGTGGGAACAAAAAAGCAACTTTTAAAGTGGTTGATTATATCGAAAGCAAAGAAGCAAAAAAGATTACGGCTGAGATTAAAAAGATGAAGCTTAAAGTCAATGCTCAGATAGAAGGCGATAGTATCCGTGTCAAGGGTGCAAAACTTGATGACTTGCAAAAAGTGATGAAGATGGTCAGAGAGGGTGAATGGGATGCTCCTTTGAACTTTGAAAATATGAGATAAGGAAGAAGTAATGCAAAAAATGAGTATAAATGAAGCTGCTGAGCATTTTGGGATTTCAAAAGAGGCTATTCATAATCGTATTCGGAGAGGTTCTTTAAAATCTGTTGTCCAAGAGGGGGTGAAGTTTGTGATGGTCGATACAAATGCACCCAAACGCACTCTCCATAAAAATACCATCGCAAAAGCAACACTTAATGATGAACGCTACTATAAGCTTCTTGAAGAACAAAATGCAAAACTTCAGTCACGTGTTGCATTTTTGGAAACAGAAACACGCGATTTACGCGATCAAAAAGAGCAAATGCTCATAGAAGAGCGTATCAAGATAGAGAAGATTTATCAAGAAAAAGATGAACAATTAAAGAGTATCTTATCTTCTATATCTTCTCAGTTTATGCTGACAACTCCTGTGATAAAAAAAGAAGAAGAACCTTTTGAGGCTGAGATAGAAGAAGTCGAACTCCTCCAAAAAAAGCCAAAATTAGTCTCTTTGAAAAAGTATTTGAATAAGTTAGATGTTTCAGAAAAGAAAAAAATGAAGATAGAGAAAAAATTTCAAAAAAGAGAGAAAGAAGAGCGAATTATTGTGAAAAAAAACAAGTACTATCTCGATAAAGAGAAGTACTCATATGATGATTTACTATAAATCATTAAGTTTTTTTCTATCGCTAATGATTCCATAAAGCATGACAGTGAGCATAGGAAAAAGGGAAGCAAACGCAATGAGTCCGAAGCCATCTATGAGAGGGTCTCTTCCTTCTATGTTCGTAGCTAAGCCTAAGCCAAGTGCTGCAACTAAAGGGACGGTTACCGTCGAAGTTGTGACTCCACCACTATCATAGGCTATTGGGATGATGTATTTTGGAGCCAAAAATGTGAGGGCGACTACAAAGAGATACCCCGCCATAATATAATAAACTATTTCCCCTCCGACAATAATTCTGTATGAACCTAAAGCAATCCCAATGGCGACACCGAGTGCTACAAATAAACGCAGGACAAAATCATTTATCTTTCCATTGCTTATCTCTTTGGCCTTTCTTGCAATGGCTGTGAGTGAGGGTTCTGCCATTGTCGTAGCAAACCCGATAAGAAATCCAAAAGCATAGATGATAAGGTTGTTGTCATACTGAGTCAGTTCGTAAGCCATCGTTTCACCAACAGAAAAAAGCCCCATCTCAAGCCCGACAATAAAGGCATCAAGCCCTAAAATAACCAAAGCAAAGCCGATGAGGACATTTTTTAAATTTTCTATGGGTTTTTTTAAGATGACATACTGAAAGAAAAAGATGATGGCTATGATAGGCACAACATCAAAAACAACTCCAATTAGCCCTTTGAATATATCTAAAAAATTCAAATCAAAAGCAATAGCATTGTCTTGAGCGACTTCATTGACAATCTGTGTTACTTGAGGAAGTTGCGGAGTTGCATCGATAAAATGATAGACAAAAATGCCATAAAACTGTACAAATATCATAGGTGTCAAAGAGGCAAATGCAATAAGCCCAAAACCATCAAGTACAGGATTTCTACCTTTGATACTTGAAGCAAGTCCTATGCCAAGGGCTGCAACAAGTGGGACAGTGACCGTTGATGTTGTGACACCGCCAAGGTCATAAGCAAGCCCAATAATCTCACGAGGAGCAAATGCAGTTGCCCCCACGACCATGACATAACCACTGATGATATAGTAATGTATGGGATGTCCTTTGATAATCCGCCACACCCCTAAAACAATGGCAAATCCAACACTAAAAGCAACAACACTCCTTAAAACAGTCGCATCAATCCGCCCAGCACTAATGGAAGCCGCTTTTTGGGCTATAACAATGAGGGCAGGTTCGGCAATAGTAGTCCCAAAACCAATCATAAAGGCAAAAAGGATAATCCACTTTGTAGAGCCTTTATGTGCG
>JALUWV010000017.1 GCA_027019335.1 Sulfurimonas sp. | reverse complement strand
TTACTGTTTTTAACTCTTCTAAAAGTAGCTTTTTCTGTTTTAGTTTCATACTTGTGACTTTTTAAATCTACTAGCAATTTCTGATCCTATTTCTCATCGGATTTACCTAGCAATCGTCTCCACCTTAAACGGCAGCCCTTGTTTACTTAACTCGTCCATAAAGACATCAGGGTCAAACTCTTCCATGTTAAAGACACCCTGCCCTTGCCATTTTCCTTCGAGCATAAGTTTTGCCCCTATCATAGCAGGGACACCGGTTGTGTAACTTACCGCTTGACTTTTAACTTCGGCATAACATTTTTCATGGTCACTCACTTGATAGATGTAGATTTTTTTCTTTTTTCCATCTTTATAGCCCTCTGCTACGATACCGATATTTGTTTTTCCTTTTGTTCTTTCACCTAAACTTGCAGGGTCAGGAAGCAGGGTTTTTAAAAACTCCATCGGAACGATTTTTTGTCCTTTATGTTCGACTTCTTCTATGCCTAACATCCCAACATTTTCTAAACATTTCATATGTGTCAAGTAACTCTCGCCAAAGGTCATAAAAAAACGGATGCGTTTGAGTCCTTTGATATGCTTGACTAAAGACTCCATCTCTTCATGGTATAACAAGTAAGAGTCTTTTTCACCCACTTCTGGGTAATCCCACACTTTTTTTATCTCCATTGGCTCTGTTTGTATCCACTCGCCCTCTTCCCAGTAGCGTCCCTTTGCAGAAACTTCACGCAAATTAATTTCAGGATTAAAGTTCGTTGCAAATGCATAGCCATGGTCTCCATCATTACAATCAAGAATATCAATAGTTTCTATCGTATCAAAGTAATGTTTTTGGGCATAGGCACAAAAGACATTTGTTACACCCGGGTCAAAACCACTTCCAAGAAGCCCCATAATTCCCGCTTCTTTAAACTTTTCATCGCGTTCCCACTGCAACTTATACTCAAATTTTGCTTCATCAGGATGTTCATAATTGGCCGTATCTAAATAAGGTGTTTTAGTCGCAATACACGCATCCATAATGCTCAAATCTTGGTACGGCAGTGCAACATTTATCACAATATCCGCGTTTACTTCATTGATGAGACTTATAAGCTCTTGTGTTTTATCTGCATCTACAGTTTTTATCACTATATTTGCATTTGGAAGTTCTGACTGTATAGTTTCACACCGTCCAATCGTACGACTTGCTAAAACAATATTTCCAAAGACATCACTGTTCATTGCACATTTATGCACAACAACACGTCCAACACCACCTGCACCTATAATCAAAGTTGTTCTCATTCTCTCTCCTAAACTATTTTAAATGCAACAAGTAGTGTTGCCACCCAAATGAGTGTTGTGACAATCAAGCTCAAAAGAACTATCGTCGCCCCTACATCTTTTGCCTGCTTTGCCAAAATATGATAATCACTCGTAACTAAATCTACCACTCTCTCGATTGCAGAGTTAATGATTTCCGCTAAAACAGGTAAAAAAAGTGAAATAGACAATATACTTGCAACTGCAAAACTCACAGGAAGTACCCATGCCACAATCCCAAAGCCAAAAAGCATAAGGAGTTGCCATTTAAAAGAGGTTTCATTTTTTATCACATCTACAAGCCCTTCAATCGCATAGCCACCGTTGCGAAAAAGATTATGTTTTGGTTTATTGAGTTTTTTACTCATATTTTTCCTTGAGATTTTGAATTATTTTTTTGACATCTTCTGTCTTTGTATCTTTACTGATAGCCTTACCATAATGCACGGTAATAACCCTGCGTTTAAAAAAGCTTTTTTTCTGCTTTGGTTTATACTTGCTAAAAGTACTCCCAAACATCCCTTCTATAAAAAAAGGGACAATCACACCATTATAATCTTTTGGAATTATCTCATAACCACGGTAAAATTTTCCTAATACTCCATCATCACTAATCTTTCCCTCGGGAAAAATACCTACGATTTTACCCTCTTCTAATCTTTTGTGTGCCTCTGCAAAGGCATCTTTTGAGGCTTTGTTGGAAATAGGAATCGTCTCCCCTTTTTTAAAGATTGCATGAAAACCCCACCAATGGTATATCTCTTTATCCATCATAAAGTTTATCTTGCGTTTGAGTGGGAGTTGTACTACAATCCAGTCTAACCAACTCACATGATTTCCAAGAAGTAAAACACCACCCTCTTTTGGTATATTTTCTAAACCGACATAATGGTAGATATGACGAGTCCTTCCAAATATCTCCATAATCGCCCAAAAAGTATCGACATCATAGCGTTGAAACAGCAACCAAAAGAGATATGCCCCTACTCCCGCCATTATAAAAAAAAGAGAGTCAGAATTCATGCCAAAGTAGGCAAAAAGTGTTGTCAAAACTAAGAAGAAAAACATAAAAATATTTTGTATAAAATTACTCCCTGCAATCACAGTTCCTAAATGTACACGCGGTGACAAAAACTGAATCTGTGCATTTAAAGGAACCATTAAAAATCCTGCAAAAACGCCAAAACTCATAAACATCATAGCCATTACATTCATTGAATGCACAAAAGGAATAGAAAAAACAAGTAAAGTAATCCCAAAAGCACCTATGCTCACAAGTCCCATGTTGATAAAATATTTTGAATATTTTGCTGCTAAAAGAGAACCCGTGACAATGCCCAATCCTGCTAATGCCATTACCCCTTGAACATAAATGGTATTTGTAACCCCGAGTTTACTCTTTGCATACTCTCCAAATATCGCTAATACGACTTGAGAGATTGACCAAAACAATCCCAAACCAACAATAGCTCGATAGACTTCAGGCTTGCGTTTGAGCGTTGTAAGATTTTTAAAAAGATACTCTCCCCTAATATAGCGTTTAAAATGAAAGCTGCGTTGAGATACTTCTTGCATCGTAGTAGGGAGTTTAGAAGCTAAAAACCACTCGATGAGTGAACCAGCAACTAAAAGCCATCCTAAGGGAGCGATAGATTGGAGGACTTCATGCTCATGCTTTGCATTTGGAGAATAAGCACCCTCAAACAAAACAGTATAAAAAATAATTCCGCTCAATATAGCAAGGGTTGTGACTGCCTGCACAGCACCATTGGCACTCGTGATAAATCGTATTCCGAAAAGCTCTTTGATGTAACCATATTTTGCAGGTCCATACAAGGCACTTTGTAAAGCCAGCAAAAATGTCATCCCAAATGCAAGCAAAAATAGCCCCTCATAATAAGCATACGTAATCACAAGTGTAATCAACACAGCAAATGCAGCCGAATGTTTCATAATGCTATTTTTGGCAAATCTATCGGCTAAAAATCCTGAAGGAGAAAACATCATGATAAAAGGTAAAAGAATAAGTGCATTGACCACGGTTGTCAAAACAATGAGAATATCCCCATCATACACTTTAAAAATAGTGTTTTGAATAATTATCTTATGCCCTAAATCGGTAAATGCATTTAGAAAAACGACGATAAGGTAATTGATAGCTCCAAAGATTTTGAACATACTAAAGTGCTACTTCCTTGAGTTCTTCAGCTAAAACTGTACTCCATCCCTCATAAAAACCATGCTCTTTTTTCACCGCTTCAAAAAGTAATGTGACATTTTTTTTCACCTCATCAGAAGTAATATTATGCTCTTTTACAAGGGCAATCCCATGTTCAAATGTATCACTCTCAATCTCATCTTTAAAGCTGAATCCTTCAAGTTCTAAAGTATTTACAAAACGATTTTTTTGCGTTGGAGTACTAAAAGAGAGGTAGTGTTCCACAGGGCGAATAACGGATAAATCATCTTCTTCTTCTTGGAGTAAAAAAATGATTTTTTCACTTTGAATATGTGCAAGTTCTAAGTCACTTGGCAGAAGATTTTTATAATGAAAATCCCATTTATTGTCTTTGACAACATTACTTTCATAGATATAGTTACTTGGTTGAAGCATTTTTGCCACGATATTATCAAGATTTTTTGCAGAGTCTGCATAAAAATAAAACTCACTCCATCCATCTACCATACGCATTCCCACATACTTTGCTTTTCCTGAATGTTCAAGTGCAATGATAAGTGACTCTTTTGTCTCCAAAAACTCTTCAAAAGCATTATCTTCTTTTTGTTGTGCATCAAACTTCACAAATATACTTAAAAGCCACGAGAACTTTTGACTATATCCATAGGCATTCATATCTATCTCAATCCCTACAAGATTCTCATCTTCTACTCTTTCAAAAAATTCTTTCATACTCTTTTCCTTTCTATTTTTGTTAGTAATTTAATGCCCACATTAAACTCACTTTCTATTAATTTATGCTCTAATTTACTTCGTACACGATAGATTAATGTTCTTAAAGAGGTGTTATTGACAGGCTCTCCGTTCCATAATGTTTGCTCAATTTTATCAAACTTCACAATCTTTCCCTTCGCCTCAATCAAAATCTTTAAAAGTCCGCGTTCTTTCATCGTCAACTTCACAGCTAAATCCCTATAAAAAAGTTGTTCTTCTTGCATATCAAAGAAATAGCCCTTGCCAACTTCTACTAATGCTTCGACTGTTTGTGGTACTTTTTCAATGTTCTTTATCTTATACTCTGCAAGTTTTATAATCGCTTTGAGTTCATCTTCTGTGTGTGGTTTTATCAAGTAACCTAAAGGATTTGTCTCTATGGCTTGAGACATTGTTTTTTCATCGGTATACGCAGTCAAATAGATAATCGGTGTCTCTAATAAAAGTTCTTTATAAAGTTCTATTCCATTTGTTCTCTCATTGAGATTAATATCCATTAAAATAAGGTCAATCTCAAATGCTTCAATAAATTTTTTTGCCATTGGTACACTTGTCGCATACTCAACAACTCTATGCCCCATATTTTCTATGGCTACTTGTAACTCCATTGCAACCAAACTCTCATCTTCTATGATAAGGACATTTAAGTTATTCATTCTCTTCCCATTCTATTGTTATTTTTGTTCCATTTTCAGATTGTATGTTTATAGTACCAAAGAGTTGCTTAGTAACTAATGTATTGACAATTTCTAAGCCTAAAGAACCCTCTCGTTTTTCTCTATAACCTCTTCCATTATCCGCTATTATCAAAGAAAGAAGCTTCTCCTTCTTTGTAAGACTTATCGTAATTCTCTTTTCTTGAAGTGTCGATGTAGTAAAAGCATACTTCATCGCATTTGTCACAAGTTCATTGAGTATCAGTCCATAGTAAACCAATGAATCCACATTTAAGTCATATTCTAGTGCATAATCAACCTCAATATCTTTTGCGAAATTGGGACTAAAGCTTTGTACTACACTTTTTGTATATTCTAAAGTACTGAGATTATGTTCTGCACTATTGATATTCAGCTTTTCATACAAGGTTGATATAGAATTAATTCTATTTTTTGTCACTTCTAATTCTCCCTTTGTTTGCTCTAAATGTGTTTTAGATATTTGTAGTTTGATAAGTGCCAAAATCATTTGAAGATTGTTTTTTACTCGATGGTTGAGTTCTTGGTAGAGTAAATCTTTTTCATGGAGTGATTGTTGTAACTTCAATGTTTTTTCATCGACAAGCTCTTTAAGTCGCTCTTGCTCTTGACGTTGAAAACGAGCAAGTTTTTGATTGACACTCTCTTTTTCTTCAGAAAGTATGTTGATACGGTGTGCTAATGCAATAGAGAAGAAGAAACCTTCAAGCACAAAAGCAATTTCATTTAAGTACTGGAAATCATCTGATATATCTATCAAACCCATTGATTTTACAACAGAAAGCAGCAAGGAAATTACGACAAATGTCCAGCCCCCTATGTAAAATCGAGCTTGTTTTTCTCCTTTATATAAAGCATAAAAACCACTCCAAATAATCGTAATCCCTAAAGGAATAAAAACAACAATAATATTCAAATTAAAAATGATATTGTCATAACTCAAAAGTACTAAGATAGGGAGTATATAGAGATAAGCCCCTAAAATCTTATCTATACGAGGAAAATTATGGGTATTTAAAAACTCCTGTGTAAACAAAATAATAGGTACAACAAGAATCGAAATATACCCAAAAGTAGCCTTAGTGATTTCTACTGTCAGAAGGTTAGAAAAGAAGTAAAGCTGTGCAATACCTAAGTAAATTGCCTGAAATATCACAATGCCAAAAAGATAAATAACATAGTACATATATGCCTTATCTTTGGTGAAGACATAAATCATAAAGTTATATAAAAAAAGTGTAATAATAATACTAAAAAAGATAAAGAGATAGAGTTTATGCTTTTGGTCATGAAACTTAAAATCATGCTCATTCCAAATAACAACTTTTGCAATCAATGTCGAAATTCTAGAGTGTGCTTTTATGTAATAGGTTCTTTCTTCGTAGGGTGCTAATTTTATCTTAAATATAGGATTGATGCTATAACGACTTTTATGCATATGAAACATACCATCTAAAGTAGTACTGAGTCCATTATAAAAGTAAATGTCTTCTGTCTCTTGATTATCATACTCTATAATCTTCGTAATCGTTTTATTTTGCGTATTTTTCAGTCGAAATTTTATCCATAAGGAGTACATATCCACAAATCCCAAACCAACACTATTTTTATAACTGCGTTTAAATTCATAATCAAGAATATCTCTTGTTTTTGTTATATGTTTTTTATCAATATAGATATAGGATTTTGAGAGAATATCTACCCCCGAGGTGTTTTCATCTATGTCAATTCCCCAAAGAACAGAAACACTTATAAAAAGTAAAAAAAGTTTTAGAAGCATAGTTCCCGAGCTGTGTACCAATCTGCAATGCCTTGGTCACTATACTGATACTCTCTTTGACTTGGAGGAATTACACTATTTCTGAGTTTAGAACGGACAATCCCAATCACAATAAATCCCAAAAGAGTAGAGGCTATTGCCACAAAATAATCATACTCATACCAAAGGAGTGGAAGTAAAACATACAGTGAATATTGCAAAAAAACTCTTATCCCAAATGCAATCATTTTACACTTTTTAGAATGGAGTTTAGGTGTCGGTTCAATCTGGTCTATAAAATCTGTTTTCATACAAGAAGTATAACTAAATATTTGTTTTTTTGATATAAAATAGATATTGACTAAATAAACCTTAGTCATAATGACTCAATATATTTGATATAATTTGCAATTATTAACTTTTTTTTGATAATATTACAAACATAATTACAACAAAAGGATTTAAAGATGGCAAAACATCAGTTTCAAACAGAAGCAAACCAAATGTTACAGTTAATGATTCACTCATTATATTCAAACAAAGAGATTTTCATACGCGAGTTGGTATCAAATGCTTCAGATGCACTTGATAAGCTCAATATGCTAGTCTTAACAGATGAGAAGTATAAAGATGTTGCATTTACACCTCGTATCGACATCGTTGCAAACAAAGAAGCAAAAACTTTAACGATTAAAGATTCTGGTATCGGTATGAATGAAGAAGATTTAATGAACAATCTTGGGACTATCGCGAAGTCTGGTACAAAAGCATTTTTAGAAAACCTTTCAGGCGATCAAAAAGAAGATTCTAACCTTATTGGTCAGTTTGGTGTTGGTTTTTATGCTTGTTTTATGGTAGCTCATAAAGTAGAAGTGACAACAAAAAAAGCAGGCGAAGAACAAGCTTTCTTGTGGACAAGTGCTGGCGATGGTGAATTTGAACTAGAAAACACTACACAAGATGGACATGGAACAACAATCGTAATGCACCTTAACGATGATGAAGCAGAATTTTTAGAAGAACATAGAATCGAATCTATCGTCAAAAAGTACTCAAACCACATTCCTTTCCCTATCTTTATGGATAAAGAAAAACATATCCCAGCTGTCATGGATGACGAGGGCAAAGAAGAAGTTGAACCTTCAAAAACTGAAATAGAAAATGTCCAAATCAACAAAGCAAATGCACTTTGGACAATGCCTAAAAAAGAGATAAAAGAAGAAGAGTATAAAGATTTTTATAGCTCTATCGCTCACTCAAGTGAAGAACCACTTACTTGGATGCACAACAAAGCAGAGGGTGCTGTTGAGTACACAACTCTTTTCTACATCCCTTCTAAAGCCCCTATGGATTTGTATAGAGTCGATTACCAAACAGGTATCAAACTCTATATCAATCGTGTGTTCATCACAGATGATGAAAAAGAATTGATGCCTCCTTACTTGCGTTTTTTACGTGGTGTAATTGATTCAAAAGATTTACCACTGAATGTTTCTCGTGAGATTTTACAATCAAACGCAGTCATGGCAAAAATCAAAAATGCTTCTGTCAAAAAAGTACTCAGTGAACTTGGGAAAATGGCGAAAAAAGATACAGAAAAGTATGCACTCTTTTATGCTGAGTTTGGAAATGTTCTCAAAGAAGGACTTTACAATGATTTTGCAAACCGTGAAAAAATCTTAGAACTTTTACAATTTCACCATCTCAATTCAGATGAAGTAACAACGATTGAAGAGTATATCAAAAATGTAGATGAAGCAAAAAAAGAGATTTACTACATTACAGGGAAATCATCACTATCACTTCTTAAAAACTCTCCAACATTAGAGAAGTTCAAATCTCGTAATATTGATGTACTTGTTTTAAATGAAGAAGTAGATACTATCATCTTCCCAATGGTTACAGATTATAAAGAGTATAAACTTGTACATGTTTCAGATGCTAAATTTGAAGAGAGTGAAGAAGAGAAAAAAGCAGAAGAAGAAGTTGCAAAAACTTACGAAGGTCTCGCAAAAGAGTTTAAAGAAACACTCGGTGAAAATGTAAAAGCAGTAGAAACAACTTCTGAGCTTACAGATTCTCCCGTTGCACTCAAAATTGACAAAGAAGACCCTGCCTACCAAATGGCACAAATGATGAAACAGATGGGACAAGATACAGGCGCACCAGAACCAGCACCAATTCTTTTAATTAACCCAAAACATGAGTTACTTATGAAGCTCAAAGATTCAGCGGATCAGAACCTCATTGCAGATGCTGCTCATGTACTTTTAGACCAAGCAAAACTTTTTGAAGGTCAAGAACTTGCGGATACTGCTGACTTTATCGCAAGATTAAATCGCATTATTACAAAAGCAGTATAAATAATTTAATATGTGTTATTTTGTAGCACTTTTAAATTTTAAATCATAATTTACCAAAGATAGTACTTTTTGTGACTAAAAAGTGCTATCTTAAATATATGAATCTATCAACATTAATTGAAAATCGTAAAGAAAAAAATTATAGAATGAGAATCTATGTAAACAATGCTTATGACCTCTATGATGCCTTTTTTTCTCAACCATACACTTATGATGAAGAAGAAACGATTGAAGCCCTTGGCATTGATACAGAACTTATTCATGAACTTCTAGAAGATTTCTCTGTACAACTAGTACAAACAAATGTTACACTCCGTAAACAGATACAGTTTTTAGAGAGTGAAAAGCTCTATACAAAAGAACTTGATTTTACCCCTTTACGAGACACCATTCACAAAAACCTCGGTGTTGCTAGAAATCTACGTATAAAAGATTCTGTTCAAATATTGAATCAACTTATGACAGAGACTGATTTAGAGAGTATTGAAGTTTTACTTAAGATTTTAGAAGCATGTGCCTTAAAACTTAAACCACATCATGCTTATGAGGCTTTACAGCTTATAAAAGAAGTTACTTAGTTCTTACAGCATGAGAGATTTGTTCTAACTTTCCTTTTGGTTTTGCAATAACCATCTGTTTTTTATCTTTTATAGGTAAAGCAAATGCAAGCAAAATGAAGACAAACGAAAATACTATTCCAGCTAAAATACTCAGAATAAATTTAAGTTTTAAATCTTGCATATTTAATGATTCTCTTCTTTATGTGTCATATAAACCCAAAATTCTTTATGAGAAAGCCCTTTGTTTAAAAAGTAAAGTTGCAGGATTGCCACTCTATAAAGTGTTATCAGCATTTTAGCGAAAGGGATAAAAAGGCTCAATCCAACAAGAAGAGGTTGTTCTTTGTCTCCTTTTGCTTCTATCATCTCTTGCATTCCAATGTTATTTGTAAGGTAAATGCCAAATAAAATCGAGAATACAAAGTTTAATAGTATTCCAAATATCACATACGCCATAAAATCTTGTTCATACATTCCAAAAATCATTTTTATTCTTCCTTTTTTTGTATTATATCAAAGATAGACTAAAAAGTAACAAGCCTTCATATTTTAAAGAAAAAATATTCTATAGAAAACTCTTTTTAAACATATTTATACTATACTAATCGGACAAATTATGAATAAAGGTAATTTATGGAAACGAACCTCATACTAGAAGGGTTTAAATTTATGGGATTAGGAATGGGAACAGTGTTTGTCTTCCTTATCGTTATGATTTTTGTTATGCAAGCAATGGCAAAAGTTATAGATAGATTTTTTCCTGAACCACAAGCAGCTGATGCTACGGCTCCAGCAAAAAAAGACAACAAAACAATTATAGCAGCGATTACAGCAGCGATAAAACATCATAGAGAAGGTTAAGGATACAAATGGCTAAAAAATTTATAGATGTAATGGACACAAGTTTTAGAGATGGTTTTCAGTCAGTATATGGCGGTCGTGTACTCATGGATGATTTTTTTCCAGCAGTAGAAGCGGCTAAAATGGCTGGTGTGAACCACTTTGAGTTTGGTGGTGGAGCACGTTTTCAATCACTCTACTTTTACCTAAGAGAAGATGCATTTGAAATGATGGACAAATTTCGTGAAATTGTTGGTCCAGATACAAACTTACAAACACTTGCACGTGGTGTAAACACTGTTATGCTTGACACTGGTTCAAAAGAACTGATTGATTTGCATGCAAAAATGTTCAAAAAGCACGGAACAACAACAATTCGTAACTTTGATGCACTCAATGACATTGAAAACCTCAAATACTCGGGTGAAAGAATTGTACATCATGGTTTAAAACACGAGATTGTTGTAACAATGATGGATTTACCACCAAGTTGTCATGGCGCACATGATGTTGCTTTTTATAAGAAAACACTTCGTGACATTTTAGAAAGTGGTATACCTTACGATAGTATCTGTTTTAAAGATGCTTCAGGGACATCAAACCCTAAAAAAGTGTATGAAACTATTAAAATGGCACGAAAACTGATTCCTGAAGATATGCACTTACGTTTACATACTCATGAAACTGCTGGTGTTTCAGTAGCATCTTACCTTGCAGCTTTAGATGCAGGTGTTGATGGTATAGATATGGCAGCTTCACCTGTGAGTGGTGGAACGAGTCAGCCCGATATTTTAACTATGCTTCATGCAACAAAGGGAACAAATTATGACCTTGGTGGCTTAGAGATAGAAAAAGTACTCACATATCAAAAAGAGTTACAATCTTGTTTAAGTGATTACTTTATGCCACCAGAGGCAACAATGGTCTCTCCAATCATTCCATTTTCACCAATGCCAGGTGGCGCACTTACTGCAAATACACAAATGATGCGTGATAATGACATCTTAGATAAATTTCCAGAAGTTATTGCAGCAATGACAGAAGTAGTTGAAAAAGGTGGTTATGGAACATCAGTCACTCCAGTTTCACAATTTTACTTCCAACAAGCACTTAACAATGTAATGCAAGGTCCATGGAACGCTATCGCTCCAGGATATGGACGTATGGTTCTTGGTTATTTTGGAAAAACTCCAGTAGCACCGGATCCAGAGATTGTTAAAATCGCAAGTGAGAAATTAAACTTACTTCCAACAACAGAAAAAGCACTTGATTTAGCAGATGCAGATCCTGCAAAATCTTTAGAAAGCTGGATAAATGTACTCAAAGAAGAAGATATTGAAATCACAGAAGAAAATATCTTCATAGCAGCAGCATGTCAAGACAAAGGTATCTCGTTTCTCAAAGGTGAAGGCGAGTTAAATGTACGAAAAATATCAGAAATGAAAGAAGATTGTAAAGGAAGTTCAATGGCAAATGGAAATTATACAGTAGTAGTAGATGGTCAAAAATTTAGTGTTCAAGTAGCTGAGGGTGATGCAAACATCCAAGTAACAGAAGTAAATGGTGAAGCAACAGCAACACCTAGCACTCATGTACCTGCATCAAGTGGTGACGGAATTGAGATAAAAGCATTACTTCCGGGAAGTGTTTGGAAAATTGTTGCTAATCCAGGGCAAAGTGTTAATGAAGGCGATGTTATCATGATTTTAGAGTCTATGAAAATGGAAATTGATGTCGTTGCACCTAAAGGCGGAGTTTTAAAAACTATCAATGTTGCTACAAATGATAAAGTTGTAGAAGGTCAAGTCGTAGCTGTTATAGGATAATTTGATGAAAAATATTGTACTTAAATTTCTTGCACTCTTTATGCTTTTATCATTTACAAATGTAATGGCAAATGAGCATGCAGCGACGTCTACACAAACTATGTCAGCACATCAAGAAGAGACTTATCAATCAAAGCCATTCTCAGAAATGATTACTGGCTTTTTAAAATCAACAGGTATCGTTGCTTTTATACATCCTCGCGCTGATGAACTCAGTGCAACAGGGAAACCTATGAGTGATTTTAGTAAAGGTTTGGGTCGTATTATTATGATTTTGATTACCTTTTTACTCTTTTGGTTAGCGATTGCAAAAGGTTTTGAACCCCTACTTCTTCTCCCTATTGCTTTTGGTGGTTTCTTAGCCAATATCCCTATTGCGGGTATTGCAGGTCCTCATGGCTTTTTAGGTGTTATCTATGAAGCAGGACTCTCAAATGAGCTTTTCCCAATCATCATCTTTATGGGTGTTGGTGCGATGACTGACTTTGGTCCACTTCTATCAAATCCTAAAACTGCTCTCCTTGGTGGGGCTGCACAGTTTGGTATCTTCGGAACACTTGTTGGAGCTATGGTTTTAGCACAAATGGGATATGTTGATTTTACACTTAAACAAGCCTCTGCTATCTCTATCATCGGTGGAGCGGATGGTCCGACATCTATCTTTATTGCAACTAAACTTGCACCTGAGTTACTTGGGGCTATAGCCGTTGCATCATATAGTTATATGGCGATGGTACCAATCATACAACCTCCTATTATGCGCGCATTGACAACAGAGGCAGAACGTAAAATCAAGATGACAACACTTCGTCATGTTTCTCGTTTAGAAAAACTTGTTTTTCCTATTGTTGTTCTCTCTTTGGCTATTTTAGTTTTACCAGAGTCTACACCACTTATCGGTGCCTTTATGTTTGGTAACTTCTTAAAAGAATCAGGTGTAGTTGAACGTTTAAATGACACTTTACAAAATTCATTGATTAACATTGTCACTATTTTCTTAGGTCTTGGTGTTGGTTCAAAACTCGCGGCAGATCAGTTTTTAGTTCCAGAGACTCTCTTTATCATGGCTCTTGGTATCATTGCATTTGGTGTTGGTACTGCAGCTGGTGTTCTTATGGCAAAATTTATGAACCTTTTCCCAGGTCATAAAATCAATCCACTCATCGGTTCAGCAGGTGTATCTGCTGTTCCTATGGCAGCACGTGTATCAAACAAAGTTGGTATGGAGTATGACCGTACAAATATGCTTCTTATGCATGCAATGGGTCCAAATGTTGCAGGTGTAATCGGTTCAGCTGTTGCGGCAGGTGTTCTTATCTCTCTATTTGCATAAGCAAATAGAAGATGTGCATTTTATGCACATCATTCTTCTCTTCGTTTACTTCTCTAAAAGTGAAACAATCAATGGAATTATATTATGACTCTTTGTTTTATCTATAAAGCCATCTGCTCCTAGAACTTCCGCTTCGCGTTTGTTATTGTTTCCTGTCATTGAGCTATTGACAACTACAGGAACATTTTGAGCATAAGGACTCGCTTTTAATTTTTGAAGCACTGTAAAACCAGACATCTCAGGCATCTCTATATCTGTAATAATTGCTGTAATATTTGCTGCATTTTCACCTAATGAATTAACATAGTCCATTAAGAGTTTCCCATTGTTGAACATTTGCATATCGATTCTTGCATTAGCAAAAATTTGTGTCAATGCACGTTGTGCAGTTTTTGAATCTTCAGCGATGAGGACAGTTCCCTGTTTTAAAGATTCAGGAATGTCAACATCGATAAGACTTGCTGTATCTTCTTCAACATTTACCATAGCTTGTGGGATAACATCTGAAAGGAATTTTTCATAATCTAAAATCAAACAGAGACTTCCATCTTCAAGTCTTGTATCATTCATCACAAGTCCATCATCTTTGAGTCTATAGCCATCAGGTGCATGCATTTCATTCCAGTTTTTCTTAATAACTCGAAATGCTGACATAATACGCAATCCAATGATAACTCCATTAAAATCACAGATGAGAATGTTAGACTTTTGTATCTCTTCCTTACTTAAAGAAATCCCAAGCCATGCAGGGAGATTTAAGATAGGAATCTGTAAATTCCGTAACATAATCGTCCCTTCTAACAAAGCATCTGCAGATGGAATTTGTGTTAAAAAATGGTGTTTTGCTTCAACAACCTCACGTGTTTTAAAAACATTTATCGCATAATATGCAGACTCGTTACTATGACTTACTCGAAAGACTAAAAGTTGCAATTCATTATTTTTAGCAAGATTTGTAGAAGCATCAACATTATCTAGTAAAGACATCAAATACCCTTTATATTAAATATGCTTTAATAATATCTAAAATAGGATGAATAAGGCATAAATATTAATAATTTAGTGATAAAATAAGTATAAATCATGAAAGGCTTTTAAAATTGAAATTTTTTATACTCTTAATTTTCCTCTACTCTACCCTCTTTGCAAAGATTTACTACTCAAAAGTAGCCCCCTACGAAATGAGAGAGATATCTTCTAATGTCAGTGGCATAGTGACACTCAGCGATGAAAATATGTTGGGCAAAAGATTGACTTCAAAACCTTATATAAAAGTAGATGCACAACTTGACAAAAAAGAGTTACAAGCCGTGAGAGAGAAACTCCTTATCTATGCAAGTACCATGCAAACAAATCAAAAAATCTTGCAAAATTTTAAAGCACTTTTAAAAAAGAAGCAAAAAAATTATGCAGAGATAAAAAACCTCAAAATCAAATCTCGGATAGAAAAAGACAAAGAATTTTATGACCTAATAAGTAGTCAAAATAGTTATCTTGCCATAGAAAAAGAGAACAATACACTCAAAACACAAATGGCAGATTTAGAACTTCGTAAAGCACAACTCCAAAAAAGCATCAAAGATAAAAACTTTTCAAATGCTGGCTTTACACTCTATGCACTCTTTGTAAAAAAAGGACAGGTCGTTAACCCTGCAATGCTTGTCGCAAAAATAGCAGATACCTCCAAAGCCATTCTTACTCTCTATTTAGATGCAACAGATGTCGCCGATGCACAAAAGAAAATCATCTATATCGATGGCAAACGCACTGCTTATAAAATCAATAGGCTTCTCAAGATTACAGATAGTGTTAACATCTCAAAATACAAAGCACAGATTATCATCAAAGCACCCAAGACTTTTTCTAAACTTGCACAAATCGAGTTAAAAGATGAGTAAGACAGCCTGCCCTCTTGATTGTTATGACGCGTGTCAAATTGACTATGTTGATGGAAAGATAAAGCCTAGTAAAGACCACAGAACACAAGGCTTTTTATGTTCACATCTCAACCATTATGAAAAGCAACAGTTTATTCAAAAGCCCTCTTTTATGGGAAAAGAGATTACAATAGAAGAAGCTTTAGCAAAACTCATAGAGATACTCAAAAGCACAGATAACTCTTCTGTTTTGCACTATAGGGGTTCTGGCAACTTTGCCCTCATGCAAGCAGTGACTGATCATTTTTTTGCCTCTTTTGGTGCAAATTTAACAGAAGGTACACTTTGTGATGGTGCAGGTGAAGCAGGGATTATCAATGGGCGTGGAAGCAACAAAAACATGAGTATGGATGAAATCAAAAAATCTGATGTCGTCATTTTTTGGGGAAGAAATCCACACACTACTTCTTCTCATCTTCTCCCTTCTCTCAAAGAAAAAACAATCATCGTCATAGACCCTATCAAAACACAAATTGCAAAATCTGCAGATGTGCATATCCAAATCAAGCCCCATGGAGATTTATATCTCGCAATGTTACTCACTCGTTTTGCCCATATCAATGATATGTGTGATGAAGCCTTTTTAGAAGAGTTTGCGAGTGAATTTGAAGAGTATTATGAACTCACTCAAGGGATTCGGATTAAAGCGACTTTAGAAGAAATCAATGTTACTTTGGGTGAAATCGGTACTATTTTAGAGCTTGTACACCACAAAAAAGTCGCTATCGTTTGTGGTGTTGGCATACAAAAGTATGCAGATGGTGCAGAAGTGATGCAAGCTATAGATGCATTTGGTGTTGCCCTTGGTCTCTTCAACAAAGAGGGATGTGGTGTTGCTTACCTCGGGGCATCTCAGGCAAATATAGTCTCTCCATTTATGACAAAAGCACCACGAGTTTCAAAGGTAAACTGTGATTTTTCTGCATTTGAAACAGTGTTTGTGCAAGGTGCCAATCCGCTTGCACAAATGCCAAACACACAAAGAGTCCAAACAAGCATGGCGAAGGTAAAAAATCTCATCTATTTTGGTTTAGATGAAAATGAGACAAGCAAAGTTGCCCACTTAGTGATTCCTGCAAAAAGTTTTCTCTATAAAAATGACATCCGTACCTCTTACTCCCATAATGCACTTCACCTTATGCCCCAACAAAAAAAATCAAACATTGGTATCAGTGAGTATGCTTTAAGTGCCTTTTTATGTCAAGTATTTGGTATTTCCCTCCAATCTGAAGCAGCATACTTAGAACATTTTCAGAGCTTTGCAGAGAAAATAAATGATACAGAGTACGAGATAAAAAGAGAAGCCATTCCTTATAAAGATGGTTTTGACACAGACGATGGGGAATTCATTTTTTTAGAAGAGTTTGAAAAAGTAAATCTTGGTGGTGAAGAGTTACACCTACTGACACCAAAAAGTCCAAAAAGTCTCAACTCGCAGTTTCAACGCGAACAATATCTCTATATTCATAGTAATCTCGGTTACAAAGAGGATACTCCTTTGCGTGTTTCTTCGAGTGAAGGAAGTGTTATACTCAAAGTACGATATAATAATGACTTAAGAGAAGATTGTGTTCTCATCTATAGTGGAACAGCAGGGGTCAATTTTCTCAGCTCCTCGAAACACTCCCTCGAAGGAAAATCAGCAATCTACCAACAAAACCGAGTTACCCTAAAAGAGGAGTTGTAATGTCACACAATGAAGTTCCTATTAGCCCCAAAGAGTATAATGAAATCTTAGATTTTCAACAAACCATCTTAGAAAAAATTGCTGCAAGAGAAAATTATATTACTATCTTAGAAGAACTCTGCTTTTTAGCAGAAAAACTTTTGCCAAATGCCGTCGCTTCTATCATGATGCTGAACAAAAGTACAGGACTTATGAGTGTGTTAGTCGCCCCTTCTGTACCACAAGCAGGGCATGATGCTCTTGAAAACTTACAACCAGGCTCAGGTGGTGGTTCTTGTGGAAATGCTGTTTTTAAAAATGAAGCCCAGTATGTTAGTGATACTTTTAATGATAGCCGATGGGAAGACTTACGACAAGTTGCAGTAGATTATAATCTGTGTTCTTGTTGGTCAACACCTGTTCGAGATGAGAAAGCACATCCTTTAGGGACATTTGCTCTCTCTTCATTTGAACACCGTTCCCCTGCCCCTTTTCATAAAAAACTCTTAGAAGTCGGTGCTACTATTGTAAAAATTGTACTTTCTCATAGAGAGACAGAACAGCAAATCAAACTTTTTTCCTCCGCTGCCCAAAATGCAACGGAAGGAATCCTCATCACAGATGCACAAAAGAACATCATTGAAATCAATGAAGCATTTACAAAGATTTATGGCTACACAAAAAAAGATATTTTAGGCAAAAACCCAAGAATACTCTCCTCTGGACAGTATGATGATACATTTTACAAGGCGATGTGGCAAAGAATTGAAAATACTTCCAAATATTCAGGAGAACTCACTAACCATGATATCAATGGCAATGAGATTGTGCAATGGACAAGCATCAGTGCTATCAAAGATGAAAATAACAGAATCAGTAACTATCTTGCCATTTTTAGTGACCTTACTGCTCTCAAAAAAGCACAAGAAAAGTCGCACAAAGCAATGTATATTGATGACATCACAAAACTCCATAACAAAGTCTATCTCGATAAGCTTTTAAGCTCGAACACAGCACAAACACTTATCTTACTCAATGTCAACAACTTCAGCTACATCAATACTGCATATGGCTTTGCCATTGGCGATAAACTCCTTCAAGAAATTGCGAATATTTTAAAATATAACTTTAAGACACAAGCCACTTGTCGTGTAAATTCTGATGAGTTTGCAATGCTCTTTGAGACAGAAATTGATATTAAGAACATGGTAAACGAGATAAAACAATGTTTTTACTCTCAAGAAATTACCATCAATGACATCAAACTCAACATCTCTTTTACATATGGTGCAAGTTATGGAAGCTTGTATAACTTACGTAATAGTGCCTTAGCACTCAAGCAAGCCAAAGAGCATGGAAAAAATGCCCTCTATATTTTTAAACAAGATGAAGAAAATATTGACCAAGCACAAAGACAATCTTTTATAGAAGCCAACAACACCCTCCATGATGCTTTAAATGAAGATGCCATCATTCCATTTTTCCAAGGTATTCGAGACAACAAAACAAAAACAATTACCAAGTTTGAATGTTTAGCACGTATACGAAGAGGAACAGAGATTATCAGCCCCTATCAGTTTTTAGAACCTGCAAAACTCTCTGGTTTACTTCCTGAGATTACAAAAGTAATGATTGATAAAAGCTTTCAAGTGATGCAAGCCAATAACTTTACTTTTTCAATCAATATAACAGAAGATGATTTAAGTCAAAGATACCTTTTAGAGTATATTACACAAAAATCACTCCAGTACAACATCTCTCCTTCCCGAGTTATTTTAGAGATTTTAGAAGGAGTCAGCTCAAATTCTAAACGCAATAATCTGCAACAACTTCGAGAACTGAAAAAAGCTGGTTACAGTATAGCTATTGATGATTTTGGTACAGAGTACTCAAACTTTGAAAGGGTCTTAGACTTAGAGATAGATTTTTTAAAAATTGATGCAAAATACATTAAAGATATAGATACAAATCCAAAAAGCTATGAGATTACTAAGGCAATCGCTTTTTTTGCACACAATGCAAACATCCCTTGTATCGCTGAATTTGTCCATAATGAATCTATACAAAAGATTATAGAAGAGTTAGCCATAGATTATACCCAAGGCTATCTCTACTCTGAACCAGCTTTAGTACCTATAGGAGGCTAACACTATGAAACTCCAAAAACTGCCCATAGGGATTCAAACATTTAGTAAAATAAGAGAAGAAAATTACATCTATATAGATAAAACAAAAGAGGCATTAGAATTAATAGAAAATTATAGTTATGTTTTTTTGTCTCGCCCTAGACGATTTGGAAAAAGCTTATTTCTTGATACTTTATCAGAAATTTTTGAAGGGAATAAAGCACTTTTCAAAGGGCTATTTATCTATGATAAATATGATTTTGAAAAACATCCTGTCATTAGAATAAGTTGGGCTGGAGATTTGCAAACACTTGATGGAGTCAAAGAGAGAGCCTTTGATGTTTTTAGAGAAAATCAAAGTAGATTGCAAATAGATTGTACTTCTACAAACAATCCATCTTCTTGTTTTGATGAATTAATAAAAGAGACTTACAAAAAATATAATCAAAAAGTGGTGATTTTAATCGATGAATACGATAAGCCAATTCTTGATGTCATAGAAGATAAAGCTCAAGCAAAAATACATAGAGAGTTTATAAAAGGATTATATAGTATCATCAAAGAAAATGATAAATATATCCGCTTTGTCTTTCTCACAGGAGTTTCAAAATTTAGTAAATCTTCTATCTTTAGTGGACTCAATATGCTTACAGATATATCTCTCAACAAAAAGTTTGGAGATATTTGTGGCTATTCTCAAAACGATATAGAGACATCTTTGAAACCTTATCTTGTAGATGTAGATTTAGAAAAATTCCAACACTGGTACAATGGCTATAACTTCTTAAAAAGTGCTATGTATAACCCTTTTGATGTTTTACAGTTTATAGGCAATGATTTTGAATATAGAGACTACTGGTTTGCTACAGGAACCCCAACATTTCTTATAAAATTGATAGAAAAAAACAACTACTTTTTACCAAAACTTTCAAATATTATACTAGGAGAACAACTTCTCGATAGCTTTGACATCCCAAATATTGACCTAGAAGTAATACTGTATCAGAGTGGGTATTTAACCATAGAAAAACAAATAGAAAAAAGAAGAGGTGGTTTTGAGTATAAACTTAAAATCCCGAATGAAGAGGTGAAAACTTCACTCGGAGATAACTTGATAGATTTGATGACCAATCAAAAGACAGAAAAACTCAACTATCAAGACAATCTCTATGATGCGCTCATGGAAAATGATTTGAGTCTATTTGAAACCTCACTTAAAGCAATCTTCGCT
>JALUWV010000016.1 GCA_027019335.1 Sulfurimonas sp. | reverse complement strand
GCTTCGTTAATTACTGGAAGATAACCATCAAAATCAACATCAACAACCGGGCCCATAACCTGGCTAATTTTACCAATCATATTTTTCTCCATTATTTCATCGACTCCACACCACTAATAATTTCTATCAGTTCTGTAGTAATAGCAGCTTGACGTGCTTTATTAAACTCTACATTGAGTGATTTTACCATCTCTTTTGCATTATTTGTTGCTGTGTCCATCGCCTGCATACGTGCAGAATGTTCAGCAGCAACTGAATCAATCAAAGAATAGTACATACTAAATTCAACATATTTGTTCACTAAAGAATCAAGCATTTTTTCTTCATCTTCTGCTTCTATATCTAGCATTGAACTTGCCTGCACTGTAGTACAATCAAAACTTGTTGTATCTACTGGCAAGACTTTATTGACATGCAACTCTTGAGTTATCATGTTTTTATAGCCATTATATACTATATGAAGAGCATCGATTTTACCATCTTTGTAATCTTCAATAGAAGTTTCTATGAACTTATCAGATCTTTCTTTATCTGGTTTAGAACTTAAATCTATTACAGTATCAAACATTTCTGTTTCATTGTATTTAAAAAATTCTACACCTTTTTTACCGATTCCACGTAAACGCACTTTCACATCTTGTTCTTTATACTCTTTTAAAAGTTTTTTCACAGCTTTAATTGTTTGAATATTAAAACCACCACATAAACCTTTATCTGCAGTAACAAAAACAATGTCAACAACTTTCGGATTTTCAATCGCTGTAAAACAACGATTATCAATGCCTCCAATTTTGCTACATTCTATACGTCCAGCTATTTCGGCAATTACCTGATTCATTTTTTGAGCATAAAGACGAGAGCGTTTTGCAAGCTCTTCTGCACGGCGAAGCTTTGCAGTAGAAACAAGCTTCATCGCACGTGTCGTCTTTTGAGTGTTAGAAACACTCTTTATCTGTCTTTGAATATCTTTCAAGTTTGCCATAAAGTAATCCTTACGCTGCTACAAAGCTAGCTTTGAACTCTTCAAGTGCTTTTGTTAAAAGTGCTTTCGTTTCATCATCAACTTTACCAGCACTTCTAATATTTTCAAATACTTGTGGGTAAGATGCTTCAATAAATGGATACATTTCAGCTTCAAAACGCACAACATTTGATGCATCAAAGTCATCTAAGAAACCTGCATTCCCAGCAAAGATAATCGCCACTTGCTTTTCAGCAGAAAGTGGAGAGAATGGCCCTTGTTTGAGAACTTCAACCATTCTTTGTCCACGTTCAAGTTGTTTACGAGACACTTCATCAAGGTCAGATGCAAACTGTGCAAATGCTTGAAGCTCACGATATTGTGCAAGGTCAAGACGAAGTGTACCAGCCACTTGTTTTGTTGCTTTAATCTGAGCAGCACCACCAACACGAGATACAGAAAGACCAACATTAATCGCTGGACGAACACCTGAGTTGAAAAGTTCAGTCTCAAGGAAAATCTGACCATCTGTAATAGAGATAACATTTGTTGGGATATATGCCGCAACATCTCCCGCTTGTGTTTCAATGATAGGTAATGCAGTTAATGAACCAGCACCATCTTCATCACATACTTTTGCAGCACGTTCAAGAAGACGAGAGTGAACATAAAAAACATCCCCTGGATATGCTTCACGACCTGGAGGACGACGAAGGATAAGTGACATTTCACGGTAAGCAACAGCATGTTTAGATAAATCATCATAAACAATGAGACCATGACGTGCATTGTCACGGAAGTATTCACCCATAGTAACACCAGTATAAGGTGCTAAAAATTGAAGTGCAGCAGCTTCAGCAGCCGTTGCAGATACGATAATAGTGTACTCCATAGCACCATGCTCTTCTAAACGACGAACGATTTGTGCTACTGTTGATTCTTTTTGACCGATTGCTACATAGACACAAGAAACACCATTTCCCTTTTGGTTAATGATAGCATCTAGTGCAACTGTAGTTTTACCAGTTTGACGGTCACCAATGATAAGCTCACGTTGACCACGACCAATTGGAACAAGTGCATCAATTGCTTTAATCCCAGTTGCTAATGGTTCATGCACTGATTTACGGTTCATAATTCCAGGTGCTTTTTCTTCTACGAAACGAGTTTCAGTAGTTTCAATTGGACCTTTTCCATCGATTGGCTCACCGAGAGCATTTACAACACGACCAAGAAGTGCATCACCTACAGGAACTTTTAAAAGTTTTCCTAAACGTTTTACACTCATACCTTCACGAAGATTCATACCTGCACCAAGGATAACAACACCCACAGCACTCTCTTCAAGGTTCATAACAAGACCTTGTGTTCCATCTTCAAACTCAACCATTTCACCAGCCATAACATTGCTTAGTCCGTAAACTTGTGCAACACCATCAGCATAAGAAACAATCTTACCAGTTTCATCAATATCAACACTTAGTTCAAAGTTGTCAATACGTTCTTTAATTATTGAGCTGATTTCATCAGCTTGTATTTTTGCTACCACTATCTGTTCTCCTCTCGTTAAATTAAATTGCTTTAATTATATGTTCTATAATTTGACTATCGATTCTATCTTTAGAGAAATTAATCTCTATTCCAAGTCCTTCAACATCTACTTTGATACCATTGAAATCATTTTCAACACTACTTAAAGAAATTGTAGCATCAAATTTTTTACTCAAACCACTGCTCAAATCTTTAATGAGTTTTGCATCAATCTTCGTATTGCTATAAATAACACCTTCATAAGTTCTTGTTGCATTTGCAATATCTTTTTTTAATTCACTCGCAATTGCAGGAATAATATTGATACGTTTATTTTCAACCAATAACTTAATAAAGTTGTTAATTTTACTAGAATTTGCTTCTTTAACGGCATCCAATAAAATTGTAGATTTAGCTTTTACATTGACAGTAGGACTCTCTATTATATTTAAAAATTTATCATTTTCAAAAGATTCTGCTAAGACAGAAAAGACAGTTGTCATTTCTTTCATAGATTCCAAATCAGAACTAGATTTTAGAGCCTTAATGTATCTTTTTGCTATCAACTCTTCCATCTATGCCACCTTCTTTAAAAGAACATTTGCCATAGCTTTTTTGTCAAAGCTTTCAGATGTTTTACTTAATGTCTCTTTGATAATATCTTCTACAACATCACGCACCATATTTCTTTGTTCAAATTCCATTAAAGAACTATGTTGCTTAGCAATGACATCTAACTCAACTTCACATTGAGCCATCATATTATCATTGATATTTTTGTTCTCTTTTTTAGCAGTCTGAGCAAGTTCTTCTGCAAACTTTTCAGCTTCAGAAATCTTTGCTAATGCTTCTTTCTTAAGAACAATTGACTCATTTAATTTATCTTGTACTCTTTTCAAATCATCAGCGATTGCTTGACTTCTTGAAGAGAAGTAGTTCTTAACAGGTTCAGCTACTAAGTACCAAATCAAACCTGCAAAAATAACAAAGTTCACAGTTCTTTGAACGATGTCTGTTCCTGCATGTTCTGCTTCAGATGCTAATGCATAAGTTGATATCATTAGCATTATTACAATAATTCTACTCATCCAACATCCCTATATTTGGCTAAACTTAGCTTTAACAGCTTTTTGAAACTGTGGTATGTTTAACATTAAATCTTTTGTTAACTGTTCTTTAGAATCATTCAATTTTTTTTCAAATTCTAAATATTCCTCTGCGAGCTCCGCACGCTTTGCCTCTATCTTACTATCTGCCAATTCCTTAGCATCCGCAATAACTTTTTCTCTCAGGGCCGCAGCTTCAAGTTTAGCATTCATAATAATTGATTCAGCTTTTATGTTCAACTCAGCGATTTCAGCATCATTAGATCCAACTTTATTCAAGTCTTTTTTAATGTCCTCATCACGTTTGTTCATAAAACTAAATAATGGATTATAAAGCCAACTGTTTAAAACGGCTATAAGCGAAAGAAATACAACAAATGTGATCAAAAGTAGTATCGGATTTATATCTAACATAGCACCTCCTAAAAGTTGCGCCATTATACTACTTTTAAATTGAAAGGATAGTTAAACTA
>JALUWV010000015.1 GCA_027019335.1 Sulfurimonas sp. | reverse complement strand
ATCACATCCATCAGTACAATATCTGCTTCAAAATTTTCACTATCACTCCACTTACTCACAGATAAAGCATTATGCAATCCTGCTTCTTTTACAAGGGTGTAAACACTTTCAAATCGTTCTGGGTGTCGTGGGACGATAATGAGTTTTGCATCATTTGTACGTTTATATGCGATAAACGCAGCAAGAATACTCTTTTCTTCCCCGTCATGGGTACTGCCTGCAACAATTGTCTCACATGATGGCTTTTCATACTCTTTTGTGTGTGTTACCTTGCCTAAAAGTTTGATGTTTCCCACAACTTCTATATGCTTTGCACCAAGTGCTAAAAATCTATTTTTATCGACTTCACTTTGGACATAAATCATCTCTACTTTTGCTAAAAGTTTTTTATAAAACCATGCAAATTGTAAATATTTTTTGACACTTTTATCTGATATTCTTGCATTGAGTAAAATAACTCTTGCACCTCTTGCCTTTGCCAGAGCAAATAAGAGATACCAAAATTCAGCTTCTAAAACAACCAATACTGCTTGTTTTTGAATCCAAAAAGGAAGAAACATCTCATACGGCAAGTAACGCACCTCTGCATCATACTTCTTTGCCTCATTTTGTCCTGTTTGTGTGATAGTTGTAATCGCTATCTTTTTTTCTTGCAAACGTTCTAGTAAAGGTTTGAGTGCTTTTGCTTCACCGAGTGAGCAAACATGGAACCAAATAGATTGTTCTTGAGAAAAAGGCCTGTTTTTCCAAAGAAAAAAGCGGGCTGGTATGGACTCTTTGTATTTTTGTTTAAAAGAAAGATAGAGGATTAAAGGAAGTGCTATAAGATATAGCACAACACTTAAAAGATAGTAAAAAGCACTAAATGGCTTCAAGCCCTACTCTTCATTCGCTTGCATGAAAAGGATACGACCACAGTGTGGACAATTTGTTATATCTTCTCCACGAATTACATCAGAATACACTTTATCACTCACGAGCATATGACACCCCATACAAGCTTGTTCTTCTACAGGAACAACTGTTGTATTTTTTGCCCAACGACGAATTTTTTGATAAAAAGCTAAACCTTTTTGATTGATATCACTTAAAAGTTTCTCTTTTTCAATAAAAACATTTTGTCTCTCTTTGTTGATAACTTCTAACTTCGCATCAACATCTGCTTTAACACTTTCAAGATTTGCGGTAAGTTCAGTCAGTGATACTTCTGCTGCTTCAATTTGCTCTTTTTTCACTTCTATAATTTTTTCAAGTCTCTGAATCTCTTCATTTGCAAAAGTTACTTGCTCTTTTGCTATCTCTTCTTCAAGTTGGAGAGATTTCATTTCTCTTTCAGTTTTTATTTCACCACTTTTTTTAGAATTATCTTCTAATTTTTGTGAAAGTTCTGCAAGATGTAGTTCATTTTTTGACTTTTTAATCTCTTCTGCTTGAATTTCATTGTTTAAATTTTCAATATCTGCTTCTATACTCTTTGTTTTTGCAAGTGCAGCTTCATAATTGTAGTTTGCTTCTTCGATTTGAGGTTCAAACGCATCGATTTTTTTATCAACTTGAGATAGGTCAATAAGTTGTTGTAAGTGCTTGTTCATTGTACTCCCTTGAGGTTAAGTAATGCCATAATGATTACTTTATATATGTAAATGGATTTTCTGATGACGCAATTATAACTTTTAAACCTAAATTTTTCAAATGTTTTTCCAAAATTTGTGCAAAATAGTGTTCACTCTCGAAATGTCCTATGTCAATAAGCGACATTTTGATACTTTTTGCTTCCATTGCATCATGGTATTTTATATCGCCAGTTAAAAAACAATCAGCCTCAATACTTCGCATCAAAGAGCAACCTGAACCCGTAGTTAAAGCAACTTTTTTGACTCTTTCTTGTGTTTTGACACCCTTAACACACGAAAGGTTTAAACTCGTAGCAATTCTTTTGGCAAAAGCTTCATACTCTTCATCCACGTCAAAGTATGCGACAAACCCTTCTTTTTTTATAATCTCTAAACCTAAAACTTCCGTTGCTACATAGTCATTAAGGTGTGTTTGGTCAAAATTTGTGTGCATTGCAATATTTGAAATATTTTTTTGTATCATTTTTTGGAGTAAATTTACTGGGTATTTATCAAATGCCAACTGTTTTAAGCCTGAAAATATAAGCGGATGATGTGTTATCAAAAGTGTATTTTCTTCCAAAGTATCTATCAATTTTTCATCGACATCTATACTGAGTGCAATTTGCGAAATCTCTTGACTCTTTTTACCTACAATAAGACCTGAGTTATCCCATTTTTCTTGTAAATCAAACGGTGAAAGTTCGTCTAAAAAAGTATAAATTTCAGAAATCTTCATTTATGCTTCTTTCAAACTTTCATCAAGAGCCACTGCTTTATTTCGCATCTCTTTTGCTTTTTCCTCTTCACCCATTCTTTTATAAATCTTTTCCATCTCCAAATAAGCAAAGGGATTTTGATTATCTACACCAACAGCATCCATTAGGTACTCTAAAGCCTCTTCATCTCTTCTTTCTTGTGAGAGTGTATAACCCATTTTAAAAAGAATTTCTGCATTATTGGCTTCGTTGAGATTCGCTTCACTATAAATAGCAAGTGCCTTTTGTAAGTCACCTTTTTCTCGTGCCTCGTCTGCCTTTTCTATCAAAGTAGTAGCATCGAAAGTTGAGAAACTCTCAGCTGAACGCGGCGATTTTTTTTCCTGTGTTGGTTCTTCAAGTGTTTGAATATGTTCATATATCTTATATGCAAAAAAAGCCGAAGCTCCTAGCATAAGTAGTTGCATGATTGTCATTTGTTTTCTCCGTAGAAATTTTTGTTTAATAATTTGATAAGTTGGAGGGGGTCAACTTGGACACCTCCTACTCTAGCACTAAAATGTAAATGCGGTCCTGTGATGCGACCAGTGGCTCCAGAGAGTCCAATCACTTGCCCTTTTTTGACCATCTCGCCAACTTTTACTTTGAACTGACTCAGATGATAATAACACGTATAAATCCCCTCTCCATGGTCGATAATAATCGAATTGCCTGCATAAAATCTATTTTGAGCAAGGACTACTTTCCCATCATTACTCGCTATGATAGGGGTTCCCGTTTTTGCCCGAAAATCTGTTCCGCTATGATACCCTTTTAAAGTATCATTATAAACACGAGCTTTTCCAAAATCACTTGTTATTTTACTTGTAAGTGGCACAATATACGCAGAAGAGACATAATTTTTTGCTGTTGCGTGTCCGTAGATTTTCATCGCCTCTGCATACTCTTTTGCTGTTCTCTTTTTCACCGCTTTACTTCTTGGATTGACTTTTGATTTTGCTACATGAATCGTCTCTTTTGCATAATGCCCATCAACTACATGAATTTTAAGCCCTTTTTTCTCCTGTTTTTTATCTTGAAGGTAGAGTAATTCGACACTATGCACAGCAGGTTTGTTATAATAATTTTCTGGTAACAGCACATACATTTTTGTTCTGTCGGTTGGATGATTAAAAATTCTATACTTGCGTTTTCCATCGACAAGTTTTTGATACTCTATCCCTTTGACTTTATCTAAAAGTAAAATAGCGGTTCTTCCATTCGCAACACTTACATTTTGTGTTTCTAAGGTAAATGCACCCAAAGAAGTGACAAAGAAAAAGATGAGAAAAAGAAAAGGCATTAGTAATCCTTCATTGCACGAGCAATATCTCGTTTTTGATCTTTGGCTTTCAAATCTTGGCGTTTATCGTGAAGTTGTTTCCCCTTGGCTATCCCAATCTGTAATTTCGCTATGTTTCTATCGTTAAAATAGAGTTGCAAAGGCACTATCGTGTATCCATCTCGAGTTACTGCTTTGAGCATTTTTTCTATCTGCTTTTTATGCAAAAGCAGTTTACGGCTCCCTCGCTCTTCATGTCCATAAAAATGGTTTGTCGTCTCTAGTCGTCCAATATGTGCATTAAAAAGGGTCGGTTCATTTTTCATAAACTTTATAAAACTATCTTTTAAATTCACACGATGCGCACGAAGAGCCTTGACCTCACTCCCCTGTAAGACTAAACCTGCCTCAAATTTTTCTTCTATAAAAAAGTCATGATATGCTTTTTTATTTTTTGCTATTGTTTCACCCATATTTTTACTCTTTATTTTCTTTTATTTTAAAAAAGCTACTCCCACTTCCACTAAAGTGATAGCCTGCTTTATGATACTTTTTTAGCTCTTGGTAGCCTTTAAGGGCTGGTTCAAAGAGGTCATTTGCTTCTTCTGGAGACATTTTTTGAAGGGCATTTTCTGAGGAGATTTCTTTGAGTTCCTGCGTTTTAACTCCATCAATAGGATGATAAAAATCTTCTCTATAGATTGTATAAACCTTTGGGGTGCTTATCTTTACTTCTGGGGTATATGTTTCTATATCAAGGAGTTCTTCTTCAAACTCTTCTACAATTTCACCGATGCCACTGACATTTGCACTTTTGTATCCATAGATAAAGAAAGGAACATCTGCTCCTACTTTTAACCCAATCATGGCAAGTTCAGTATCACTCAAACCTAACTCTAAAACTTCATTACACATTTTTAAGTAAGTTGCAGCATCACTACTTCCCCCACCCAGTCCAGCAAATGCAGGAATCTTTTTTTCTACTTTGATGGCATGAGTTTGCATAAGTTGTTCTAGTTTTTTGGAATCTGTCGCTTCTTTGAGTGCGATATATGCTTTATAAATCGTATTTTGCTCAGTTTGGCAAGAAAAATCGCCAATAATTTGAAATTCGTTTGCATCAAGCTTCTCTTTTTCAATGAAGGAAAGTTCATCATAAAGATTTTCTACCTTCATAAAACGAGAGATAATCTCGTGGTACTGCTCACGTTTGCCTGTAATTTTTAAAAAGATATTGACCTTTGCATATGCCTTGTATATTTTCATATATTATTTCTTTAAAAGCTTTGCAAGTTGATGTAACTCATCAACATTAGACTCTTTAGCAGCAGCGATGTTTGCCTCTTTGACATCTTCTAAGAGTTCATTTCTCAAAATTGTAACAGAGGCAGGAGCATCGATACCTAGTTTTACCACACCTTTCTCAACAGATACTATCTTTACCACTATATCATTACCGATGGTAATAGCTTCGTCTAATTTTCTTGCTAAAACTAACATGTATATATTCTCCCTAATTCATATGTTACTATACTATCTTTTATGGTTATGATTGAAATATTGTCGCCATTATCGAGCCAATATGTTCCCTCTTGTTGTTCTTGTAAATCATCTAAAGCAAGAACTCTTCCATACTTGATATTTTCTTGCGAACCTGTGTAGAAGTTTAAGGGAATATTGAGTGATTTTTTTATATCAAGTGATTTTTCTTGCTCATAAAAAAATTGCCCTTCATTGAGTCGCTCTAAAGCACTTAAACTTCCATACTCTACCCCAAGTCTTTGGGCAATTATTCGTCCTAAAGAACGAATGTATGTTCCCTCACTTACTGTAGCCTCAAATGTAATAAAAGGATGACAATAATGAATCAATTTTGTTTCATAAATAGTCGAATTTATTTTGTTGAGTGTAAATGCAACTCCTGCCCGTGCTAAATCATACGCTCGTTTACCATTAATCTGTTTTGCACTAAAGATAGGGGGTTCATACTCTAAAGAACCTTCTAAACTTTGCAAAACACTCTCTATATCTTTTTGAGATAAATGAGGAAGAGTGGTAACATCTTCTATCATCTCAGTATCTAAAGAATCACTCTTAGCACCCAACCACAAAGTCGCTCTATATTTTTTAGGTGTTTTATCTAAAAAACGAAACAACTTTGTATGCGAACCAAATCCTACAAGTAACACACCCTTAGCAAAAGGGTCAAGTGTTCCAGAAAAACCTGCTTTTTTATTTTTATACTTGCGTTTGAGTTGGGAAAGAAAAAAATTTGAACTGATACCACTCGGTTTATAAGCTACAAAAAGACGATTCATAATTTCTCTATAAAAGATGCTAAAATATCGCGCTTGACTCCCGAGAAATTAATTTGCAGTTTAAATTCTCGCCCCGACTTACTCACCCCGATAATACGCCCTGTACCAAAAAGCTTATGACGAACTAAATCCCCTTTTTTAAAGGTACTGTTTTTTTCCATTTTAAGTGAACCATGTGTCAATCCTGCTTCATTGAAAAAGCGACTTTTTTCTAAGTCACTTCTTCGTCCCTTATAAAATCGGCTTCCTGCATGCGAAAGTGTCAAACTATCTTTCGCCCGTGTCATAGAAACATAGCCCAAACGCCGTTCTTCTTCTAAGTCACTTCCATCTCCAATGAGTGGTAAAAAGCCCTCTTCCATCCCTATGATAAAAACATGACCAAATTCTAAACCCTTAGAAGCATGAATACTCATCATATAAATACTTTCACCTTCAACTTGGTCTTGGTCACTTTGAAGTGTGAGTTCATTTAAAAACTCATCTAAACTTTGCTGGGGATTTTTTTTGACAAAATCACGGAAAAGTCCATAAAATTCATCCATGTTGAGGACTCTATCTTCCTCATCTTGCATTCCTTTATAAATATCTTTAAGATGAAAGGTATCTTCTAAGACGTCTATAAATTGGTATGTTGATTCTCTTGCTACCGTCGCTACCTGCTCAATATCTTCTATAAATTTTTTCAGTGTTGCTGTATTTTTCTTTTTAACTAATGCCGTTAAATCCGTTACAGAAACATTTTTAATATACTCAAAAATCGAAGTCTCATTTGCATGGGCTGCTAACTCTATCTTATCTACACTTGCTTTTCCGAGACCGCGTTTTGGCTTGTTGATGATGCGCTTGAGAGAAAAATCATCATGAAAATTGGTAATGATTCGGATATAAGAGATTAGGTCTTTTATCTCTGCTCTGTCATAAAAGCGCAGTCCTCCTACAAGCTTATAGTTAACCCCTGCCCTATTTAAACCCTCTTCAATAGAACGACTTAAAACATTGACACGGTATAAAATTGCAATATCATTTGCATGAACACCTTGATTTAAAAGTCTATTGATGTTATCAGCGATTTTACGGGCTTCTTCATTTTCATCATTGGAGTTTATAATACTTACATCTTCACCACCATCACGAGTAGGAATCAGTTTTTTACCTAAACGAGAACGGTTATGTTCTATGAGAGCATTGGCTACTTTTAAAATAGGCGGTCGTGAACGGTAGTTTTCTTCAAGTTTAAAAATATTCGTGCCTAAAAAATCTTGGTCAAATTCCATAATATTTCGGATATGCGCACCCCGCCATCCATAAATACTCTGGTCATCATCACCCACAACACAGATATTGTTATGTGTAGTACAGAGTTTTTGAATCAGTTTGAGTTGCAGTTCATTTGTATCTTGGTACTCATCTATCATAATATACTGGTATTTGTTGGATGTCGCTTTTGCCAACTCTGGGTTTTCATCGAGCAGTTTATAGGTTAAGGCAATCAAGTCATCAAAATCTACAAGATTGTTTTCATGAAGATATGCTTCGTATTTGGCATAAACTTCTGCAATTTGTTTATAGTTAAAAAGTTCCGCTTGCTTATATGCATCATCTGGAGTCATCAGTGAATTTTTATAGCGTGAAATCTCACTTGCAATGAGTGGAGTGGATAACTCTGCGTTTATCTTTTTAATGATTCTTTTTTTATCATCTGTATCAATAACCACAAAATTATTTTGTCTTTGCAATAAATGGATGTTAAATTTTAAAAATAGCAAACCAAATTTATGAAAAGTACATAGTAATGGAGGATATGCTACATTCTCAATCATTGCTAAAGAACGCTCTTTCATCTCTTTAGCTGCTTTGTTTGTAAAGGTTAATGTCAAAGTATTGGATGCGGGGATACCAACTTCTTCAATCAAATATGCCAAACGTGAAATAATCGTCGTCGTTTTTCCACTTCCTGCACCTGCTAAAATGAGGACAGGACCCTCTGTTTGTCTCACTGCATTCGCTTGTGAATCATTTAATTTGCCAAATATTTTTTCCATTTTTTTGCCTAATACTTACTTGTAAGTTATATTATAGCATAGTTATTTAAGGGGAAGTTTTTATGCGGAATTTCTAAGCCAAAAATGGCTTAGAAAAGGAAGGAAAGATTACTCTTCTTCAGATTCAAAAACTATATTTTGATCTTTATAGATACCCGTTCCAACAGGAATAGTACGACCAATAATAACATTTTCTTTTAAGTTTTCTAAATTATCTACTTTTGCAGAAACAGCAGCTTCAGTCAATACTTTTGTTGTATCTTGGAATGATGCAGCTGAGATAATACTATCTGCTGATACAGCAGCTCTCGTAATACCAACTAAGAATGGCTCTGCAATCGCTGGACGACCACCAAGACGTGTAATTTTTGCATTTTCAGCAGCAAATTTTGCCTTAGAAATCAAATCACCTTCGATAAATTTTGTGTCACCTGAACGCACAATTTTAATCTGACGTAACATTTGAGTAAAAATAACTTCAATATGTTTATCGGCGATATTAACCCCTTGAGAACGGTATACTTGTTGTACTTCAGAAACAAGGTAATTATACAATGCTCTCACACCCATGATACGTAAAAGTTCATGTGAAGATAAGATACCGGTAGTCAATCGTTCCCCTGCATGTACAAAGTCTCCTGCACTTACAACTGGCTCATGTGATTTGTCTACAAAGTACTCTTTTACAAGACCATTTTCAGAACTACTAATCACAATTCTGATTTTACCGCGAAGCATTTTACCAAAACTAACCACACCATCAATCTCTGAGATAAGTGCAGTCGCTTTAGGACGACGACCCTCAAAAAGTTCAGAAACACGAGGAAGACCCCCAGTAATATCTGATGATTTCTGAAGTGCTTTTGGTGTTTTAGCGATAATATCTGCTACTTTTACCGTTGCTCCATCTGCAACATAAACAGATGATTTTGGCTCAATAGCATAACGTAATATTTCACCATTTTCAGTTGCTAAAACAACTGCTGGTTTATACTCAGATGAGATATGTTCATTAATCATGAGACGAGATTTTCCTGTAAGCTCATCAAGTTGTTCACTCGCAGTTGCCCCAATGATAATATCTTCATAACTAATCGTACCATTTGATTCAGAGATGATAGGATTAGAGTATGGATCCCACTCAGCAATTACAACAGATTCATCATTTGATGGTTTTGCAATTAATGCACCTGCATCTATCTTCTCATTATCACTTAAAACAAGTACAGAACCACGAGCAATATAATGTCGCACTGCTTCACGATTATTTTCATCGATTACAGCAGCGAAAAGTCCTTTTTCATCTACTTTATAACCAGCTTCTAATCCTTCAAATCTTTCTAAGTAATCACCTTTTAGTAAGAAGTATTTGACAGTTCCCGCTTCTTTAGCAAGAATTTTTTGTGTTACAGGCGCTCCATTTTCCACTGAGAGTTCAGAAGCATAAGGGACACGAGATGGTACATTCCATGCATCTTTAATAGTCTCAACGATAGAGTCTTCTGCTTTTACAGTTTTTCCATTTTCATAAGGGAAGTAGTATTTTCCTTCCACTTGTCCACTCACACCTGCAAGTTCATTTGGTTTTGCAATTTCATGTTTTCTTAAAGAGTAACGGACTGTTTCCTCTTTACCAACAAGACTTACAACAACTTCATCATGAATCGTTTGAATCTCAACTTTCCCTGCGAAAAGTGCTTTGATTTTTGGCTCTACTAAAAGTACTGCTGCATTTCTTCTGTTAGCAACAATATTTTTTCCCTCTTTAGACGCATAAGTCTTAAGGTTGTAGTAACGGATAAAACCTTCTTTCTCCGCAATAACTTGACGTTCTTGTGCTGTTGAACTTGCTGTTCCCCCAACGTGGAATGTACGAAGTGTCAACTGTGTACCTGGTTCCCCGATTGATTGTGCAGCAATAATACCAACTGCTTCACCCGTACGTACAATATGGCCAGTTGCAAGGTTCACACCATAACATAAGGCACAAACACCCTCTTCACTTTTACAAGTTGTCGGTGTTCTAATATGTGCTGTTTTAATTCCTGCTTCAGAGATTACTTTTGCTGAAACTTCATCAAGAAGTGTTCCCTCAGCATAGAGAATCTCATTTGAAATTGGGTCAATCACATCTTCGGCAAGTACACGACCATTGAGTCTATCTTCTAAAGATTCAATCAATGTATTTTGGTCTTGAATATCTGCGATTTCAATCCCTTCGTGTGTATGACAATCATGTTCAACGATTTTTACATTTTGTGCAACATCTACAAGTTTACGTGTCAAGTACCCAGCATTTGCTGTTTTAAGTGCTGTATCGGCAAGACCTTTACGAGCACCGTGTGTTGAAATAAAGTACTCAATAACATTTAAACCCTCTTTAAAGTTTGATGTAATTGGTGTCTCAATAATATCGCCACTTGGTTTTGCCATCAATCCACGCATACCAGCGAGCTGACGAATTTGTGCCGCTGAACCACGCGCTCCAGAGTCTGCCATCATGTGAATAGAGTTAAATCCATCTTTATCTGTTTGTACAAGTTGCATCATTTCTGCTGCAAGTGTATTGTTGGTATCTGTCCAAACATCAATAATTTTGTTGTAACGTTCTTGTTCTGTTAAAAGACCCGCTTCAAACTGTTTTTGAATCTCAATAACACGAGCTTTACTATCAATAATTTTAGCGACTTTCATATCAGGGATACGAATATCATCCGCAGAAATAGAAACTCCTGCTTCTGTTGCTTGCTTGAAACCAAGATTTTTTAATTTGTCAAGGAAACTTGCAGTAATCCCAATCCCACCATGTTTTTGAACATAATCAACAATCGTATTAATTGCTTTTTTCTTCATAACTTTGTTCCATAATTCAACAGGAACGAACTCAGGTAAAATCTCTTTAATTAAAAGACGTCCTGCAGTTGTATAGATAATACGACCATCAACACGTGTTCTGATTTTTGCATGCATATTAAGCACACCATGTTCTATAGCAATTTTAACTTCGTCTACACTTCCAAATAGTTTATTGCTTCCTTTAACACCATTTTTTTCTAAAGATGTATAGTAGATTCCAAGAACCATATCTTGTGAAGGTGTAGCGATTGCTTTTCCTGATGCAGGAAGTAAAATATTCATAGATGCAAGCATAAGCACTTTACACTCTGCAATAGCAGCAGAAGATAAAGGTACGTGAACCGCCATTTGATCCCCATCAAAATCGGCATTAAATGCAGCACAAACAAGTGGGTGAAGTTGAATTGCTTTTCCATCAATGAGTTTTGGGTGAAAAGCTTGAATAGACAATTTGTGAAGTGTTGGCGCACGGTTGAGCATGATTGGATACCCATCAACAATCTCAGCAAGAGATTCCCACACTTCATTTGTTTTATCTTCAATCATTTTCTTCGCAGCTTTGACCGTTGTTGCATACCCTTTTTCTTCAAGTTTCGCAATCAAGTGTGGCTTGAAAAGCTCTAAAGCCATTTTTTTCGGTAATCCACACTCGTCCATTGCTAAAGATGGTCCAACAACGATGACAGAACGACCTGAAAAGTCAACACGTTTCCCAAGAAGATTTTGACGGAAACGTCCTTGTTTCCCTTTAATAATCTCAGAAAGTGATTTGAGTGGGCGTTTGTTTGCACCTTTTACCGCATTTGCACGACGACCATTGTCAAAAAGTGCATCTACAGACTCTTGTAACATACGTTTTTCATTACGTACAATAATCTCTGGAGCTTCAAGTTCTACAAGACGTTTTAAACGTTGGTTACGGTTAATAACACGACGGTATAAGTCATTGACATCTGAAACCGCAAATTTACCACCATCAAGAGAGACAAGTGGACGTAAATCTGGTGGAAGTACTGGAAGTACTGTAAGCATCATCCAAGCAGGATTGTTTCCACTATTTAAAAATGACTCAATAACCTTAAGACGTTTATTAATTGTTTTTTGTTTTGCAACTGATTTTGTTTCACCGAGTGCTTCTTTAAGCATAGTAAATAAATCAACTAAATCAATAGAATCCAATAAATCACGAATAACTTCTCCACCCATACGAGCTTTAAAGCCAAGTGCATCAAAACGTTGTACTAAGGTTCTGTACTGCTCTTCATTTAAAACATCATACTGAAGTACTGGAGTTTTAGCTTCTGCATCATAATACGCTTCGCCACCTGATTCAACAATATAAGCTTCATAATAAAGTACGCGTTCAAGGTCTTTCATTTTTATGCCAAGAAGTGTACCAATACGAGATGGTAATGAAGAAACATACCATATATGTGCTACTGGTGTTACAAGCTCAATATGTCCCATACGTGTACGACGAACTTTTGTAGATGTTACTTCAACACCACATTTTTCACATACAACACCCTTATAACGCATCTTTTTGTATTTACCACATAAACACTCATAGTCTCTAACAGGTCCAAAGATTTTTGCACAAAACAGTCCGTCACGCTCTGGTTTAAGTGTACGGTAATTGATTGTTTCAGGCTTTTTTACTTCTCCATGACTCCATGACATAACCTTCTCAGGTGATGCTAAACGGAATTGAAGTTGTTTTATATCTGTTGGTCTTTTCTCTTCAGTCACTTCTACTGGTACTAATTTACTCATCGTCTTCCACCTCGTCCATAATCTCTACATCAAGTGCTAATGATTGTAGCTCTTTTGTTAATACAAATAGTGTTTCAGGAATACCTGATTCTGGTATCAACTCACCTTTTGTGATTGCTTTATACGCACGTACACGCCCATCAACATCATCAGATTTGATAGTCAGCATCTCTTTTAAAACAGCAGAAGCACCATAAGCTTCTAAAGCCCATACTTCCATTTCCCCAAATCTTTGTCCACCAAAGAGTGCTTTACCACCAACTGGTTGTTGTGTAACTAAAGAGTATGGTCCAGTTGAACGTGCATGAATTTTCTCATCAACAAGGTGGTGAAGTTTAAGGATATACATATACCCTACATTAACACGCTCTTGAATTTGCGCACCAGTTTTCCCATCAAAAAGCACTACTTTTCCATCAAGATCCATTTTCGCAAGTGCATATAACTTTTCAAACTCACCAGCATTCACACCTTCAAAGATAGGAGTTGCAAAACGCACCCCACCTTTTGCCCAGTCTCTTGCATATTTTAAGAACTCATCATCACTCATAGCCCCAATCACTTCACCTGCATTCATAAGCCCTGCAACATCAGCAATAGTAACCATTTTTTCTCGTAAGTTATCTATAAAATCTTTTTGTTTTGTATCAAACTGTTCTTGAATTTGATTTCCAAGTTCACGTCCTGCCATACCTAAGTGCATTTCTAAAACCTGACCGATATTCATACGAGAAGGAACACCTAGTGGATTCAAACATACATCAACAGAACGTCCATCTTCCATATATGGCATATCTACTTCAGGAACGATAATAGAAACAATCCCTTTATTTCCGTGACGTCCTGCCATTTTATCTCCAACTTTAAGCTGGCGTTTTGTTGCGATGTAAATTTTGACATATTTCACAACACCATTTGGAAGAATGTCATCTTTTTCTAAGATATTTAATTTTTCTTCATGTTCATCTCTAAAAACACGTTTCTCTTTTTGGAAATAATTTTTAGTTTTGTTATATTCTGCTTGTACAGATTCTGAAAATGATTTCACAATCGCATTCATAGCAAAACGATTCACATTGACTAAGTCTTCACCATTGATAGTGTCGCCAGCCTTATACTCATTTTCACCTACTTTGATGTCTGAAAGAAGTGCTTCACGTGTTAAAAGTTTTGTTACACGTAACATCTCTTCTTTATCAATCATTAAAAGTCTGTCATAATGTTCGCGTTCTAAATGATCACGTTCTTCTTTTTCAAGTTCTAAAGCACGTGGGTCTTTGTCATACCCTTTTTTTGTAAAGATTTTAATATCTACAACTACCCCCTCCATAGAAGGCGCGCAGTAGAGAGATTTGTTCACAACATGACCTGCTTTTTCACCAAAGATAGCACGAAGTAAACGTTCTTCTGGAGTTGGTTTAACTTCACCTTTTGGAGAAACTTTTCCAACTAAAATCATACCACCACTTACTTTTGTACCGATTTTAACGATTCCAGATTCATCAAGGTGTGCAAGTTCATCATCACGAACATTTGGAATATCACGAGTAATCTCTTCAACACCATGCTTGAGTTCACGTGCTTCTATCTCTTTTTCGTACACATGCACAGAAGTAAAAGAGTCTTTACGAATCAGACGTTCAGAAATAACAATCGCATCTTCATAGTTGTATCCATTCCAAGGCATAAAAGCAACCATAGCATTCACACCAAGTGCAAGTTCCCCTTGATCCATATTTGGACCATCGGCAATAATTTGTCCTTTACTTACTTTTTCACCAACTTTTACAATTGGTTTTTGAGTAAATGAAGTATTTTGATTGGTTCTTAAGTTTTTTTGTAATGGATAATAATCTATATAGATTTCACCATCATCTTCACCCATAACATAGATATGTTTTCCATCTACTTTCTCAATTGTTCCAGAGCGTTTCGCTTTGACACACTCCCAAGCATCACGAGCAACAAGTTTTTCAACTCCTGTTCCGACCATTGGTGAATTCACATGTAAAAGAGGTACCGCTTGACGTTGCATATTTGATCCCATAAGGGCACGGTTGGCATCATCATGTTCAAGGAATGGAATAAGAGAAGCCGCTACACCAACAACCATATGTGACGAAAGGTCAGCATATGCACAATCAGTAGAAGGACGTAAAATAATCTCTCCATCTTGACGTACAGCAATCAACTCTTCAATGTAGTTATTGTCTGCATCAATTTTATTTGAAGCAGCAGCAATCATAACACCCTCTTCTTGTGTCGCTGTAAGATAGACTACTTCAGAAGTAATTTTTCCATCTTTCATAAGTCTGTATGGTGCTTCAATAAAGCCATGTTCATTGACACGTGAGTATGTTGCCAAAGTATTAATCAAACCAATATTTTGACCCTCGGGAGTCTCAATAGGACAAATTCTACCATAGTGAGTTGGGTGAACATCCCGCACTTCAAAACCAGCACGTTCTTTTACAAGACCACCTTCACCAAGTGCTGAAAGACGGCGTTTGTGTGTCACTTCTGAGAGTGGATTTGTTTGATCCATAAACTGAGAAAGTTGTCCACCTGAGAAAAATTCCATGATAGTTGAAGTAATCATTTTAGAGTTGATTAAATCATGTGGCATTAGCTCAGTCATCGGTCCACTCATAGTAGAGAGTTTATCACGAATCGCTTTTTGCATTTTTACAAGACCATTATGTAACTCATTACCTAAAAGCTCACCAATAGAACGGATACGACGATTACCTAAGTGATCTCTATCATCTATATGACCTTGTCCATTTTTTACTTTTATCACATATTTTACAGATTCAATAACATCTTCATTTGTTAGAACAGTTACATAATCAGGGATATCAAGTCCAAGTTTATGATTCATCTTCATACGACCAACTTTTGTAAGGTCATATCTCTCTGGATCAAAAAAGAGTTGATTTACGAAAATTTTTGCAGCTTCTTTTGTCACTGGTTCACCAGGACGCATTACTTTATAAATACGAATTGCAGATAAATCATTTTCGTCTTCAATCTCTTCTGTTTGTCTTAACAATTTTAAAGAGTCTGCATCTGCATTGAAAGCATTAATAATTGAACCATCAACACCCTCTGCTAAATCATTTGCAATTTTAAAAGATGCTACACCAAGTTCTGCAAGTTTTTTAAGTTTTGTTTCATCAATATGCGTCATAGTGTCAAATAACACTTCACCTGTTTCAGGGTCGATGATAGGCTCAGCTAAATAACGATCAAGTAAAATTTCTAATGGATACTGAACAGTTTTTACACCATCATCAAGAAATTTTTGTCCTTTTTTCGCTGAAAGTCTTTTCCCCGCATATACAAGGACATTACCATTAATATCTACAAGATCATAAGATATTCTTGAAGCATAATCACTTGGATTAAAATCCATACTAAAATAGCCATCTGCTATATTTACTGTTTGAATAGGGTAAAAAAGTTTTAAAATATCTTGTTTTGAATATCCTAAAGCACGGAACATAATAGTTACTGGCACTTTACGGCGTTTGTTAATTCTCATGTAAAGAATATCTTTAGGATCGTACTCAAAATAGAGCCAAGAACCACGGTCTGGAATAATTTGCCCTGTATAAATTAGGTTATTTCCAGCGGTAGCGGCTTCTTCTTCTTTAAAAATAACACCAGGAGAACGGTGAAGCTGATTCACAACTACACGCTCAACACCATTAATAATAAATGAAGTTCTCTCTGTCATAAGAGGAATATCACGAACAAAAATACTTTGTTCTTTAATATCTTTTACACCAAGTTTTTCTTTAGTGTTTTCATCTCTGTCCCAAAGAACAAGACGAGTCTTCATACGAAGACTTACAGCATAAGTAAGCCCTCTTTCCATACATTCACGCACAGTGTACTTAGGGTTAGTAACTTCACTCCCAATATACTCTATAGTTAATCTATTTTGAGTATCATGAATTGGAAAAGCTGATTGAAATACATTTTCAATCCCACTAGCAGTTCTATCTTTAGCATCAAGCATTAAAAATTTATCATAAGAACTTTGTTGTAATTGCAATAAGTTGGGTACTTCAATAGCTTGAGGAGTTTTTGAGAAATCTACACGAAGACGGTTTCCGGAATATAAAGTGTTTAACATAGGCTAACCTCGATGAGTTGTTGATTATCTGAACTAGACGTCTCTAGCTAGATGTTTGAGTTCTATAAAAAGAACTAAATAGTTGTCATATTAATTATAGTGCTTATAAACGACATAAGGGCACTTTTACGAGGAGAGATTTTCTCTTCGTAAAAGCGCCCAAAAAGTGAGGGCAAATGCCCTCATAGAAATGAATAGTCTCTAAGACTTATTTAACTTCTACAGATGCACCAGCTTCTTCTAAAGCAGTTTTTGCTTCTTCAGCAGCATCTTTATCTACACCCTCTTTGATTGTAGATGGTAAGCTTTCACAAGCTTCTTTTGCTTCTTTAAGTCCAAGACCAGTAAGTGCGCGAACAGCTTTAATAACACCAATTTTCTTAGCACCAACATCTGTAAGTACTACATCAAATTCAGTTTGTTCAGCTACTGCTTCACCAGCTACAGCACCACCAGCTACAGCAACAGGTTGTGCAGATACACCGAATTTTTCTTCAAATTCTTTTACTAATTCAGAAAGTTCTAATACTGAAAGTCCTGAGATAAATTCTAATACGTCTTCTTTAGTTACAGCCATTTAAGACTCCTTATTATTTTATATTTTATGTAAATAAGGGAAGCTTACGCTTCCTCTTCTTCTTTCTTTTGACGAAGTGCGTCGATTCCAACAGCCATATTTGTGATTGGAGCCATCCAAGTAGCAGCAAGCATACCAAGAAGTTCTTCACGACCAGGAAGTTTAGCAAATGCTTCGATTTTCGCTATGTCTGCAGGTTCTTTATCTAAATAACCAGCTTTAATAACAAATTGTTCATTATCTTTAGCAAAATCTGCAGATATTTTTGCAGCAGAGATAACATCATCAGACCAAATAAAAATATTTGTATCTTTGATTTCAACACCACTCATACCTGCATTGTTTAATGCGATTGTAGCTAAAGTATTCTTTACAACCTGAACACTTGTGTCTTTTGCTTTCGCAGCTTTTCTTAACACTTCAAGTTTGTCAACAGTTAAACCTTTGTAGTCACATATAACTACAGCAGTTGTGTTTTCAAACGCAGATGTTAAGTCAGCAATTACTTCAGCTTTTTTTGACTTTAACATATAATTCTCCTTTCCAGACATAACTTCAAGAGGGGCGAGAAAGGCTCGATTAAGCTCACTACCAACACGGTAGATACCCCCAACTATCTTTAGTCCAAGTAATTTCAGATTTCCAAAATGAAAATCTTTAGTTTAAGATAAAATATCTCAAACTAAAGATTTTGAACTCTAGCAAAAGCTAGAGTTTAAAAATCTATTTAATATCTGCTAATTCAACTAAATCAAGTTTTACAGCTGGACTCATAGTTAAACTAAGAGCAGCATTTTTAATATAGCGACCTTTTGCAGAAGCAGGTTTTTGTTTGTTAATAGCAACAACAAAAGCACTCAAGTTTTCAGCAATTTTATCTGCATCAAAAGAAGCTTTTCCAATACCTGCATGGATATTTCCTTTTTTGTCTACTCTAAATGCAACTTGTCCACCTTTAACATTGTTAACGGCTTTAGCAACATCTGGTGTAACAGTCCCAGTTTTAGGGTTAGGCATTAAACCTTTTGGCCCTAAAATACGACCGATTTGACCAACAAGTCCCATACAATCTGGTGCAGCAACAACAACATCAAAATTGAAGATACCTTCTTTAATTTGTGCTACTAAATCATCAGTACCAACGATATCAGCACCAGCAGCTTTTGCTTCATCAGCTTTTACACCTTTTGCAAATACAGCAACACGAACAGTTTTACCTGTACCGTGAGGTAGAACAATCGCACCACGAACCATTTGGTCTGCATGACGAGGGTCTACATTTAAATTCATTGCAATTTCAACTGTTTCGTCAAATTTTGCACTTTTTAAATCTTTTACAGTTGCAGAAGCTTCTGAAACCGTATATGATTTAGTATTATCAATTTTTTCTACTAATTGTTTGTATCTTTTACTCATTACAAATCTCCCTATTAATTCTGCCACATCATTTTAAATCACTGTGGTCGATGATTATTTGTAGAGATTAGTCTACTATATCAATACCCATTGAACGTGCTGAACCAGCTAAAGTATTAGCAGCCATTTCAACATCATCAGTATTTAAATCTTCGATTTTTTGATTCACTACTTCCATCAGTTGCGCACGAGTAATTTTTCCAACTTTATTTTTAAGTGGATTATCTGTACCTTTTTTAAGCCCTGCTGCTTTCATTAAAAGTGCAGATGCTGGTGGTTGTTTTGTGATAAAAGAAAAACTTCTATCTGCATAAACAGTAATAACAACTGGAACTTTAAATCCCATTTTGTCTTTTGTTTTTTCGTTAAATGATTTACAGAATTCCATAATATTAACACCACGTTGTCCGAGTGCTGGTCCTACTGGTGGAGCTGGGTTAGCTTTACCAGCTTCAATTTGTAGCTTGATATAATCCATGACTTTTTTTGCCATTTTATTTCCTTTTTATGAATTTAAGTTTATATAATTTTTTCGACTTGGGAGTACGATATATCTACTGGAGTAGCACGCCCAAAAATCGAAACATTTAATTTTAATGTACCATGTTCTAGGTCATACTCATCTACAGTTCCTGTAAAGTTTGCAAACGGCCCATCAACGATACGCACAGTTTCACCATCATCAAAAAATACTTTTGGTTTTGGTGCTTGACGATTATTAACACGGTCTAAGATGACATTAATGTCATGTTCGCTTAAAGGTGTTGGAGTATTTCCTTCACCGATAAAACCTGATACTTTTGGAACAGATTGAATGAGATGTTGAATCTCAGTGTTGAGTTCCATTTTAGCAAAAACATATCCAGAGTATAATGAACGTTCACTTACTTTCTTTTTGCCATCTTTTACTTCAATAACATCTTCAGTTGGAACGATTACTTCTGTTATAAACTCTTGAAGACTCATCTCTTCTATCATATTAAAAATTGCATCTCTTACTTGTCTATCACTACCATAAGTTTGAATGGAATACCATTGTTGTGCCATATAAATACCCCTTACCCTAAAATAGCTGACATAATTGAAGACATAAGTAAATCAACTAAAGCTAAAAATGCAGCAACGACCGTCACTACAATAATTACAGCAATATATGCTTGTTTGACTTGACCTTTAGTAGGAAAAATAACCTTGCTTAATTCTAACTTTGCATTATGTATGTGTTTACTTAAATCCATATATTACTTTCCTAAAATTTGTTCATTGATTATATATAAAGCTCTTAAGCATCATATAAAATAAATGTGAGTGGCAGGCACAGGGGGACTCGAACCCGCAACACCCGGATTTGGAATCCGGTGCTCTACCATTGGAGCTATGCGCCTAGAAAAATTAGCCCGAAGGCTAATGTTTACAGTTTCATCTCTTTATGAACTGTATGCTCACGACACCATTTACAGTATTTTTTTACTGAAAATTTTTCTGTATGAGTCTTTTTGTTTTTAGTTGTGTGATAATTACGTCTTGTACATTTCTCACAACCTAAGTGAATCGCTTCTCTCATTGTAATTAACCTTTAGTGGTTATCAAGTAATCCGCTAAAGCGAATTATTTGACGATTGATGCAACAACACCAGCACCAACAGTTCTACCACCCTCACGGATAGCGAAGTTAGTACCTTCTTCCATTGCAATTGGATGAATTAACTCAGCAGTAATACTTACGTTATCACCTGGCATAACCATCTCAGTACCTTCTGGTAATGTAATAGCACCAGTAACATCAGTAGTACGAACGTAGAACTGAGGACGGTAGTTTGAGAAGAATGGAGTATGACGACCACCCTCATCTTTACTTAGAACATAAATTTCTGCAGTAAAAGTTGTGTGTGGGTTAATTGAACCTGGCTTACAAAGAACTTGTCCACGTTGAACATCGTCTTTACCAATACCACGGATAAGGATACCACAGTTATCACCAGCAATACCTTCTTCCATTTCTTTACGGAACATTTCAACACCAGTAACAGTAGTTTTCTGAGTATCACGGATACCTACGATTTCTACTTCTTCACCAACTTTGATTGTACCACGATCGATTTTTCCAGTTACAACTGTACCACGACCAGAGATTGAGAAAACATCCTCAACAGGCATTAAGAAATCTTTTTCAGTTTCACGAACTGGTTCAGGAATCCATTCATCAACTGTAGCCATAAGAGCAATAATTTTATCTGACCACTCACCAAGTTTACCAGTTTTTGCTTCTTCAAGAGCTTGTAATGCAGAACCTGCAGTGATTGGAGTGTCATCACCTGGGAAGTCGTACATATCAAGTAGTTCACGGATTTCCATTTCTACTAGTTCAAGTAACTCTTCATCATCAACCATATCTTCTTTATTCATGAAAACAACGATGTAAGGAACACCTACTTGTTTAGAAAGAAGGATGTGCTCACGAGTTTGTGGCATTGGGCCATCCGCTGCAGAAACAACAAGAATAGCACCATCCATTTGAGCAGCACCAGTAATCATGTTTTTAACATAATCCGCGTGACCTGGACAGTCTA
>JALUWV010000014.1 GCA_027019335.1 Sulfurimonas sp. | reverse complement strand
CACTTGAAAGTGCCAATGAAGCCAACCTCACAAAAGATGAGTTAGAAGCACAACATAAAAGAAAAGAGTTTATATCTGTTCAAAGACTTGCCATCATGAAAGCTAAAAATGATGGAATTGAACAAGGACTTGAAGAAGGAATTGAGCAAGGGATTGAGCAAGGGATAGAGCAAGGGATAGAGCAAGGGATAGAGCAAGAAAAAATCAATATTGCAAAAAATCTTCTTGATATACTTGATAATCAGACAATTTCATTAAAAACGGGACTTGAAATTTCTCTTATAGAAGCATTAAGAAAGTAAACCATTATTATATGCTATTTTAAGCATTTCTAGCTTATAATTCCACTACAATAATTCAGGACTGCATCTCCTTTTACTACAGCCCTCCATTAAATACTTTTGGAGTTTGTTACAAAAATGTTTCAGTTTGATACCCTTTCTTTTGTTTTTGTTTTACTTATCCTTTTTGGAAGTGTGCCAAATATTGTTTATTCAAGTGGCTATTTATCACATATTCCAAGAAAAGTGCATTATCAAATTCACTACTTCTCATTTATCTTTTCTATGATAGGGGTTGTTGTGAGTGCGAATGCTCTTGTATTTCTCTTTTTTTGGGAACTGATGAGTTTGAGTTCATGGCAACTTATCTTAACACAGCCAAAAGAGAAAAGTACCATAGAAGCAGCAAGATTTTATTTTCTGATGACGCATTTTGGCTTTGTCTTTTTACTGCTGTTTTTCCTTATAACAACCAATGGATCTTTAGAAATTGGCTTTGTACAGATGCACATCATTGCAACATCTTTTCCTTACCAAACCTTACTCTTTTTCTTCCTTATCTTAGGTTTTTTAAGTAAAGCAGGAGCTGTGCCTTTACATGTATGGTTGCCTTATGCACACCCAGAGGCACCTAGCCCTGTTTCAGCACTTATGAGTGCTATTATGCTTAAGATGGCTTTTTATGGACTCTTTCGTTTTCTCTTCGATGTTCTTTATCCGTGGCCTTTGCAGTGGGGAACTTTTCTTTTGATTGTTGGTTCTGTGACCTCTTTAGTGGGTATTTTATATGCAATGGCACAAAGAGACATCAAAGCACTTTTAGCGAACTCTTCTATAGAAAATATCGGAATTATTTTGATTGCATTTGCGATGGGGATGATTTTTGAGAGTCTGCATCTGCATCTGTTGAGTAGTTTCTCTTTTTTAGCGGCACTTTTGCACATTTTTAATCATATGGGTTTTAAATCTTTATTGTTTATGGGAGCAGGGGCAATTTTACATGAGACACATACTAAAGATTTAGAAAAATATGGAGGGCTTATAAAGTCTATGCCACTCACTGCCTTTTTATTTCTTTTTGGAAGTATCAGTATTACCGCTTTACCGCCAAGTAATGGATTTTTAAGTGAGTGGATGATATTTCAATCACTTTTAAGTTCAAGTGCAATCAGTGAGGCAATGACACTTAAACTGGCACTCCCTTTCGCACTCTTTGCACTCGCTATGACAGGTGGTTTAGCCATTGCTACCTTTATAAAAGCCTTTGGTATTACATTTTTAGGTCTGCATAGAAGTAGTAATGCAAAACATGCAAAAGAAGTCAATTTTTTGATGAAAAGTGGGATGCTTATGATGGCACTTTTTGTTGCATCCATGGTAATCTTTGTCCCATTCTTTTTAAAACTATTTGATACTATGTTAGTAGAAAAAGGGCATGTCTCTGTTTATGCAAAGCTTTTTCCCTCTGGTTTTTTAGAGATGCATTCTCTTGGTGTACATGGTGGTATTGTCTCGCCTCTATTTTTATTTGCATTATTGCTTTTTGTAACACTGCTTCTAGGTATTGCATACAAACTCCTTCGTGTCAAAAAAAGAGTTTCGCATACTTGGGCATGTGGGTATAAGATTTCTGCAAAAACACAGTACAGTGCAATGGGTTTTTCAGGAGTGATGCGAAGATTTTTTGCTTGGTTGTATAGAGCTGAAGAAAAACAAGAGAAACAAACACTTGCAGGGCATAGCACTAAATTTACTCATGCAAGTTATACTTTAGAGATGAAAGCCCTCTTTGAAGTCTCTTTATATGACAACACCAAAAAATGGGTAACATTGATGAGCTACTGGGTCTATCGTTTGGCACATTTTGAACAGACACGCTATCCTGCGATGATTTTTAATCTTATGCTTTTTATTCTTTATAGTTATCGAATTTTTACCCATGAAATTGATTGGCAAAGTATTATGATAGAGTCTGCACTGATGTTCATGTCGCTGAAAATTTTAGTCATCGGGGAGAAAAAATAGTTATGTTTAGTTTTGATACACTCTCTTTGGTTTTTGTTGGATTGATTTTATTAGGAGCGATTCCAAATATTTTATACTCAAGTGGATATTTATCTCAAATTGAAAGAAAAACACATTATTTAGTACATTATTACTCTTTTATTGTGGCGATGCTTGGGGTTGTTGTGAGTGCGAATGCTCTTGTCTTTCTTTTCTTTTGGGAGTTAATGAGTTTGACTTCTTGGCAGCTGATTTTGACAGAAGTCAAACAAGTAAGTACTATAAAAGCAGCTCGTTTTTACTTCATAATGACACATTTTGGTTTTGTTTTTTTACTGCTATTTTTCCTCATTGTCAGTGATGGGAATTTAGAACTCTCTTTTGTTGCTATGCATCCCATTGCTATGGCATTTCCTTATAGTTCTGTCCTTTTTCTTTTTTTACTTTTAGGTTTTTTAAGTAAAGCAGGGGCTGTGCCTTTGCATGTGTGGCTCCCTTATGCACACCCTGAGGCACCAAGTCCAGTTTCTGCACTTATGAGTGGAGTGATGCTCAAAGTTGCCATTTATGGGCTTTTTCGTTTTTTGTTTGATGTCCTCTATCCGTGGCCTTTGGAGTGGGGGATTGTGGTGCTTTTTATTGGTGCTTTATCTTCCTTAGTAGGTGTTTTGTATGCTTTGAGTGAGCATGATATTAAGGCACTTTTAGCCAATCATTCTATAGAAAATATTGGTATTATTCTTATCGGTTTTGGCATGGGGATGATTTTTGAGAGTTTAAGTCTGCATATTTTGAGCTCTTTTGCTTTTATTGCGGCACTTTTTCATAGTTTTAATCATATGAGTTTTAAATCACTTCTTTTTATGGGTGCAGGGGCTATCCTTCACCAAACACATACTAAAAATATGGAAAAGTATGGCGGACTTCTTAAAAAGATGCCCGTGACAGCCTTTACTTTTTTACTTGCCGCCATTTCTATCTCAGCACTGCCCCCGAGTAATGGTTTTTTAAGTGAATGGATGATATTTCAGTCCATGCTAAGCTCTTCGCATATTGAAGTGACAGCACTGAAACTTGCGATTCCTTTTGCTATTTTTGCCCTTGCCATGACTGGAGGGTTAGCGATTGCTTGTTTTGTGAAAGCCTACGGTATTAGCTTTTTGGGATTGCATCGAAGTAAAAATGCCAAACATGCTACAGAAGTTAATTTTTTAATGCAAAGTGGTATGGTGTTGATGAGTCTTGTGGTACTCTCTTTGATGCTTTTTACTCCGTGGTATATCGGCTATTTTGATAAGGTCTTAGTAAGTTTTCATTTTCCTTCTATCTCTAAGAGTGTTTTTCCTGAAGGGTTTTGGCATATGCACTCTGTAGGTATACATGGAGGAGTGGTTTCTCCACTTATCTTACTCATTGCATTAGTGAGTGTGACAGCTGTTATGATACTTGCCTATAAACTCTTTCATGTCAAATCAAGAGTGTGTCATACATGGGCATGTGGCTATAAAACAGCAGCAAAAACACAGTATAGTGCCACAGGGTTTGCAGGGCCAATTCGTCGGCTTTTTGAGTGGCTCTATAAACCAGAAGAACATTTCCAAAAACAAACACTAGCAGGGCATGAAAGCAAATTTAGCACCTCTTCTTATGCTGTGCATGTCAAGCCTCTTTTTGAAAAAAGTCTTTATATGAGTGTTGCAAAATCTGTGCAGTATATGAGTTATTGGGTCTATCGTTTGGCTCATTTTGAACAGACGAGATATAGTGCGATGATTTTTAACATCATGCTCGGTGTTTTGTTTAGTTATCGAATCTTTTCCCATGAATTTTCATGGGCTACTTTTGTTTTGGAGTTTTTTGTGTTAA
>JALUWV010000013.1 GCA_027019335.1 Sulfurimonas sp. | reverse complement strand
CAAGATGGTGGACTCCCCATTGCACTTACTTCAATTGATAAAATTGTAAACTGGGGACGTTCTAACTCACTTTGGGCGTTGACTTATGGTCTTGCTTGTTGTGGTATTGAGATGATGGCATCGGGAGCATCACGATTTGACTTTGACCGTTATGGGACTATTTTTAGGGCTTCTCCTCGTCAAGCGGATGTGATGATTGTTGCTGGAACTTTGACGAAAAAACATGCTGAGTTTATCAAACGCTTGTATGACCAAATGACAGAACCAAGATGGGTAATTTCTATGGGTTCATGTGCAAATACTGGTGGTATGTTTAATACATATGCAACAGTACAAGGGTGTGATAGAATTATTCCAGTTGATTTATACCTTCCAGGGTGTGCACCACGTCCTGAGACACTACAGTATGGTGTAATGCTATTACAACAAAAGATTCGTGCAAACAAAGCTGGTAATGCACAAAAAGCTAAGAGGTTAATGTAATGAGAGCCTACACACCAAAAGATGATGTACAAGCAAAATCTTATTATACAGATAGATTTTATGTTGCACCACAAGTGCCAAAAGATGATGTATCGACTGATGCAACTTTTAGTGCTGATTTAGAAGCTATTAAGGCGAAGTTTGAAGTCAAAGATGCTTTTATACAAGTGGAACAAATGGTTGTTTATATCAATGCAAATGATATTTACGGTGTTTTAGAGTTGATGCGAGATGAGCTTGCTTATACACAACTTACTGAAATGTCTGCGATAGATTGGTTAGCAAAAGATAATACTTTTGAAATCTTTTATCAAATGCTCTCTATGACAAAACGCAAGCGTATTCGTATTAAATATTTCATTGAAAATGGACAAGCAGTAGATAGTGTTGAAAAACTTTTCCGTAGTGCTGATTGGTCTGAACGTGAAATGTTTGATATGTTCGGTATTGAAGCCAATAACCATCCGTTTATGAAAAGAATTTTGATGCCTTATGATTGGCAAGGAAATCCACTTTTAAAGACATATCCACTAGAGGGTGATGAATTTGCTGCTTGGTATGAAGTAGATAAGATTTATGGAAAAGAAGCAAGAGAAGCGATTGGACCAGAAATTCGTGATACTGCAAGAGTAGATAGATATGATTCTGAGCGTTTCGCTCGTCTTGGTTTTGAAGTACCAAAAGGGACTGAGATTACAGATGATATGCCACGTACTGAGCAAAACTACCAGGAAGAGGGTGGAGTATTTATGGTAACAAAATTAGATAAAAAGTCGTCAAAAGTTATTGATGACCCACAAAGATAGGGTGGTAAAATATGGCACAAGTAAAAAATAGATTAACACCATTTTTTGAAAACATTACTTTTGATAGAGAAGATAATGAGTTAGTTCTGAACTTTGGACCGCAACACCCATCTGCTCATGGGCAGCTACGTTTAATGTTGCACTTGCAACAAGAACAGATTGTAAAAGCACATCCAGATGTAGGGTATCTTCATCGTGGTATGGAAAAAATGGCTGAAAACATGATTTATAATGAGTTCATGCCAACAACTGACCGTATGGATTACATCGCATCGAGTTCAAATAACTATGGTTTTGCACTTGCTGTTGAAAAACTCATTGGTCTTGAAGTTCCACGTCGTGCAAAAGTTATTCGTATGATGCTTTTAGAGATTAACCGTTTAATGTCTCACCTTTTTTGGTTGGCAACAACGGCACTCGACATTGGCGCAATGACAGTTTTCCTTTTTGCTTTCCGTGAGAGAGAATACCTAATGGATATTATCGAAGGGTATTGTGGTGCACGTTTAACACATGCTGCTATTCGTATTGGTGGTGTTCCTTTAGATATTCAAGATGATTTTTTACATCAGTTACGTGTATTTTTAAATAAGCTTCCCCAAAATATTAAAGATTATGAAGATTTACTTGATACAAACCGTATTTGGCTAATGAGAATGGAAGAAGTGGGAACAATTTCTAAAGAGATGGCACACTCTTGGGGCTGTACAGGTCCAATGCTGAGAGCTTCTGGTACTGCATGGGATATTCGTAAAGAAGAGCCGTATGAACTGTATGATGAAGTAGAATTTAATGTACCTTACTCAGATAAGGGTGATAATTTTGCTCGTTATAGAATCTATATGGAAGAGATGAGAGAAACTGCTAAAATTTTGTATCAAACAATTGAGATGTATGAAAAATGTGTCGAGAATAATGAAACAGCTTTAATGGCTCATGCACCAAAATATATCTCAGCACCAAAGCTTGACATCATGACTCAAAACTACTCTTTGATGCAACACTTTGTACTTGTAACTCAGGGTATGAGACCACCAGTTGGAGAAGTCTATGTCGCCACGGAATCACCAAAAGGGGAACTAGGTTTCTTTATAAACTCTCAAGGGGGACCATACCCTTACAGACTCAAGCTTCGTGCTCCATCATTTTGGCACACAGGAATTTTAACTGACCTTTTACCGGGGCATTATATTCCAGATGTTGTTTCGATTATTGGTACTACAAATATTGTATTTGGGGAGGTTGATAGATAATGAAAAGATATGACCTAAGACATTTAAAAACAGAATTTGAACCTCGCATGAAAGAGATTTTAGACGAGCATAAAGCGGGTGAAGTTGCAATCTTTTTGTTTGAAATTGGTGATTTTTCACCAGTACAAAGAAGTGCTGATATCGTAAAAGAGGCAGGCTATGAACTGCTCAACTCTTTAAAGTTTAACGAAGTCGATTGGACTGTCGTAGCGAAAAAAGATTAGGATTTTATTTTGAGCAAAGTCTATTTTTCTACTTGGAATGGGGAGTCTATAAACAATATAGGCAAACCAGAAGCAGAGTGGGAAGAATCAGCATATAATCTACCAGCACAATATGATGACCATAGAGATTCTCGAGCTTTTATCGGCTGGGATGGTGTGGCTCTATTTGATAAAGATGTAGATGTAATCCGTTTAGCTATGGAATATGCAGCACAGTACCAAGAGTATTCAGAAGCATGCGGAAGATGTGCACCTGGACGTTGGGGTGGTCAGATTTTGTATGATCAACTCGATAAAATTGCTCGTGGTGAGGGTGCTGTAGCTGATTTGGATCACTTAAAAGAGATTGGCAAGAGTATGCAAGTGACTTCTAAGTGTGAGATTGGAAAAACAGTTCCAAATCCTATACTTGACTTGATGACTCATTTTGAAGATACATTTTTAGAGTGTATTCATGAACAAAAGCCTTCAAAACATTATGAAGAGAAGATTGGCTATATCGCTAAAATTACGGCACCGTGTACAGATTCATGTCCTTCGCATGTTGATATCCCTGGGTATATTGAAGGAGTGAGAGATTTACGTTTTGATGATTCGCTTGAAGCAACTCGTCAAACAATGCCTCTGGCACATGTGTGTGGACGTGTCTGTCCACACCCTTGTGAAGATGCTTGTCGTAGAACAAACTTGGACGAACCTATTAGCATTATGGCACTCAAGCGCCTTGGAGCGGACTGGGAAACTGATCATGGCTATGATTTTTTTCATCCAATGGAGAAAAAACAAGATACAGGTAAAAAAGTAGCTGTTGTTGGAGCGGGTCCTGCTGGACTCACTACTGCATACTATTTGGCTGCCGATGGAATTGAAGTAGATGTGTATGAAGAACTACCAGTTCTTGGTGGTGAAGTGACCGTGGGTGTTCCAGAGTATCGTATGCCATGGGATAAATACCTAAAAGATATAGAGTGTGTACGTGATATGGGTGTGAATTTCATTTTGAATCATAAAGTCTCTCAAGAAGATATGCATAGATTTGAAAAAGAGTATGATGCGACTATGATTGCCTCGGGTACTCGTATTTCTAAAGCGGTTCGTTGTAAAAATGAACGTACAGAGATACAGGGCTATTGGGGAGCGATTGATTTTCTTGACTGGGTGAACTTATATGAGAAATTTGATATAAAAACACCAAAAGAAGTACAAGAGAAACAGATGCTTCCTGCTGATTTTGTAGATTTAACTGGAAAAACTGTTGCTTGTGTTGGTGGTGGCTTTACCTCTATGGATGTTGTGCGTTGTTCTATAAGAGCGGGTGCTAAAAGAGTCATTATGATTTATCGTCGTGATGAAAAAACAATCATCCGTAATACAACCTATGAAGAGTAT